>NZ_QPQX01000006.1:0-201986 GCF_005234805.1 Enterococcus sp. ARL09-542
CCGAACACAGAAGTTAAGCTTCTTAGCGCCGATTGTAGTGAAGGGTTTCCCTTTGTGAGAGTAGGACGTCGCCACGCTGTTTCATTCCGGCATAGCTCAGTTGGTAGTAGCGCATGACTGTTAATCATGATGTCGTAGGTTCGAGTCCTACTGCCGGAGTTCTCTTACAAGAGAAAAAAGGGTATTGAGCTTCTTTTAGGCTGGAGAGTTGTCCGAGAGGCCGAAGGAGCATGATTGGAAATCATGTAGATGGCTACCGCTGTCTCAAGGGTTCGAATCCCTTACTCTCCGTTATAATCTTGGTCCGTTGGTCAAGTGGTTAAGACACCGCCCTTTCACGGCGGTAACACGGGTTCGAATCCCGTACGGATCATTACAATTTAATGAACACCCGGAGGTTTAGCTCAGCTGGGAGAGCATCTGCCTTACAAGCAGAGGGTCAGCGGTTCGATCCCGTTAACCTCCATTACGGTTTGGTAGTTCAGTTGGTTAGAATGCCTGCCTGTCACGCAGGAGGTCGCGGGTTCGAGTCCCGTCCAGACCGTTTCATTATTATTGTAAATACACCATGTTATTTTGGCTCGGTAGCTCAGTTGGTAGAGCAATGGATTGAAGCTCCATGTGTCGGCAGTTCGATTCTGTCCCGCGCCACCATGGAGGAGTAGCGAAGTGGCTAAACGCGACGGACTGTAAATCCGTTCCTTCGGGTTCAGTGGTTCGAATCCACTCTCCTCCATTTTATAGGGGCATAGTTTAAAGGTAGAACAGCGGTCTCCAAAACCGTTAGTGTGGGTTCAATTCCTGCTGCCCCTGCCATTATTATTTTAAAAAGTTTTCTTATCACGGCGGGTGTGGCGAAGTGGTTAACGCACCGGATTGTGGCTCCGGCATTCGTGGGTTCGATTCCCATCACTCGCCCTTTCATTTTTGGGGTATAGCCAAGCGGTAAGGCAACGGACTTTGACTCCGTCATGCGTTGGTTCGAATCCAGCTACCCCAGTTCGATTTACATTTTTGTAAATTGCAGAAATAGTATAATGGCGGTATAGCCAAGTGGTAAGGCAGAGGTCTGCAAAACCTTCATCACCGGTTCAAATCCGGTTACCGCCTTAGTACGATACTAATATTTGCGTTATGCCGACGTGGCGGAATTGGCAGACGCGCTGGACTCAAAATCCAGTGCCCGCGAGGGCGTGCCGGTTCGACCCCGGCCGTCGGTATTATCGGTACATCATTCGTTCGTACGATTGATGTATCGATTTTTATCCTAATATTGGTTGAAGATCAACTGGTTGGATAAAAAAAGCTGTTAAAATTTAGTAAGTACTTGAGTGATCTGCAATCATGCCGACGTGGCGGAATTGGCAGACGCGCCAGACTCAAAATCTGGTGTCCGCAAGGACGTGCCGGTTCGACCCCGGCCGTCGGTATAACAATGAAGCATCAACGTAAGGAATACGTTGATGCTTTTTTTATTTAAATGTGTGCTTTCTTAAATTTTGAAAGGATTGATCTTTATCAGCAAAAAGAAAAAGTGTTGCGAATTACTGTTTTAGAAAATTTACTAGAATGCGTATTTATTTTCACTAGCTGAGAATGAATGAAAAAAGTTGCATTAGTTACCGGTGCTGGTCAAGGTATTGGCTTTGCCATAGCTAAGCGTTTGTACAAAGATGGCTTTGACGTGGCAATGGTGGATTACAATGAAAACTCTGTAAGAGCGGCAGCGAAAGAGCTTGGTGAACATGCGATTGCTATCAAAGCAGATGTTTCGAAACGGGATGAGATTTTTTCAGCAGTTGATAAAGTAATAGATGTCTATGGTGACTTATCAGTGATTGTAAATAATGCTGGGGTAGCACCGACTACACCGATAGAGTCTATTACTCCAGAACAGTTTGAAAAAGTTTATTCCGTGAATGCCGGGGGCGTATTATGGGGAACACAAGCGGCTTCTGAAGCATTTCAAAAGTTGAATCATGGTGGAAAAATCATCAATGCTTGTTCACAGGCAGGTGTTGTGGGTAATCCTAATCTCATGTTGTACAGTAGCTCAAAGTTCGCTGTTCGTGGTATGACCCAAATCGCTGCGCGAGATTTAGCTGACTATGGTATTACTGTAAATGCTTATGCACCAGGTATTGTTAAAACACCGATGATGATGGATATTGCGCATCAAGTAGGTGCTAATGCTGGTAAAGATGATGAATGGGGGATGCAAACTTTTAGTAAAGATATCGCATTGAAACGTTTATCTGAACCCGAAGATGTTTCGGCAGTTGTTTCATTTTTAGCCAGTGATGATGCCAACTATATAACTGGACAAACAATCATTGTGGATGGCGGAATGCAGTTCCAGTAATCAATAAGTTGTTGATCTAGGATTGGGCGTTCGGATAGTCCCGCAGGTTTTCAGTTGATTGAAACTCACCAAAATAGTGGCATTTTCTTGTTCAATTGTTACTGTAAGAAAAACTAAATGATAGTAGTTATGTAATTTGCTGTTTCATGCAAATCATCGAATGAATGACCCGATTAGATAGATTCTAATCGGGTCATTCATCTGTATACGAAGGAACGATCGAAAAAGTCTGAGAATGGAGTTATCACAAAGAATAGAACAAAAGATAAAGCAATTCTTTAGCCCTTGGCAAATTTGATGATTTCAACTTCCATGGGGGCGAGGGTGAGTTCACAAACTTTTCTTTTTGATAATAATGCTGTACCTTCCGATAGAAATTGTACTTGTTGTGAATCGTTTGTATGATTAAGTAGGAATAAGAAGATATGGGTTGGTCCTTGTCGAACAGTGACAGACAACTCGCTGTTTTCTTGCAAATACCTCTCAGCAACTTTTTTTAGTTTTGCATCACTAAAAATGTCGTTCAATAAGTCGGTCAACCCTTCTTGGTCTAACTCGGTTCCTAAATAATAAGCCAGTCCTTTGCCAAACCGATGTTTAGTGATAGCTGGTGAATCTTTAAGGAAATCACTCGTGAAGGTAGCCAGTGGGGTAGCACCTTGTAAGTGGATCACTTCTTCCCACTGACGATTTTCATAAAATTTATTTTTAAAATGCACTTGTTGCTGGATTTCCGGTTTTAAAGGCTGAAATTCTTCAACTATGATCCCTAATACCTCTTTAAAAAGTCCTGGATAGCCGCCAAGATAGACTTGATCGTTTTCGTTGACGATTCCGCTGAAGAAATTTGTCAAGAATGTTCCACCACTTGCTACAAATTCTTTGACTTTATTGCCGAATTCTTCTGATGAAGAGTACAAATTATACGCAATCACAAGGGGATAGCCGTCTAGTGATTCAGATGGATGAATGAAATCAACAGCAATGTTCAACGCTCTTAGAGCGGCATATAACGCCCTCATTTGGTGAATATAGCGAATATTGGTATTCGGCTTCGCATCTAGCTCAAGGGCCCACCAATTTTCCCAATCAAATACGATAGCAATATCGGCAACAAACCGGCTGCCAACGATGTCATTCAACTGTTTTAATTCATTTCCCAGAGCAGCACATTCTCGAAAGGTGCGACTTGTGTGTGGATCACCATGAGGGACTATTGCACTATGGAATTTCTCTGCCCCTCCTTGTGATTGGCGCCATTGAAAGAACATCATGCCATCGGAGCCATGAGCAAGTGCCTCATAACTCCATAAGCGCATTTGACCGGGTTTTTTGACGCCGTTTACTTGGCGCCAGTTGACCGCACTTGGGGCTTGTTCCATGATCAAAAAAGGTTTCTTTTTTAAACTTCGCATGAGATCATTGGCTAAGAATTGGGGATAGGGCAGAGATTCAAACGGATTAGGATAGGCATTCCAGCTAACGACATCCATTTCAGAAGCCCATTTGAAGCCATCGACATATTTATGAAGACCCATCAAATTCGTCATGAATGGGATGTTTGACGAGAATGTTTGAATTGCCTTTTTCTCGATCTGATAAATTTCCAGATTCATATCAGAAATGAAGCGACGATAATCAAGCTGTTGACAAGGATTCTTAAAAGTCGGCATTTCTTCTGGTAGGAAAATCTCATCCCATTCTTGATAGGTTTGGCTCCAAAATTTTGTTGACCAAGCCGTATTCAATGCTTCAATTGTTTGGTATTTTTTTTCTAGCCAATTTTGGAAACTGGCACGACAGTTTGGGCAATAACATTCATGGATGTGACAAGTATATTCATTATTGATATGCCACATCACAACTCCCGGATGTTGGCTGTATCGTTTGGCAACAGCTTCACTGAGCCGACGGGCATATTCCCGATAAATCGGTGAAGTCGGGCAATAGTGCTGGCGAGAACCATGTACCAACCGATTGCCATAAATGGTCATCGGCATCATTTCAGGATATTTTTTGACTAACCATGCAGGGGGCGAAGCTGTTCCATTGGCTAAATCGATAGCAATATTGTTTTCATAAAGGAGATCCATCAGCCAATCCAAAAAAGTGAAATCAAATGTTGATTCATTTGGTTGAATGTTTACCCAACCAAAAATATTGATGCTGACATAATTGACTCCAACTTCTCTCATTAAGCGCATGTCTTCCTTTATCGTTTCTTGTGACCACTGTTCAGGATTGTAATCTGCGCCGTAATAAATTTGTTTTTGATCAACCATCTGTTAAACTTCCTTTCTCGTAGTAAGACATATTTGTTTCAATCATAACAAAAAAAGTAAAAGCTGAAAGCGTTGGCAAAAAGGTGCATGAAATAATACAAATATCTGTAAAATGTTCAAACCGATCTCAATACACGAGAACCATATTACTTGCTGTTTTTTTATTTTCAACCTACAATTAAATATAATTGATAACACTCAATTCTTAATGAAGCTGTATTATTATTAGATGTTCTTTTATATTTATGCACATCTTCAGCATTTTGAAATGAGCGAAAGGAATGGTTGGATATGTCAAAACCTATACAAATATTTTCAGAAATTGAACCGTTAAAACGGGTGATGCTCCATCGTCCTGGTGCAGAACTTGAAAACTTGATGCCGGATTATTTAGAAGACTTGTTGTTTGACGATATTCCATTTTTGGCACAAGCCCAACAAGAACATGATTTTTTTGCAAAAGTTTTAGTGGAGAATGGCTGTGAAGTGGTTTATTTAGAAGACCTGGCTGCTGAAACATTACAGCTTTCAGGATGTAAGGAAGCTTTCTTGGATGATTATTTGCAAGAGACGAAAATTCAAGATCAAGATGTATTAAATGAAGTCAGAGACTATTTTCTTTCGATTAAAGACGAACGAGCGTTTATTGATCAAACGATGGCGGGGTTAAAAAAACAGGATCTTTCCATATCGAAGACTGCAAGTTTCTCAGCAATGCGGGAAAATGATTATCCATTTATTATTGATCCGATGCCAAACCTTTATTTTACAAGAGATCCGTTTGCTATTATAGGACATAGCATTTCTCTTAACCGGATGTTTTCCGAAACTCGTCGAAGAGAAACGCTTTATGGACAGTACATTTTCAAGCACCATCCGCAGTTCGCCAAGCCATCGGTCAATTTCTTGTATGATCGAGAAGAACCTGCACGTATCGAAGGTGGGGATCAGCTTGTTTTGTCCCAGCATGTATTAGCGATCGGTATTTCTCAGCGTACAGAAGTGCACTCTATCGAAAAAATTGCTGAAAACATTTTTTCAATGGAACCGTCATTTGAACATATTTTAGCATTTGATATTGGTTCTGAACGGAAATTTATGCATCTGGACACAGTCTTTACCATGATTGATAAAGACAAGTTTACGATTCATCCTGAAATAGAAGGTGAACTAACCTTGTTCTCTATTACAAAGCAAGGACAAGAAATCAAAGTAGTTGAAGAAAAAGATACGTTAGATCACATTTTATGCCGTTATTTGGACTTGCCGGCAGTCGAGTTGATTCGTTGTGGCGGCGACGATATCACGGCAGCTGCCAGAGAGCAATGGAACGATGGATCAAACACATTAGCCATCGCGCCTGGCGAAGTGATCGTCTATGACCGGAATACTATTACGAACCAACTTTTAGCAGAGGCCGGTATTAAATTACATCAAATTCCAGGTAGTGAATTAGTAAGGGGCCGTGGCGGTCCCCGCTGCATGAGCATGCCGTTTATT
Source organism: Enterococcus sp. ARL09-542 (assembly GCF_005234805.1). Classification (NCBI taxonomy): domain Bacteria; kingdom Bacillati; phylum Bacillota; class Bacilli; order Lactobacillales; family Enterococcaceae; genus Enterococcus; species Enterococcus sp. ARL09-542. The sequence goes on from NZ_QPQX01000006.1 coordinate 6,145, forward strand.
CGTACAGCTGATTGATAGAATGACTAGCTGATTTAAGTGTTTTTTTATCAGCAAAAAACAGGTGGCATCACAAATTAGGACGTTTAAAAAAGATGAGAGGAAGTCATTTTTCTTTCATCTTTTTTTTATTTGATTAAAAAACCTCCATTATAATGAAAGGGATTACTTTTCGTGAAATTGTGCAAAAAATTTAAATTTTATATGTAATGATTGTAAAAAAACAGATGAAACCTTGTTATACTACAAAATATATGTTACGGTTATATTAGTGACGCGGGTAAGTGTGAGTAGATGACACTTATTAAATTTTAACACCATACGAACAGCGATCGCTTGATTCGTAATGGTTTTTTTTCGCGAAAAAAAGTAGAAAGTAGGTGAGAGAATGTCTGTAGATGCCATTCGTTTGCTGCAAGAAGCAGAAGACTTTGCAGAACAAAAAAACACGAAAGCGGAAGCTAAAAAAAAACAACTGATCCATGAAAGTCAAACAAGAATTTCAGCATTCCAGAAAGAATTGGTACAAAAAGAACGTGAAGCACAACGAATGATTGAAGAAAAAGTTGCAACGGAATTTGAGCAATCAAAACAACCCCTTGTGACAAAAACAAAAGAGGAAGTTGAGACATTGCGCACGATTTCAGCTGAGTTGAGAGAACAAGCATTGGCAATAATAATAAATAAGGTTGTGACATAGATGGCGATTGCAAAAATGCAAAAATTCAGCCTGTTAACCTTTTACGAACAAAAAGATGCCGTTTTACAGCAGTTACAAGACTTTCAAGGTGTCGAATTGCTTTCTTCTGAAATGTATTACGAGTCAGAGGAAACCACAGGCGTGTTAACACCCGTTCGTGATGAACAGAAACAGACTGAAGAAGTAGAAAACCAATTTGATCAAGTAAATTGGGGCCTGCAATTATTAGAGGAATATGTTCCAAAAAAAGGAATGCTGGAAAAACTTCGGCAACCAATCAAGCGCTACACACTTCACGAATTAGCGCAAGCCGCTCATACTTATCCTTGGCAAGAAGTTTGTCAAACACTTCGAAAACAAGACAAACGTTTACGATTGATCGAACAAGAAAAACGAGAGCTTTTGGCTCAAGAAGCAGAACTGAATAGATGGAAATACTTTGAAGACCGTCCTCAGATTTTGAATGAATTAAAAAAATCAGGTGGCCTATTAGGTTCGCTCCCAAATTCAGAATTTGCGGCTTTCACAAAGGGTTGCGAAAAACTGCCACTCGTTTATTTTGAAACAGTTTATCAATCACAAACGACTACATACTTATTCGTTCTTTTCCATAAAGATGTTAAAGATAAAGTAAGTTCCCTTTTAAAAAAGACTGCATTCGAGCAGTATACCTATCCCTATTCAGGTCTGCCAAAAGATGACCTGCAACATGTAAAAGAAAAATCCCACGCATTGATTGAGGAAGAAAAATCAATCAAACACTCCTTACGTGCAATGAGCGAAGAGCAGGGACAATTGCGTCTCGTAGCAGAGTATTTAGATGGCGCGATCAAACGAGCTCAGAGTAATGAAAAGTTGCTTCGTTCGGCTCATGCCGTAGCTATTTCAGGCTGGATCCCTGTTGAGCAAGCAGCAGAACTGGAGAAAAGGATCCAACAGGCCAGCAAAGATGCTTTTTATCTTGAATACCAACAAGTGAAAGAACAAGAAATCGAGGATGTTCCGATTTTGTTGAATAATTCGCGGTGGATACAACCCTTTGAAGGGTTAGTGCGGATGTATAGTTTGCCCCAGTATGATGAATTAGATCCTACACCGTTTATGGCGCCATTTTATATGGTTGCATTTGGAATGATGGTTGCAGATTTTGGCTATGGATTATTACTGTTTTTGGCAACATTCTTGGGCAAAAAATTCTTTCATTTAAGTAAAGGATTGGAACAAAATTTGACGCTGTTTCAGCTTTGTTCGATTCCCACGATTATTTGGGGCTTGATTTATGGTAATTTCTTTGGCTTTGAATTGTCATTCCAATTGTTATCAGCCCAAGAAGATGTCAATCAGATTTTGGTCTTGTCGATCATTTTCGGATATATCCAAATCATGTTTGGATTAGCTTTGAAGTTTTATGTCCTTTGGAAACGAAAAGATCAGAAGCTACAGGCTGTTTTTCAGGCTGGATCTTGGATGGTCTTTTTGATCAGTGTTGTTCTATTGGCAGCAGGAATGTTGCTGTTGCCTGATTCGCCTTTACAAACCATTGGTTTTATCATGATTATCGCTAGCTTAGGGGCAGTTGTATTTGGCGGTAGTTTAGAAGGCAAAACACTAGCTGGTAAAATCGGCTCAGGACTATATGGATTAATGGATGTTACGAATTACGTAGGGGATATGATCAGCTTCACACGACTCATGGCATTAGGAGTCGCAGGAGGCAGTATCGCATCCGCATTCAATTTGATCATCAGTTATTTACCAATAGCTGCGCGTTTCACAGTCGGTATTTTGCTTTTTGTGGCGCTGCATGCATTAAATATCTTTTTAAGCTATTTAAGTGCGTATGTTCATGGTATTCGTTTACAGTATTTAGAATATTTCGGAAAATTTTTCACCGGTGGGGGACGAGCATTTGTACCTTTCAAAACCGATGAAAAATACGTAGAAGTTATCTCAGAAGAGAAAATGCAGGAGGAAAAGAATGGAAAATTGGATTAGTTTCTTTTATGAAAATGGTGGGTTGGTTTTTGCCGCATTAGGTGTAGCTACAGCGACAATTTGTGGTGGGATCGGTTCAACGATCGGGGTCGGTATGACCAGTGAAGTCGCTGCAGGATTGACTGCAGAGCAACCAGAAAAATTTGGACAGGCCTTGATCTTGGAACTGTTGTCAAGTACCCAAGGACTATACGGTTTCGTTATATCATTCATGATTTTTGGTCAAATGAGCGGAACGATCTCCCTTGATAGAGGAATGTACCTATTTATCGCTTCTTTACCTATTGCGTTGACAGCAATCGTTGCCGGAAGATGGCAAGGACGTGCTGCAAGTGCCGCTATGCAGATTTTAGCCAAGAAACCGGAGCACGTAACAAAAGGGATCATTTATGTAGCGATGATGGAAACGTATTGTATCTTAGGTTTCGTTATTTCCTTCTTGCTAGTTTTAAATTAAGAGGGGGAGAAAGATGTCTGATATTACGCGATTAACCGAAAAAATCACAGCAGATGCTGAAAAGAAGTATCAGTTGGTCCTTAATGATGCACAAGTAGAAATTGAAAAACAGGAGCGTCTCAAACGTTCTCAACTAGAAGAACAACTTTCTGATCGTTTGGCCCAATTTGAAAAAGAAAAACGGGCAGAAATGTATTTGCAGATTTCCGATATTCACATTCAGTCTCGCAATAAAGTGCTTGCCGCGAAGCAATCCGTTTTGGAAGAATTGTTTAGTGAGGCACTTGAGCGCTTGAACCAAATGGAAGCCGCTGATTTTCAAGCATTCGTCACAAAAGGAGTACAAGAAGCACAGGTTTTTGGTGAAGTTGAATTGGTATTGGGAGAAAAAAGTGCGCATCTGCTGACAGAAGGTTCATTGAAAGAGATTCAACAAACGATTCCTGAATGTCGACTAACAGTTGCAAAACAAGTTTTGCCGCGAAAAGGCGGATTTTTACTGCGCCGAGGCGATATTGAGCTGAACTTTACGTTTGATGCGTTGTTGGATGCCAGCAAAGAAGAGTTGAGTCATACATTACTGCAATTGATTTTTGAACAGTAAGCGGGTGTAAAAATGGAAGATATCAAATACAACACGCTGAATACACGAATACGAACCTATGAAGCGGAATTGATCAGTCGCAGCCGTTACGAACGTATGCTTTCTGCCAACAGTGCCGAAGAAGTTTATGCTCTTTTGCGAGAAACCGTTTATGGTGATTTTATCAATGAAGAAGATCGAGTCCATGATTTTGAACAAGTATTGACCGCAGAATTAAAACGAGTATATGAAAACTTGTATCAGCTAACACCTGATCGTTCTGTGGTGGATTATTTTGCCCTTCGCTATGATTATCAAAATCTGAAGGTGTTAGTAAAAGCTAAATTCATGAAACAAGACTTTTCTGAATTTTTGGTACCGATCGGAACCATGCCTTTAAATGAATTGAAAGATTTGGTCAACACAAGAAAAAGTGCGCACGCAGAGCAGCCAATGATTGCTTGTATCGATGAAGTATTTTCCTATATCGAAAATTATCATGAGATTCAATCCGTAGATATCATTTTTGACAATCATTTTTGGGAACATCTTTGGTCAATTGGTAAGCGATATGATGATCCGTTTTTACAAGGAATCATTCAACGGCAAGTAGATATTTTTAATATTTCGACAGCACTACGTAGTTACGCCATGAAGCGTCATCGAGGCTTTATCAGCGCTGTTCTAGCAGATAATGGGACTCTCCCTGCAAAAGAGCTGTTGGAAGCAATCACGACGTCTTTGGAAGCTTTTGTCCAGTATCTGCAAAATACACCTTACAAACATTTGATCAATCACAGCTATGAAGAACTGCTTGAGAAGAAGACCCTTAATACGTTTGATCTGCGAAAAGATAACTTTTTGATGGGAAAATTGAAAGAACAAAAAATCGTGCCATTCGGTCCAGCTGCGATGATCGGTTACTTGTATGCAAAAGAAATCGAAAGTAAAAATTTACGGATTATTTTGATTGGAAAAATCAATAAAGTGCCGGAAGAGATATTAAGAAGTCGGGTGCGTGATACGTATGAATAAAAAAATAGCAATGATGGGTGGCAAAAACTCAATTTTGCCCTTCAAAGGTCTAGGAATCGATATCTATCCTGTAGATGATCTTGAAGAAGCCGCACAACAGCTGCAGGAAATGGCAGAAGACTATGGGGTGATCTTCTTGACCGAGCGATTGATTGAACAGTTGGAGTCAATCATTCGACAATACGAAGAACTACCCACGCCAGCCATCATCCCCATCCCCAGCAGTACAGGGAGTCTAGGGATCGGAATGGCACGGATCCAGCAGAATGTCGAGAAAGCTGTTGGAATGAATATATTAGATTCTTAAAAGAGAAGTACGGCAACTAGGAGGAATGCATGTGGCATTTGGCACAATAGAAAAAGTATCTGGTCCCTTGGTCACGGCCTCAGGTTTATCAGGAGCTAAGATCCATGAAATCTGTAAAGTCAGTGAAAAAGGCTTGATTGGAGAAATCATCGAGATCAAGAAAGGTCTCGTGTCGATCCAAGTATATGAAGAAACAGCAGGAATTGGACCGGGCGAACCCGTTGAATCAACAGGGGCTCCGTTATCGGTTGAATTAGCCCCTGGCTTGTTGACAGAAATGTTTGATGGTATTCAACGTCCATTAGATACCTTTATGAATCAAACAGAGAGTGATTTTTTGGAACGGGGTGTGACCATTGACCCGCTAAATCGTCAAAAAAAATGGACGTTCATGCCGCAAGTAAAAGTAAGGGACAACGTACAAGCTGGAGACATTCTAGGACTTGTTCAAGAAACAACAGCCATTGAACACAAAGTGATGGTTCCGCCAGGTGTGAAAGGCACTGTAAAGGAAATCATGGTAGGTAATTATGCTATTACTGAACCGATTTGTCTTTTAGAAACGGCAGAAGGCGAACAACGCTTGACTATGATGCAAAAATGGCCTGTCCGTAAGCCTAGACCGACTGCAGCAAAGTTAAATCCGGGTGAACCATTAGTCACTGGTCAACGGGTGATCGATACCTTCTTTCCGGTAGCTAAAGGTGGATCGGCAGCTGTGCCGGGACCTTTTGGTGCAGGAAAAACCGTTGTTCAGCATCAAATCGCGAAATGGTCGGATGTCGACATCGTTGTGTATGTTGGTTGTGGCGAACGCGGCAATGAAATGAAAGATGTTATCAATGAATTTCCAGAATTGATCGATCCTCACACGGGTGAATCGATCATGGAACGAACCGTTTTGATTGCCAATACTTCAAATATGCCAGTTGCAGCTCGTGAAGCTTCGATCTATACAGGAATCACTATTGCTGAATATTATCGGGATATGGGATACAGTGTAGCGATCATGGCAGATTCGACTTCACGATGGGCCGAAGCATTACGAGAAATGAGCGGTCGTTTACAAGAAATTCCTGGAGATGAAGGATATCCAGCCTATTTAGGCAGCCGGATCGCGGAATACTATGAGCGTGCTGGTCGGTTCCGTTCGTTGGGATCGGAGCCTCGAGAGGGCAGTATTACAGCTATTGGTGCTGTTTCGCCAGCTGGAGGGGATATCTCAGAACCAGTTACTCAAAACACGTTGCGGATCGTGAAAGTTTTCTGGGCATTAGACAGTATGTTGGCACAAAAGCGGCATTTTCCTTCTATTAATTGGCTGAACTCCTATTCTTTGTATGAAGATCAAATCAATTCTTATTTAGATCAGTTGATGGGACCTCGCTGGTCGGAGATGGTCAATGAAGCAATGGCGATCTTGCAAGAAGAAAGCCGCTTAGAAGAGATCGTTCAGCTAGTGGGAATGGATTCTCTCTCACAGAAAGATCGTTTGACGATGATGACGGCTCGTTCTTTACGTCAAGATTATCTGCAGCAGAATGCTTTTGATGACGTGGACACCTATACGTCAAGAAATAAGCAATTTAAAATGCTAGAAAATATTTTATATTTTGATGAACAAGCAAAACGGGCCTTGCAGCTAGGGGCGTATCTGGATGACATAACCAAAGGTACCATCGATCTGCGAGAACGGATTGCCCGCAGTAAATATATTCCTGAAGAAGAACTAACACGTTTAGATGCAATCAAACAGGACACGAAAGCATTATTACAAAAAATCGTAGAGACTGGAGGAATTCATTAATGCTAAAAGAATATCGAACAGTCTCGGAAATCGCTGGTCCTTTGATGGTGGTAGAAAATGTCAAAAGCGTCAAATTTGACGAACTTGTCCAAGTGCGAATGGACAGTGGCGAGGTTCGTCAAGGGCAGGTTTTAGAAGTCAGCGATGATTATGCCGTTGTACAGATTTTTGAAGGCACTAGTAACCTGAGTGCAGAAGAGAGTAAAGCCCGCTTTTTAGGAACGGGTTTAACGCTTGGTGTATCGCCAGACATGATGGGGCGTGTCTTTGATGGACTAGGTAAGCCTAAAGATGATGGACCGCAGATCATTCCAGAAAAACGAATTGACGTCAATGGTGAAGCCATCAATCCAATGGCCAGAGATTTTCCAGATGAGTTCATTCAAACGGGGATCTCAACGATCGATCACTTGAATACGTTGGTCCGTGGTCAAAAACTGCCGATCTTTTCTGCGTCAGGATTGCCTCATAAGGAAATTGCAGCACAGATCGCCCGTCAAGCGACTGTGCCAAGTCAAGAAGGTAACTTTGCCATCGTTTTTGCGGCGATCGGCATTCCTTTCGAAGAAGCTGAATTCTTTGTAGAAGAGTTTCGCAAAACCGGTGCATTGGATCGCTCGGTATTGTTCATGAACTTAGCCAATGATCCAGCCATTGAGCGGATTGCTACACCGAAAATGGCATTAACAGCAGCCGAGTACTTAGCTTTTGAAAAAGGAATGCATGTATTAGTTATCATGACCGACATGACAAACTATTGTGAAGCGCTGCGGGAAATTTCAGCTGCTCGCCGAGAAGTTCCTGGCAGACGCGGTTACCCTGGTTATTTGTACACCAACTTAGCGACTCTTTATGAACGGGCAGGACGTTTGATGGATAAAGAAGGATCCGTCACTCAAATTCCGATCTTGACGATGCCGGATGGAGATAAGACCCACCCAATACCCGATCTAACCGGCTATATCACGGAGGGACAGATTATCCTTTCCCGTGATCTTTACAAGAGAAACATCAATCCGCCAGTGGATATTCTACCTAGTTTGTCCCGACTGAAAGATAAAGGAACCGGAGAAGGCAAGACTCGGCGGGATCATGCGGCGACGATGAACCAAATCTACGCGGCATATTCTGATGGGAAGGCTGCCAAAGAACTGTCGATCGTATTAGGGGAATCCGCACTTTCAGATATTGATAAGAAATTTGCTCGTTTTGCGGATCTTTTTGAAAAAGAATACGTAAATCAGGGATTTGATACCAACCGAACGATTGAAGAAACATTGGACATTGGCTGGAAATTGCTCGCTACATTACCGAAGCAAGAATTGAGCCGAATCAAAGAAGAATTTATTGAAGCCTATCTTCCTACTGGGGAGGATGTGAATCCTTCATGGCAATAATGAATGTCAATCCGACTCGGATGGAATTGAGTCGGCTTCGCAAACGCTTGACGACGGCAACTCGGGGGCATAAGTTATTGAAAGATAAACGAGATGAGTTGGTTCGCCAATTCATTCAGTTAGTCAAAAAAAATCAAAAATTGCGCCAACAAATGGAATCAGCGTTACAAGCTGGAATGGAAGAGTATGTTTTGGCATCTAGTAGTATTCCTGATGTGATCTTGCAAGAAGCTTTTATGATTCCTTTGAACAAAGTGACGTTAGATGTTCAAAGCCGCACGGTGATGAACATGGAGGTACCGGTACTCAATCCTGTTTATGAAGAAGAAAGTTCGGATGATGATTTTTCATATGGTTTTGTTAGTACGACAAGTGAGTTGGATCTTTCTCTGTCCCATCTGGATCAGATTTTGCCAGTCATGCTGCAATTAGCTGAAATTGAAAAAACTTGTCAGCTGATGGCAAATGAAATCGAACGGACTCGTCGGCGAGTCAATGCACTAGAATACATGACAATTCCGAAGTTGACAGAAACCATCCAATACATTGAGAGCAACTTAGCAGAGGATGAACGAGCAACATTGACACGCTTGATGAAAGTGACGGATATCATTGCCGAAAATGAAACGCGCTAGACACAATGAGAATTCACCCTTTTTTCAACTATTTTCTGTCATAAACAGTAAGATTTTTTAGTTGAGAAGTCAGTAAAACTGGTTTGTTTTTTCTTTGGGAATAACATAAGCTTACGGCAGCTATTTTCAGTATAAATCTGAAAATAGCTGCCGTGTTTGTGTTATTCGTTTGTAAAGCGAATAGCTAATGATTTCTGCAATGTGAAAGAGGAGGCTTATTTCGAACAGAATAGGTTGCTATGGAAAGAATAGCGAGAAATTTTTCTTCATGATAAAATGAATGCTAGCTATTTCTAAACCAAAACAAAAAGTAAAAGAAGGGATAGGTATCATGAATATTGTGGTATTAGCAGGCGGTCTCAGTCATGAAAGAGATGTATCATTGTCTTCCGGAGGCCAAATCGCCATGGCTCTTGAGGAAAGAGGTCACCGAGCATTATTGTTGGATTTATATCAAGGAAATAACGAGAAGACATTTGAATCCGCTTACTCGATTCAAAAATAAGAAGAGAATCCTTATGATTATTTTGTGGATAAGAATGAACCAGATATTGAGAAACTTATCCAAAAGAATAGCAACCAGAAAAATTTGATTGGAAAGAACGTAGTAGAACTCTGTCTGAATGCTGATTCTTGTTTTATCGCATTGCATGGGGGTATTGGAGAGAACGGAAAACTACAGGCTTTCTTTGATATTTATGGTATTCGCTACTCTGGTTCTCATTACAAAGGCAGTTTATTGGCAATGGATAAAGATATAGCTAAACAACTAATGAAACTGAATGACATCCCCACGCCAAAGTGGCAAATCTGGGAGCAAGGACAAGAAGTGTATTATTCTACACCTTGTGTTGTTAAGCCAATCGATAATGGGTCAAGCATCGGAGTTGAAATCGTTGAAAATAAAGAACAATTTTTTAAGGCCTTAAAAAAAGCTGAAAAATACAACAGTAAAGTGATGATTGAGCAGAAGATAGAAGGGAGAGAATTCTCTGTAGGCGTACTTGGCGATAATGTTCTGCCAGCGATCGAAATAATTCCCCAACAAGGATTTTATAATTATGAAAATAAATATCAAAAAGGAGCAACAGAAGAAATAACGCCAGCTGACATTTCGAGTGATTTGGCGACGCGATTGAGTGAAATGACCGTATTAGTGAACAAAGTTTTGGGCTTATCAATTTATTCCAGAGTAGATTATATCGTTACCAAAGAGCTTGATATTTACTGTATTGAAGCCAATAGTTTACCGGGGATGACGCCAACCAGTTTATTACCACAAGAAGCTGAAGCCATAGGAATTTCTTTTTCAGAATTATGTGAGACAATTGTTGAACTATCACTTGAAAGCTGGTACAAATAGTCAGGATGTCAGCGATTGATTGAAGGCTCCATTAAAAAACTGTGACAAAAGGTTCAGCTACACTAAGTTCTTCGAAGCATAATCACTGGATAATGGTATCTCTGATACATTTTTCCTTTGGACCTATAGCCCGCAGAAGTATGCTTTTCGGATATTTCGTTTGTTGAAAGAGTGATATCACAGTTTTTTATATGAAAGTTGATACTAGAGATTTTTTAAATCAAGAGACGTCAGTTGTTGGCAGGTTTTGGCAAGCGAACGTTGAAAATGATGGTTTCGTCTTTGCTTTCTGCCGAGATATCCCCGCCAGATGCTAACAGAATCTCTTTTGCAATCGGAAGACCAAGACCAGTTCCGCCTGTGGCTGTAGCTCGGGAAGAATCCATGCGATAGAAAGGTTCAAAGAGACGTCCGATCATCTCTTCTGGAATTGTTTTTCCACGATTCGTCAGACGAATGTGAATACTGTCTGATTCGACCAATTCAAGAAGTAAAGGCGAATCTGGATAGCTGTAGTTGATGGCATTGCGAATGAGATTATCAAAGACACGAGCTATTTTTTCGGTGTCTACTGTTGCAAGAACATTTTTTTGTAAGTTGAGTTGCCAATTTAGATTCTTTTCTTCCAAGAGAGGTAAAAACTCAAAGGTCAGCTGTTCAAGCATTAAACTTAAATCAGTCGTTTCTGTCTGCAAAACGATCGTGGTCAAATTGAAGCGTGTGATCTCGAAGAATTCACTGATCAATAGTTCCAGCCGTTGGGCTTTTTGTAAAGCAATCTCCGTGTAACGATTCCGCATCGCATTGGATAATTGTGGTTCTTCTTTTAGAAGAGTCAGATAACCTATGACACTTGTCAGAGGCGTCCGCAAATCGTGGGCGAGATAAACGATCAAATCATTTTTCCGCTGTTCTGCTTCTTTAGCGGCACGTTGATCTTGCAGACTTTTCTCCCGCAGTTGATTCATTTCCTCTTGAACATCAATCAGATGGCTCGATAAAGTGATGCGTTTGGATGGTTCTTCTATCAGTTGAGTCGTGGCTTGGATCGTTTCATTCAAATAACCGATGGCTTTGGTCATATAGTAAATGGTGGTACCAAACCATATCAGTAAAGCGCCAATCGCAACACAAAACAACCAGCGATCCGCAAAAAAACGTAAGATATAGTAGATAGGTTCCGTTCCATACCAAGTCCGGGTTCCGGCAATAAAGCGAATGACTAATGGAATCATTACAAGGAATGCCAGCAAGATTCCAGTGGTGACGAAGTATTGGGTCAAGAGCTTTCGGATCAAAGGATTTCTATTTTTCAATGATATAGCCGACCCCCCATACGGTTTTGATTAATTTAGGTTTACGAGGTTCTTCATGCAATTTTTCTCTTAAACGAGCAATGTGTGCCATGACAGTATTATTGTTATCTAAATATTTTTCTTTCCAAACCGCTTCGAAAAGTGTTTCGGAAGAGACGACGGATCCTTGGTGCTCAAATAAATAAAGCAATATTTTGAACTCAATGGGAGTCAGGAAAACTTCTTTGCCGTAGAGAATGCATTGATGACTGTTGATTTTGAGTATCAAGCCGTCTTTTTCATATTCTTCTACTGTTGGAGAAGCAGTGGAATGATTGTATCGCTGGTAGCGCCGCAATTGGGTTTTTACCCGAGCCACAACTTCTAAAGGATTAAAAGGTTTGGTGACATAGTCATCCGCTCCCAAACTCAATCCAGTGATTTTGTCTAGATCCTCTCCCTTGGCAGTCAGCATCAACACTGGGAAAAAATGGGTCTTGCGGATCTGCTGTAACAGTTGAAAACCATCAATGTCCGGCAACATGACATCTAAAACGGCCAAATCAATGGCTTCTTTTTCAATATAGGCGATGGCACTAGTACCATCATAAAACGGCTGCACACTAAATCCTTCGTTTTGCAAAAAGGTCGTGACTAAGTCCGCAATTTCTTTTTCATCATCAACAACGACTATTTTTTCTGACATACTCTCTCACTCCACCTAAACATAGTTTCGGATTCTCACATTTCCATACCCCCATCATACCTTACCTGGTAAACTTATGCATCGTTTTCTATTTGATCCTAGCACTGACTCGTGGACCGATCCGACAAATCAACTCATTGGTTATAGTTTGTACTTGCTCGGCAGTATCGCTCCAATCTGTCAGAATTTCAATTTCACTTTCAATTGGGATCGTAGGACAATGGCTCAAGTCTATCAAAAGCATGTCCATGCAGATCAAGCCGATCTGCGGCAAGGACTGACCGCGATAGGAAAGACAAAACTCTTGATTTGATAGAGAACGGGGCAGTCCGTCACAATAGCCGATGCTCACAACACCAACAGTTGTTTCTTGATTCGCGACGGCGGTTTGCCCATAACCGATCGCTTCCCCTTTGGCAACGACTCGCTTAGTGATCAACTGTGCTTTGAGGGTCAGAATAGGCTGTAAGCTTACTCGTTGTTTTGTAGGCTCGTTCGTATCACTGAGGGATCCTGTCAATAAAATCCCCGGACGCACATAATCATAGTTTAAGTCTGGATAATTCAAAATACCATAACTGCTTTGTAAGTGTGTGATACCATAAGAAATCTGTCTCTGATCCAACTCTAGGAGAATCTGATCGAAGCAGGCAATCTGCTTCTGAGTGCGAATCATACTATCAGGATTTAAGCGATCTGCCGAACCAAGATGAGAATAAACACCACTGATCGTCAAGAAGGGCAAATCGAAAATCGAAAGAATCGAATCGATAGTCGGTGTTACACCTAACCGATGCATCCCAGTATCGATGGCTAAATGACAGTCAATCGCTACTTTTCTTTGTGACAATGCTACAGCATGACCTTCGCTGATGATCGATTGGGTCAATGAGTAGCGACGAAGTTCTTTTATGCGTTTTGGAGAGGTATATCCCAAGACCAAGATGGGGCTTTTGACAGCATTTTTCCGCAATCGAATACCTTCATCAATCGTAGCCACCGCAAAAAAATCAATTCCGGCTTGTTCTAAAACAGGAGCAACTTCCTTGGCACCACAGCCGTAGGCATCGGCTTTAACGACTGCCATCACTTTTGTTTTCGGTGAGATGATCCGCTGGATCTCCTGTAGATTATGCAAAAGGGCTGTCTTTGAGAATTCTTTTACGGCCCTTTTAACGGGCGTTGTTTGTTTGTGTCTAAACCATGAGTGTTTTTGTCTTAAAAAGAGGCAAATGAATCCAATCGTCAAGATCAAAACAACCAAATAGTTGATTAGATTGTTTTGCAGAATGCTGATTTTTTGGCTCAAAAAGTGTGTGCCGGCAATTGTATAAGGATGTAAAAGGTAAAGCCACAAAGATAGCTGTCCTGGATGCTTCCAAGTCCTGTGGGGATGCCAGCGCAAGATCAGCGGAAATAAGAAAAAGAGTACAACAGGCAAGAAGAGATACATACTGTCATGTTTAGGTATAGAAAACCCATGCAAGTACGCACTCTCAATAAGCAATCCGATAAGACTGATCAAAAAGAAGAGAGCTGTTTTGGATAAACTTCTTTTCTCTGATTGTTTTCTGACCAGCATACCTAAGCACAAAAACAATGGTGTAAAGAAAATACCGTTGCGGGTACCATCTAATAGGTGGAACACAGCAGTATAGAATGGTTCGATTGGTGTCTGTTGGATCAGTCCAAACCAACTATCACCACCTAATCCAATCAGGTACAATCCAGCCGCAAGCCAGAACACTTTTTTGAAGGAGACATGTATCAGCAAACTTGTTAGGAGCAGGCTCCCAGTAATCAAAGCCGGAAAGTACCAAAGATGATAAAGAATGCCATTGACCAAAAGTGCTTGTACTAATGTTCCAACTGGTAGATCGAAGCCGATCGTTTGACTATAGAGTGCTAATGGTAAAAACATTAGTGTGGCTAATAGATAGACTTTTAGCTGTTTTTTGATAAAGTTGAATACTCGTTGTCGCGAAGGATAACTATTGGCCACAGCAAGTTCTGCAAACACATAGTAACCACTGATCATAAAAAAGAAAGGAACAGCTACTCGAAAAATCGTCAATGTGATTAGGATATCGCCTTCTGGCCATAAATAGTGAAGGGGAAGACAATGGATCGCAACCACCATCATGGCTGCAATCACACGAAATTGATCGATTCCTTTATTTTTCATGCGAACTGCCTCACTGTCTGAGCCAAGTAATCATGGTATTCTTCCAGAGTCCATTTTTGGGCAGTGATGACTTGGCTATGGGGAAGCCCGACATAACGAAAATGCCAAGGTTCATAACTGATACCGGTGATCTCTTGTTTATCTTCCGGATAGCGTAGAATAAAGCCATAATTCATCATCTGCTGCATAAATAAATCAGCAGCAGCACTATCTCGAAAATGAGGGCAGATAAGATCATCATCTTCTTGTTTCTTTAGTCCTACATCAATGGCCAGACCGATTTGATGTTCACTGCAACCTGGCAAAGCAACGAATTGTTTGGTATAAGCTAACCCGTTTTCTTTTAGAGAATACTCCCACAAGCGTCGCTGTTCTTTTTCCGTACGATACCCATCTACCAGACGAATGTCCTTTTCTAGTCCGGTTGCTCGTACGAGTCGTTCCCATTGTTTTGCCACTTCTGGCTGCAGGTAAACATCGTGATCGCTAAAAGGAGCTAGCACTAAGTGCGGGGGCTCTTGATTTTTTTTCAATGGATGGTTTTTATTGATCAATTGTAATGTGTTCATCGTTTGTCCTCCTCTGCCAGTGCAATCAATTGCTCTACTAATATTTCGTAGGATAACCCGACTTCCGCCATCATAGCTGGGTAGCGGGAGTGCCCAGTAAATCCCGGCATGGTGTTGATTTCGTTTAAATAAATCGCTCCTTGATTGGTGACGAAAAAATCGATTCGAGCCAGACCCGTCAATCCCAAGTTTCGATAAAGCAGCTGTGCCTGCTCCTTGATCTGTGATTCAAGCGCGAGAGGCAATGGTGCTGGGACAGTGATCGTGGCGCTGATTAATTGGTATTTCTCTTCAAAATCAAAAAAACCGTCGACAAGAGAAATCGCATCACAAGCACCAATCGTCAATTGCTCATTTCCTAAGATGCCGCAGCCAATTTCAATACCCGCTATCGCCTTTTGGATCAACACAGTAGAACCGTAAGCAAAAGCAGTCGTTAATGCAGATTGGAGCGCTGTTTTGTCAGTTACTTTTGTGATCCCTTTTGAAGAACCGGCTTCATTCGGCTTGATAAAGATCGGGAATCCATGGTCTTGAATAAAACGATCGATTGTGGCAGGATCGTTTTCATAGCGGGATAAAAGCAAAGTGGGAGCACTAGCGATTCCCATGGTATCAGCAAGTTGATGCAAGAGCCATTTGTTCATACATAATGCGGAGGCAGCGACATGGCAACCAACATAAGGCAGGTTCATTAGTTCAAGCAGTCCTTGGATACAGCCATCCTCGCCATACTTCCCATGCAAGACTGGAAAGAGGACATCAGGGACGATTCGTTTTTCTCCTAATATAAATCCTTGGCTAGAAAAAGTCAGCTGGTGACAGTTTTTGTGATCTTCTAGCCAAGTATCATTGCGAACATTCGCGAGGTTTCCTTGATACCAATACCAATCCATTGTTGGTGCGATGCCAATGGTCATTACTTCATATTTCAGCGGGTCAATAGCTTGGATCACACTTGCTGCTGAGGCTAGTGACACTGAGTATTCTGGAGAATTCCCTCCAAATAAAACGGCAATTTTTTTCATCATTTTCTTCCTTTCCTTTTTTCTTTTAAGGTTACATTCAGTGTACCTAGGAAAAGAAAAGAAAATTTGCGGTCTTCCTGTTGTCTTTCTCGTATTTTTATGATGAAAATCTAACGATTTTATGACAAAGGGCTTGAAGAAAGCAGGGGAAGCTATTGTTAGTGATCAAATGGACAACAACTCTTGGTACAGAAGTGCGTTGAAGGAAGAGCTCACGCATGCAGGAAAGCGTACAAAAAAGGAACCGAGCTGAACTATTTTCAACTTGGTTCCTCTGTATTCATACGTTAGTTCTTTGGCGTAGTGTGATGTGCCCAATTGAGGCAGCTATAGCTAAAGAAGATACAGTTAAGTGTGCAACAGTAGCTGATCATCTTTTAGCTCAGTCCCACTATTTTGATGGAAGAGTGCCATCAAATCCGGTACCGTTAAGGATTGTTTTTCCTCACCTGCGATATCGACAACGATTTTGCCTTGATGGAGCATGATCAAGCGATTGCCGTAACGGATGGCATCTTCCATATCATGAGTGACCATAAATGCCGTCAACTGCTGTTCTTGAATCAACTGATCAGTCAGTGCCATCACAGTCATGGAGGTTTTCGGATCTAAAGCTGCAGTATGTTCGTCTAGCAGGATCAGTTTAGGCTGTTGCAAGGTCGCCATCAATAGTGTGATCGCTTGCCGCTGTCCTCCGGAAAGCAGCCCAATCTCAGTCGTCAGTCGATTTTCAAGACCAAGATTCAAGCGAGCTAACTTTTCTTTGAAGAAGGCCCGATGCTTTCCTTTGACACCGGAGGAAAACCCGCGAACCTGGCCTCTTTTATAAGCAAGGGCTAAGTTTTCTTCGACTGTCAAACGAACGGCTGTCCCCATCCGCGGGTCTTGGAAGACACGACTGATTTCTTTGGAGCGTCGTGTGACTGAATGACGTGTGATTTCTTTGTCACCTAAGACGATCTTACCTTGTTCTGTTGGGATCGTTCCAGCAATACTATTGAGTAATGTTGATTTTCCTGCACCGTTTCCACCGATAATCGTAATGAAATCACCGCTGTTCATAGTGAGATCGATCCCGCGAAGGACATGATTTTCGTTGATGGTTCCTTTTTCAAATGTTTGGTGTAAATCACTGATCGTTAAAACAGGTGTCGTCATGATTGACCTCCTTTGGTTTTCGGAAGAAATTTTTGCAATCCAAGTTTCGTTCGAATTTGCGGCAATGAAAGACAGATAACCAAAACGATGGCAGAGGCAAGTTTTGAATCTGAAGCTTCCACGTTGAATTCAAAGACGATGGCCAGGATTAGACGATACAAAATCGCACCAATCACAATCGTGATCAAACGAACCCACAAAGATTTATTGCTGAAAAGGACTTCCGCGATAATGATCGATGCTAATCCGATCACGATCGTTCCTACACCTGAGTTAAGATCAGCAAAACCATTGTTTTGAGCTAAGAGGGAACCAGAAAGAGCAATACAGCCATTGGAAATCATATAGCCAATTAGTTTCATATTGTCCGTATTAATTCCGTTGGCTTCACTCATCGCGAGATTGTCTCCCGTTGCTCGCACTGCTAGTCCAATCTCTGTGCGGAAGAAGAGAAACAGCAACAAAATCACGACAGCAGCAAACAGGAGGCCTGTACAAATGACTGCGGTATTTTTCGTTAAGCCTAGTGTTTGAAACCAAGTAAAAACAGTATCTTCCCCTAACAAGGCAATATTGGGTGCCCCCATGATCCGATTTGTAATAGAATACAATCCAGTCATGGTAATGATTCCCGCTAATAATGCGGGAATTTTAAATTTGGTATGCAAGATCCCTGAGACAAATCCGGCAGCTAAACCGCCGCAAAAGCCCAACAGACTTGCCGTAAAAGGGGAAAGGCCATTGGTGATGCTGACAGCAGCAATGCCGGCTCCTAATGGAAAGCTTCCCTCAGCTGTCAAATCGGCAATATCTAAGATTCGGAAGGTCAAATAAACCCCGATCGCTAATAATGCCCACAACATACCTTGAGAGGCAGCTGATTGAATAAGTATGAAAAATGTATTGATTAAATTCATAAGGTTTCCTCAAATCATTTTTAGGTTTTTAGTTTCAAGTTAGTTTTCATCATTTCATCATATAGCAGCAAAATTATAGTAGAGAGTAGATAGTAGCAAAATTACTCAGGAGCCACGATGCTTTCTGGATCAATTCCTAATGCAGTTGCCATTTTCTGGTTCACAACTAGCTCTAGTTTATTCGCTGTTTCTACAGGTGTTGTAGCGGGCTTTTCATCTCCATCAAGAATTTTTGCAGCCAATTCACCCGTTTGTTTGCCTAGTGACTTGTAATCGATCCCGAATGTAGCTAAAGCGCCATCTTCCACTTGCTCGACAGAACCAGCAACGATCGGTGTTTTGGTTTCTTTGGCTACTTCACCAACGACTGCCGCAGCAGAAGCAAAGGTATTATCTGTTGGCACGTAGATACCATCCACATCTTTAGCTAAACTAGTAGTTACTTGTTGGACATCATTTGTCGTGTTTGCTGTCAAGACTTTGACGTCTACACCTGCATCTTTCAATGCTTTTTCTGCCAAATCTGCTTGGATTTTTGAATTTGCTTCTCCAGCATTATACATAATACCGATTGTTTTAGCGTCAGGGACGATACTCAATAACAATTGAATCTGTTTATCGATAGGGACCATGTCAGATGTACCAGTGATATTGCGTCCAGGAGCTTCATTGGACTCCGCTAATTTTGCTTCAACTAAATCAGTGACTGCAGTTACAACGATCGGAATATCTGTTGTTTCATTCGCCAATGAGACAGCAGCTGGTGTCGCGATCCCTAAGAGAAGATCAGGAGAATTTTTTACAAGTTTTTCGCTCATACTCTTCAGATTGTCTTGGCTGTTTTGGGCATTTTGGTATTCTAAAGTAAGGTTTTCGCCTTCTTTATAGCCGCCTTCCGCCAAACCTTCTTTGAATCCTTCATAGGCAGCATCTAACGAACCATGTTCCACCAGCTGCAAGATACCAACCGTTTTTTTGCCATCTTCAGTGGCATTGTTGGTATTCCCGCATGCCGCAAGTCCAAGTCCTAAGGTAGTTGCCAATAGGCCAGTTGTGATCCATTTTTTCATTTTCATCAAATATTCCTCCTAAAAAGTCTTGATTTAAACCCAACGGAACAAAAAAATCCATTCAGACAATCGTCTAAATGGATTTGAACTTACCAAAATTCAGAAATTCAGTGCGGCCATTTAGAAGATTCTCTACATGGCTGCTGTTCACGTTAAACTGCTCTAGCCATTATAGATACAAACAAAGTGTTGTGAGGTTTGTATCCACAATGTTATGAATACAAACTATCTAAAATAGCTAAAGTAAGCAATATTCAGTTGTGGGGATAGCAATAATTTCATGATTCTTCCTCCAAACTTGAATTGTTTTCAGTATAGACGAAAGTTCTGCCATCTGTCAATTGAAAAACGCAATATTCTGAAAATTTTTTTTATAACAGATAAAGAGATGTATGCAAATAGTAAAATAAAATAAAAAAGCAGCCAGATTAACTAAGCTGCTTTGATTAAATAGGTTTAGCTTTCTTTATAATAACGGATCGTATTTTTAATTTCTCGAATACTATAAGGAAGATCATCAGAAAAAGCGGCATCTTGATCGATTTCCAATGAATCAGTAAAGATGGCTTCATATTCCTCAATACTTAATTTTTGTCGCTGATCCAATAGCTGAGTGTGGGCTTCTTTGTTTAATTGATTTTCATAACCAGCTACCAAACGACCACTGAAAAATTCAGAAACAGCCCCAGAACCATAACTAAAAAGACCAATGCGATCTCCTGCGCTTAAATGAGACGAATTTTCTAATAACGAAATCAGTCCCAAATACAGAGAGCCGGTATAGAGATTGCCGATTCTGCGACTATAGACGATGGATTCTTCATAGCGAGCCATCACTCGTTCCTGCTCCGTTTCTACTTCATCGGCAAAGACTGCTAACAATGCTTTTTTCCCCATTTTTGTATAAGGAATATGGAAGCTGATTGCAGCATAATCGCTGATGCTGGCTTGATTGCGTTCACAATGAGCTTGCCACACTTTTTTGAAAGAATCGATGTAAACTTGGTTAGATAGATGCCCATCGACCATTGGATAAGCGTGGCCGAGAGGACGCCAAAAATCATAAATATCTTGAGTCAACATCAAATTGTCATTTTCAAAAGTTAGAATTCGTGGGTTAGCTGTAAGCAACATGGCAACAGCACCTGCTCCTTGTGTTGGTTCACCACCGGAACGTAAACCATAACGAGCAATATCGGACGCAATGACTAGAACCTTGCTTTCTGGATTGGCTTGAATATGGGTTTTCGCAAATTGAATCCCTGCGGTTGCTCCGTAACAAGCCTCTTTGATTTCGAAAGAGCGGGCGAAAGGTTGGACGCCAAGCAATCTGTGTAAGACTACAGCAGAGGCTTTCGACTCATCGATTCCAGATTCTGTACCGACAATCACCATGTCGATTGCCTGCAAATCTTCAGGTTCTAAGATTTCTTTTGCTGCACTAGCCGCAAATGTAACGATATCGTGTGTTTTTTTGCTGACTGCCATTTGGTCTTGACCGATACCAATGGTAAATTTATTAGGATCTACCTCACGAGCGTGAGCGAGATCAACCATGTCTAAATAGTAAGGCGGAACAAAAAAATTTATTTTATCAATACCAACGTTCATTATGACGCTCCTTTGGGTTTAACTTATGTTATACCTATCGTTTATACGGTATCATATTTTTGTTTAAAAATGAAAAAAATTCTATTAGAATTTAAACTTTATTTAAGAATGGCTGATTGGAACAGAATGCAAACTCGTGGGGTATTCTTTTTTTGTGGAAATAATGATATATTTCTGTTGGAGGTGGCATGGTGGAAGAAGTTGTTATTATCGATGCACGAAGAACTCCCATCGGTAAATACCATGGGTCATTAAAGAAATTTTCAGCAGTTGCATTAGGTACTGCTGTAGCGAAAGATATGTTTGAACGAAATCAAAAGATCAAGGAAGAAATCGCGCAAGTGATCATCGGCAATGTCCTACAAGCAGGTAATGGCCAAAACCCTGCCCGACAAGTGGCCCTACAAAGTGGTCTCTCAGTGGACATCCCGGCATCAACGATCAATGAAGTTTGTGGTTCTGGATTGAAAGCCATTTTAATGGGAATGGAGCAAATCCAGTTGGGCAAAGCGCAAGTTGTTTTAGCCGGGGGGATCGAAAGCATGACGAATGCTCCGTCCCTCAGTCATTACAATAAAGCAGAAGATACTTACAGTGTCCCAGTCTCAAGTATGACATTAGATGGCTTAACAGATGCTTTTAGTAGTAAGCCAATGGGCTTGACAGCTGAAAATGTGGCGCAACGCTATGACATCTCACGAGAGGCTCAGGACCAGTTTGCCTATCAGTCACAAATGAAAGCTGCTAAAGCGCAAGCAGAGAATAAATTTGCGAAAGAGATCGTTCCGCTGGCTGGCGAAACAAAAACGATCACCGCAGATGAAGGGATCCGCAGTCAGACCACAATGGAAAAACTGGCTTCTTTAAAACCAGTTTTTAAAACTGACGGTACCGTAACTGCTGGAAATGCTTCTACGATCAATGATGGTGCAGCATTGGTGTTGTTAGCATCAAAAACCTACTGTGAAACAAATGATATTCCGTATTTAGCGACGATCAAAGAGATCGTTGAAGTAGGGATTGATCCTGAAATCATGGGGATCTCGCCTATCAAGGCAATTCAAACACTTCTTCAAAATCAAAAAGTTTCATTAGAAGACATCGGTGTGTTTGAGATCAACGAAGCATTTGCTGCATCTTCGATCGTGGTGGAGTCTGAATTGGGATTGGATCCAGCAAAAGTCAATCGCTATGGTGGCGGAATTTCTCTTGGACATGCGATTGGTGCCACAGGAGCCCGCTTAGCAACTTCTTTGGTCTACCAAATGCAAGAGATCCAAGCCCGTTATGGGATTGCTTCTTTATGTGTTGGTGGCGGGTTAGGGCTGGCTATGTTGTTGGAGCGGCCAACAATTGAAAAAGCAAAGCCGACGGACAAGAAATTTTATGAGTTGTCCCCCGCTGAGCGGTTACAAGAGCTTGAGAATCAACAAAAAATTTCTAGTGAAACAAAACAACAACTGTCACAAATGATGTTAGCGGAAGACACGGCGAACCATTTGATTGAGAACCAAATCAGTGAGATCGAGCTGCCAATGGGTGTAGGCATGAATCTGAAGGTGGACGGCAAAGCATATGTCGTACCAATGGCTACAGAAGAACCTTCTGTGATTGCAGCAATGAGTAATGGAGCCAAAATGGCTGGTGAGATCCATACGCAAAGCAAAGAACGATTGTTGCGGGGACAGATTGTTTTTTCTGCAAAGAATCCAAATGAGATCGAGCAACGGATTGCGGAAAACCAAGCTTTGATTTTTGAACGGGCAGAACAAAGCTATCCTTCGATCGTCAAACGAGAAGGAGGATTGCGGCGCATCGCTCTGCGGCACTTTCCAGCAGATTCTCAGCAGGAATCTGCTGATCAGTCGACGTTTTTATCGGTGGATCTTTTCGTGGATGTCAAGGATGCGATGGGAGCCAATATCATCAATGCGATCTTAGAAGGCGTTGCCGCACTTTTCAGAGAATGGTTTCCTAATGAAGAAATCTTATTTAGTATTTTAAGCAATCTTGCTACTGAGTCATTAGTCACGGCTGTTTGTGAAGTACCGTTTTCCGCTTTGAGCAAAAGAGGTGGCGCCACGGTTGCACAAAAAATTGTTCAAGCTTCTTTGTTTGCCAAAACGGATCCTTATCGAGCAGTCACTCATAATAAAGGCATCATGAATGGGGTGGAGGCAGTGATGCTGGCCACTGGAAATGATACCCGGGCAGTTTCTGCTGCCTGCCACGGCTATGCAGCACGTACTGGCAGCTATCAAGGACTGACTAATTGGACCATCGAATCAGATCGATTAGTAGGGGAAATCACGTTGCCGTTAGCTATCGCTACTGTTGGTGGTGCCACAAAGGTCCTACCAAAAGCACAAGCAGCATTGGAAATCAGTGATGTTCACTCTTCTCAAGAGTTAGCTGCGCTAGCTGCAAGTGTGGGACTTGTCCAAAACTTGGCAGCTTTGCGGGCGCTTGTCTCAGAAGGGATTCAGAAGGGACATATGAGTATGCAAGCTCGTTCACTAGCGATCGCTGTTGGAGCGGAGAAAGCGGAAATCGAGCAAGTAGCTGAAAAACTACGGCAAAATCCTCCAATGAATCAACAACAAGCGTTACGGTTTTTAGGAGAAATTCGGGAACAATAAAAAACTTGTTTCAACGGTAGCAAATGCTACTGTTGAAACAAGTTTTTTTGTCATAGACAAATTGATGAGTGTTTCTAGAAGCTGCTAAAGCTCATCTTTTTAAGTACATCCCAATACTTTTGGGGGCTGTCTCCACAAAGCCAAACTGCTGATAAAGATTTTCAGCTGGACAATCAGCAATCAGGTTCACGTAAGCTTGGGGATCTACTTCATTATGTATATGGTTCATTATGGCGCTCATGATTGATTTTGCCAATCCATTGCCTTGATCTTCAGGAAGGACAGCGATGTCTAGGATTTGATAGGCAGTACCTCTGTCACCAATCAATCGGCCCATGCCGACTAAGGTTTGATCGCTGGTTCTTCGAACAGTCACTGCAAAAAGACTATTGCTTAAACCAATCTTACTCGCAGCTGTTCCACGAAGAGAAAGACCGCAGGCTTTTCGTAGAGTTAGGTATTCAGCTACTTCAGGAACTTTATGTTTTAGGAGATATTTAGAATCGTTCATCATGGTCCTCCTTGATACAGAGTAGAGTTGTTTAGTCCTAGGGAATTTGATCAATACCCTTTAGCAGATGGCTTTTTGGTAATGGGCAAAGACGTCTTTAAAAGAAAGAGACGATGATAGAAGGATTCCAACAAATGAAACAGCCAAACCCCAACAGTTGAGCTGTTCGTTTTTTTCTATCATCGTCTCTTTAGCTTAACGTTCAGTTAGTGGGGTATTCGCATACTCTTCGATCAATGGAATCACATCCAGCTTCAGTTTGTACTTACGAGCTAAGGCAGGTTCAACAGTGAATTCGCCAACTTCAGTCGCTGATATAGTTGCCAATAGGCGTTTTTCTTTCGCTGTATCTTCAAAAATCTGCACATTCTCGGCATTTCTTTCAACAGAGAATTTAGGAAATGCAGTCATTTTTTCTTCAAAAGCGGCAAAACCATCCGTTGTTTCCGCTGCTTCCGTCTGAGATTCTGAGACTGGTTCGGTAGCAGAGGCTTCTGGTTGATTGACAGCTGATGTTGCTGGTAACCAATAAGCGGCGATTTCTTCCACTAGATTATCACTAAAACGATCTAATAGACCTTTTTCTTGTTTTTGGATTCGTTTCACAACGATTTTGAAATTCTCGTCTAAAGGAACTGCGATTTTTTGTTCTTTGGTCGTTGCCGTTTGCAGTTCAATCAACATTTCCTCACGGTTTTTAGGGTTGATATAAACGGTGGTCTCTAGTCCAAAATTTGCAGCTGTCTTGTGTTGGATCGCTGAAAATAATTGTTGACGTGCCATTTCATAAGATGGCCGAAATTGTTGTTTTAACTTGGCTAATTGTTTCTTTTTCATATTCTTCTCCTCTCAATCAATCTCGATTATAAGGAATAATGACGAAAATGAACAGGGGTTTTCATGAAAAAATGAGGAATTTCTTTTGATTATCAGAAAAAATGGCTTTTCTTTAAATGAAATAAAAGAAACAGCCAAGATCATACCCAATGAGTAGGGGGTGACTTTGACTGTTTCTGAGGGCAACAACTTACTTCTAAAGATATACCAGGTTCATCGCATAGTGCTCAAAGCGTCGATTTGCTGATATTTAGGCATCAAAATAAACGAATCATTTTTACCATAGGCGACCAAGCAATTTTCCCATAGAAAAAAGCTTAGCGGCATCTTCGCTTTTTCAGCAAGCATTTGCTGATAGTCTGACTGATCCCATTGACGTGCGGGAAAATGTTGAACGTAGTCGGGAAAAATCAGAAATACAAAATCAGGATGCAAGGCTCGCTTGACGGCAGTGGGCAGTTGATCCAAACGTGTAGAATCCATCGGGTTTTCCCTCATTAGAATCCTGTTGTATCCGGATTAGTTGCTTTCCCAACGACTCCATCTAGTTGGTCGATTCGCTGCATATCTTCATCAGAAAGCTCAAAATCAAAGACTGCTAAGTTTTCCTCGATACGACTTGGTGTAACAGATTTAGGCAGCGGCAAGAAACCATGTTGTAAAGACCAGCGAATCGCGATTTGAGCAATCGTTTTGCCGTACTTGTCAGAGAGTTCCTGCATTTCAGGAACGTCAAAGATCTTTCCTGTGCCTAAAGGACTGTAAGCTTCCAATAAGACATTGTGCTCTTGGCAATAAGACACTACTTCTTTTTGTAATTCACCAGGCGCTAAGAAAATCTGGTTGACCATTGGGAAAATAGTGGCTGTTTTTTTCAGTTCTTCGAAATGATGAGGCAAGAAATTGCTGACGCCGATGGCTTTGATCTTCCCAGCTTGATAAAGCTCTTCCATCGCGCGCCATGTCTCTGCATTTGCTGACTGCCAATTGTCACGGAATTTCACTGGATTTGGCCAATGAATCAAGAAAAGATCGATATAGTCGGTTTGTAATTTCTTCAACGATTCTTCAAAGGAAGAAAGGACCAAGTCGTAAGAGTGATTTTCATTCCATAATTTTGTTGTCAAAAAGATTTCTTCTCTAGGAATGCCACTTTCTTTAATTGCTTGTCCAACACTGTCTTCATTTTTGTAACCTTGCGCGGTATCGATATGACGGTAACCAACTTCCAATGCTTTTTTGACAGCAGAAACAGCAACGTCACCATTTGGTGTTTGCCAAGTGCCAAAGCCAAGTTCAGGAATCGATACATTGTTCGATAAAGTATAACTGTTCATTTTCATTCCTCCATTTCTTTGTTTTTAGTTTAGCAGAGAAGGGATTTTTTTCCAATGGAAGATACTTCTGATCAAAATAATGCACAAAAAAGATGTAAAAAAACTTGTGTTTTGAACCAGTTTTTTTGTACACTTGAGAAATGGATAAGGAGAGAGAATATGGATATCTATTTAAAGCGTGCGATTATGCACATTGTGGATCGACAAACGGGTGATCCCGTATACTCGCAAGTGGAATTGGATCTGACAACGGAATACATCCGAGATTATTTAACGAAAAAAATTCAAAAATTAGCGACACCTCAGACAAAGACCGGCCGCTTGCTGGAGGACTCTGAGATGGCTAGATTCGTCAAACAAGCGCCGGAAGCATTTGTAGAAAGCAGTGAAGCAATCCTGCGACGCTGGTATGAAGTTTACCAACAAAGTGAAGATGCACCAAGTGCGGATGCTTTCATTGTTTTGTATGAATTAGATACCAAACTGCAATTAGCATTTTTGAAGGTTAATTATACAGATGGCTACACGCACTTTATCGACAGTACTGAAACAGGTATCGCCAATAATCTGATTTTGCATCGAGCACTTTTAGCTGGCAAAACCCAAAAAGCAGATGAAGGAATAACGATCGATGTCGAGCAGCTGACTTACGAATTAGTAGAGAAAAAATATACCTTCTCCGGAGAAAAATATTTCTATTTCTCCACGAAAGTGATTGATTCTGAACCGCTGCCTTCTCTAGAAGAAAATGTCAAAGTCATCAAAAAGGTAGCTGAAAAAATTGGTCAAAAGTTTGAGACCCCTTCTTATGATGTCATCGCCGATGTCAAAGAGGCTGTTTACGATACAATAGAAGAAAATGGTCAGCTGCATGTTGATTCGATTGCCCAAAAAGTATTCAAAGATAATATTACGGCTCAGATGGCCTTTCAAGAAGAAGTAGCAGAAAAAGGGTATATCGATCAAGCCCCTATGCTGCGAGAGGTCAGAGAAATTTCAGAAAAAAAATATGGCAAACAAAAGCTAAAACTTTCCAATGGTATCGAGTTGATCGTTCCATTGGATGTCTATCGAGATCCTAATTTGATCGAATTCATCAACAATCCCGATGGCACGATTTCTGTAACCATCAAAAATGTGGAAGAAGTCATCAATCGCATATAAAAATAGCTGCCAGGCTCTTCTCAAGGAGTCTCTGGCAGCTATTTTTATTTATTGTTGAGTTGATCCAAAGCGGGTTTGGGTACATCTTCTTGTGAGACTTCTTCCCAACTGAGGACACCTTTGCGGGGATTGACTAATAGTTTCAGATAAGCTCCTTCTCGTAGGGGCTTGGAGCGGTGTTCATTCATTTTAACGATCTTCTCTTCACCTGATTCATTATAAGCCGCTTGTTCATATTTATAAATATCTTGAGCCACACCATCACTGGCAATTGATGTTGAGTGGGTACCGCTGGTAGTGATTTCGGTGTAGTAAGCAGTGCCGCCATAGTAATAACGGTAGGCAAAGAAACAGCCGCCTAAGAAAACGCCAAAGACGATCAAACTCGCAATGATTTTTTTCATTCCTGTTCACCTCATATCTATTATTCTATAAAAAAGCAGACCCGTCCAACTATTTTATCAAAATCAAAGCAAATCTTAGAAATTTTGAATAAAAACGGCGAACAATGAAGGAGACAATATTCTTGACTTTGACTAAATTTGACCTATAATAGAGATAGGTTTAAACTTACAAAAAATAAGTAAGAAAGAATTTTTTACTTTTGTAAGGAAAAGTCTATAATTGATAGTAGAGCCGATCCAACGGCGCTACATCTCATTTAGGAGGGAAATTATTATGGCAAAACAACATTATGATCGTAGTAAACCACATGTAAACATTGGTACAATTGGACACGTGGATCATGGGAAAACGACACTGACTGCTGCCATTACGACAGTTCTTGGTAAAAAAGGACTCGCTAATCCGCAAGATTACGCAAGTATTGATGCGGCTCCTGAAGAACGGGAACGTGGTATCACGATCAATACCGCTCACGTTGAATATGAAACAGAAAAACGTCACTATGCTCACATTGATGCTCCAGGACACGCGGATTATGTTAAAAATATGATTACCGGTGCTGCCCAAATGGATGGTGCGATTTTAGTTGTATCCGCAACAGATGGTCCAATGCCTCAAACTCGGGAACATATCTTGCTTTCGAGACAAGTTGGTGTGAAACATCTGATTGTTTTCTTGAACAAAATCGATTTAGTCGATGACGAAGAATTGATCGATTTAGTGGAAATGGAAGTAAGAGAACTACTATCTGAATATAATTTTCCAGGTGATGACATTCCTGTTATCAAAGGTTCGGCATTAAAAGCGTTGGAAGGAGACCCTGATGCAGAAGCTGCCATCATGGAATTAATGGATACAGTAGATAGCTATATCCCAACACCAGAGCGGGATACAGACAAACCATTACTCTTACCAGTTGAAGATGTCTTTTCGATTACTGGACGAGGAACAGTTGCCTCCGGACGGATCGATCGGGGAACAGTTCGGGTAGGCGATGAAGTAGAAATCGTCGGTATCAAACCTGAAACTCAAAAAGCTGTAGTGACAGGCGTCGAAATGTTCCGCAAGACGATGGACTTTGGGGAAGCCGGCGACAATGTAGGTGTCTTGCTAAGAGGGATCACTCGTGACGAAATCGAACGCGGACAAGTATTGGCTAAACCAGGTTCGATCACACCACATACAAAATTCCAAGCAGAAGTTTATGTATTGACGAAAGAAGAAGGTGGTCGTCATACACCATTCTTCAACAACTATCGTCCACAATTTTATTTCCGTACAACGGATGTGACAGGGAACATTACATTGCCTGAAGGAACAGAAATGGTGATGCCAGGTGACAACGTGACCATCGATGTGGAATTGATTCATCCAATCGCCGTTGAAAATGGAACGACGTTCTCTATTCGTGAAGGTGGCCGCACAGTTGGTTCCGGTATCGTTACTGAAATCGAAAAATAAATCAGTGTTTCAACAAAAATGAAGCAGTGACTAGAGCCTTTTAGGACAGTCACTGTTTCTTTTTCTAAATTTCTTTGTGATTTTATTAAGGATTTTAGATGATGGAAAACAAACCTAGTCAGCAAATAAGTTTCATAGTAGGATAGAAGCTGACACTAAAAAGATAGGATGTTTTTCCATGAGAAAACTGCGACGATTTTTTATTTTTATAGCAAAAATAGCTGGAGTCCTGTTGCTTATCGGCGGACTGTTTTTAGGCTATAAAAATTATACAGCTCTAAAGAAAGTGTATTCTTATGAAGAAACAATCGCTGAGCAAACAGAAAAATATGGCATCAGCGACTATCAGGAATTAGCGATGAGTATTATGTTGACTGAATCAAAAGGGGAAGGAAACGACCCGATGCAAAGCTCAGAGAGTGCTTACGGGAAACAAAATCAATTTGAAAATGCCCAAGACAGTATCGAGCAGGGAGTGGCTTATCTGGCTAAACTGATCAAAAAATCTGTTGACATGGACTGTGATCTGTGGACCGCCGTTCAAGCCTATAATTTTGGGACAGACTATATTGATTATGTAGCCAAGAATGGTGGCGAAAATACGCTAGAACTGGCAGAGTCCTATTCAAAAGAAGTGCTTTCTCCTTTGTTAGGAAATGATAATGAGCAAACCTATCGTTACTGGGGGTGGCAGTCGATCACTTATAATGGCGGTTATTTGTATCACAATGGTGGCAATTTATTTTATGCAGATGTGGTAAAATTCAATCAATGGAAGATAAAAATGGGTAGTATTTTGTTTTCTTGAAAGTCTCTGAAATCAAGCAGGTAAAAGACTTGAAAAAACAATAAAATATGATAGAATCAATATGAGTGATTCTGTCTAATTATTCGTCGCACTGATTCTGATTGGTGCGATTTTTTACCTAATGAATACGGGAATACTTACCGAATGGAGGTGAGTGGATGGCACGAATACCTCAAACGGTCATTGATGATATTCGAGAACGAAGCAATATCGTTGATATCGTTGGTCAGTACGTCCAGTTGAAGAAATCTGGGAAAAACTATTTTGGATTATGTCCCTTCCACAACGAAAAGTCACCTTCTTTTTCTGTGGCAGAAGACAAGCAGATCTACCATTGTTTTGGCTGTGGCCGCGGAGGCAATGTTTTTGGTTTTTTGCAAGAGTTAGAAGGATTAAGTTTTCCAGAATCTGTTTTGAAAGTTGCAGAAATCAGTGATATCCCTTTAGATGAGCAATACAAGCAAACCGAAGCAATTGATGCAACCTCTTCTCAGCAAAATCAATTGATCGCGTTGCATGAAAAAGCTGCTGAAGTCTATCATCACATGTTAGTCAATACGGCTGCCGGGCAAGGCGCATTGGATTATTTGCTGGAACGCGGATTGACGATGGCACTGATTGACGAATTTCAGATTGGTTTTGCGCCTAACGAGCGTGCCTTTTTGGAAAAAGTTTTTTTGAATGAAAAAGCAAATGCGGCATTTTTTGCGGATACAGGTCTCTTTGTACAAAGGAACAATGGGCAACTTGCTGACCGTTTTTATCAAAGAATCATGTTTCCGATTCGGAACCCTCAAGGAAAGACCATCGGTTTTTCTGGACGCTGGTTTCAAACGGAACAGGATGATAGCAAAGACCAGCCCAAGTATTTGAACAGTCCGGAAACAATGCTTTTCAATAAGCGTGAAGTACTTTTCAACTTTGATAAAGCCCGGCGATCAATCCGAAAAGAAGGCCAAGTCTTTCTATTTGAAGGCTTTATGGATGTAATCGCAGCGTGGCAATCAGGAATTGAGAACGGGATCGCT
The DNA here is from genome assembly GCF_005234805.1 of Enterococcus sp. ARL09-542. Taxonomy (NCBI): domain Bacteria; kingdom Bacillati; phylum Bacillota; class Bacilli; order Lactobacillales; family Enterococcaceae; genus Enterococcus; species Enterococcus sp. ARL09-542. The sequence continues at coordinate 37,150 of NZ_QPQX01000006.1, forward strand.
TCAATGGGAACTAGTTTGACGAACCAGCAGATTGCCAATATTGAACGTGTCGCTACAGAAGTCATCCTTTGCTATGATGGTGACCAGGCAGGAATCAATGCAACGAATCGCGGGATTGATCTTTTACAAGAACATAGCCGCGTGAATCTCTCCGTCGTTCGAGTCCCTGAACGTCTGGACCCGGATGATTATGTGCGAAAGTATGGTACAGAGGCCTTTTTCAAACTGGCCATGCATGGCAGAGAAACGGTGTTTGCATTCAAAATGGACTTTCATCGTGCCAATCGCAATTTGGCCAATGAAAAAGAACAGATCGATTATGTCCAAGAGGTCTTGCAAGAATTACAGCATGTAGATTCTTTGCTAGAACAAGACCGATACTTGACACAACTTTCAACTGAATTTCATATTAGTCGAGAAACACTACAGACGCAATTGCGTCAGTTAAAACAGACGCAGCCGACCCCAACGCCTTCACCGCCAGTTCGTGAAGCAGTGAGTGTAGCACCACCGCCACCACGACAGCAACGGAAAACTCAGGTAGAAAAGGCGGAGGAATTACTGTTATATCGTCTGTTCCATGACAATACGCTGAATCCTCGTTTTAAAAGTACCGGTGTTGCGTTTATTCATGATAAATACCAACAAATCTATTTTTTATACGATGCGTATATGGAAACCGAAGAGCAATTTATCCTAGCAAAATTCTTGGATTTTTTGAAAGATGAACAAATGAAACAACAAGTGATCGAGATCGCTGATATCAAGGCTTCTGAAGAGGGGACGGAACAAGAATTCCAAGACCTTCTGCAGGTATTTCGTAAGTCGGGCATTGCTGAAGAAATCAATCAAAAACGAATCCAGCAGCAAGAAGCACGACAAAAAGGAAACCAGCAATTAGAGTTGGAATTAGCAATTGCGATCATTGATTTGACCAAACGGTTGAAACAAGCTAAATAGCGAACTGAAAGGGGCTTTCTTTCATGGCAGAAGAAACAAAGAAAACATATGACAAAGCTGTTGCCGAATTTATCAAAGAAAACAAACCAAAAGGACAAGTCGTTTATGACGAACTAACCAATCATTTAGCGACCCCTTATTCTTTAGATGCAGACGCAATGGACAAGCTGATCCAAAAACTGGAAGACTCAGGGATCAGTGTAGTAGATGAGAATGGGGAGCCTTCCGTTCATAGTTTGAAGAGCAATGAAAAGCAGCAAGCAACGCAACCACAAGAAGATCTTTCCGCTCCTACGGGTGTCAAGATCAATGATCCGGTACGGATGTATTTGAAAGAAATCGGACGCGTACCCTTATTGACTGCCGAAGAAGAAGTAGCCCTTGCTTTAAAAATCGAAGAAGGCGACCAAGAAGCGAAACAACGGTTAGCTGAAGCCAACTTACGTCTCGTTGTAAGTATTGCGAAACGTTACGTTGGTCGGGGGATGCAGTTTTTGGACTTGATCCAAGAAGGAAACATGGGCTTGATGAAAGCTGTTGAAAAATTCGATTACCGCAAAGGATTCAAGTTCTCGACTTATGCCACTTGGTGGATTCGTCAAGCAATCACTCGTGCTATTGCCGACCAAGCACGGACGATTCGGATTCCAGTCCATATGGTGGAAACAATCAATAAATTGATTCGAATCCAACGGCAATTACTGCAAGATCTAGGTCGCGAACCGACACCGGAAGAAATCGGAGCAGAAATGGATCTGCCAACTGAAAAAGTACGTGAAATCTTGAAAATCGCACAAGAGCCAGTTTCATTGGAAACACCGATCGGTGAAGAGGATGATTCCCATCTAGGCGATTTTATCGAAGATCAAGATGCGACAAGTCCCGCCGAACATGCAGCCTACGAATTGTTGAAAGAACAACTGGAAGACGTACTAGATACGTTGACCGATCGTGAAGAAAATGTTTTGCGATTGCGTTTTGGTATCGATGATGGTCGGACACGTACTTTAGAAGAAGTCGGAAAAGTTTTTGGTGTAACGAGAGAACGGATTCGTCAGATCGAAGCAAAAGCGTTACGTAAATTACGCCATCCATCCCGCTCAAAACAATTAAAAGATTTTCTAGAATAAAACTGAGACCACAAAGACTTTTCCAAGAAGTATGCTTGGAGAAGTCTTTTTCTTGTGGTTTAGCCAACTTTCGTAGGAAAAGTAATGAACTTAATAAAAACGTAACGAAGCAAGTGTTGGCTAATTGCTTTGAATATGATAAATTTAATTTTGTGAATCATTTACACGAAGGTGAATCATTTTGGTACAGAGAGTTTTTTCACCAAAGCCAGTGAATAAAGGGCAAGTCTATAAGTGTGATATTCTGTAGTAAAATGAAACCTTTCAACGATGAACAGATACCTGCCGAAGCAGGTTCAAAATAAAAGGAGCAAATTCGAACAAATGATGAAAACATGTCCTCAATGTGGATTTGAATCAATTGATGCACAAAAGAAATGTCCAAACTGCGGCTTTGAGTTTGTTAAAGCGGATGAGGCAAATGAAAAAGAAGCCCCTCATACGAATGAGACGGTATCCGAAAAGAATCCGCAGCAAAATGATGATATCCGCTGGTCTGATTTTAAGGATGTTCCCTTAGGTGAATTAATTGAACATTTCGAAGACAAGAATGAAACTGATGAGTCAAAGAACAATCAGTCAGAAGACGACGTAAACGTGCAAGAGCTGATAACGAACCCAAATATAGAACAGACACCCGTTTCAAAAGAAACGCTATCAGATGCGTCCGAAACGATCGAATCACAGTCACTTGAATATCAGTCAGCAGAACAATCGATGCACAGTGGAAATGAAAGCAATGAAGTGTCTGGATCAGACAAAGGAATCCAATCGATCGCAGAAAGTTCCGCAGAGCCCAATGATTTAGTAGATTCAGCCGAGGTCCCTGAAGATCACGATTCGGCTATTTTATCTGCTTATATTCGTCAACATAAAAATTCAGAGATGGATGAAGATGCGACAGATGTTCCAGTGATACCGGAAGTCACGGACGATAAAGAGGCTCTTCCTCTAACGGAGGAACAATCTCAATCTGGATTAGAAGATGAACAAACTGATACTGCAGCGATTGCTGAATCTTCAGAAAGCCCTCAATCAACAGAGAGTCCGCAACCGAAAATTGAAGCAGAAGAAACAAAGCTTGCCGAAATTCCAGAAAAAACAGCGGTATCTGAAAATACGAAGAGTAAAACCGATCCACTGCCCAAAAATAAAAAGTCACGCAAAAAATTCTATGTAGCGGCTGCGGCGTTGGTACTTGTTTCTGCAGGTGGCTGGTATTATTACGAAGAGACCGCTCGTCAAGAACAAATTGCGACAGCAAGTGAGCTGGACCAGATCGAAGCGGATCTAGCCGATTTTTATACCGACGATAACCAAGGATTTATCAAAGCAGACAAAACAACTATGCAATTGACGGCATTGACTGATCGACTAGCCAAGTATAAAACGGAAAGCCGTTACCCGGACTTGTTGGCTCAGTCTGAAACAATCAAAGAAAAGATGGCGACTCTTTCGGAAATCAATGGGTATTTCACTAGTCCAGTGATCATTGAAGATCAATTGCAGAAGGTTTCCTTAAAAGAGCCTTCGGCAGTGACTATGTCAAAAAGAACAGCTGAAACACCATTCGATCAATTAGTAAATCGGGCGATTGATCAAGGGCAAAAAGAGTATGCCCAGATCGAAGAAGTACGAAATGCAGTCAAAAGCATGGTTGCTTTGAATAAAGAGGGTGAACTTTCTGACAAAGTCACGCGAAAAAGCTACAATGATTTAGTGAAGAAGATCGATGCATTGCCGATTGCTTCTTTAAAAGAGCAATTGACTGCTGAGATAGCACCGATTGATTCTGCACTGAAGAAAAAAGAAGCTGCCGAGAAGGCTGCTAAAGAGAAGGCGGCCCAAGAAGCAGCTCAGGCACAAGCGGAAAAAGCCGCCGCAGCTCAAGAAACAACTACGGCTAACAATAGCCAGTCTTCTGAAGCTGATTATGTATTATCGCCGAATACACCAACGAATACCAATAATCAACCAATCATTCCAGCACGTGAAAGTGATTTGGCAGACTCTAGCAATCCAGCTTGGAATTGGGCGCCTGGTGTCCAAGAAAAGATCATTGCAACCGCAATTGCTCGCGGCTATGTCGTTGAAGGGGGTTATACCTTTGAGCGCGTACGAATCGTGAATGGAGAAGGTTACTATAATTTTTATGCGACCAACAACCAAGGCTCCTTGTTGAAAGGAACCGGTGATTCCGCTTTTCCAATGTATCTCTTTACAGTGAATGCCAAAACCGGGTATTTCCGTGGAAATGGAAATGATCATACGATTCGGTGATGGGTGACACTTAGAAAATTTTCAGCATAATTACATTATTGAATCAAAAAACAGCTTGTTTCTCCTCCGGCTTTTCGATATGATGGATGATAATCAATCGGAAACGGAGGTTTTTTTGTTGCAGAAAATTGAAAGATATGAACAGTTCAGTGATGGAGTTATTGCCTGTATTCCAACGATTCTGGGTTATCTAGGCATTGGTTTTGCAATGGGAGTCGTGGGGAAAGGAATCGGCTTGACGGTCATTGAAGTCCTCTTGATGTCGATCATTGTCTATGCTGGAAGTGCCCAGTTTATCATCTGTGCCCTTTTGGCTATTCAAGCACCGTTTACTTCGATCGTTGCGACAGTTTTCTTAGTAAACTTACGCCACTTTTTGATGAGTTTATCGGTAGCACCTTATTTCCGTTCTGCTTCATTAGTGTCAGGAATTGGCATCGGCACATTGCTGACAGACGAATCCTATGGAGTTTTAACGACAGCTTTGCAACAAAACAAACCAATCACTACCCGATGGACTCACGGATTGAATGTCATGGCCTATTTAAGTTGGATCTTTGCCACTTTCTTAGGAGCGTTGTTAGGGTCATATATTCCTGATCCTGAAGCATTAGGACTGGACTTTGCACTAGTGGCTATGTTTGTTGGCTTATTCCTTTTTCAAGTAGAGTTGCCTTTAAAAAAGAAGACCAAGCAGACGGTGCTGGTGCTAGCCGCTGTGGTAATTTCATTGGTCCTTTTTATGCGAATTTCAACAGCTGAAGTAGCCGTGATTGCTGCCACTTTGATTGGATGTTTGATAGGGACGGTGACACATCATGATTGATTTTGTTATACTGATGATAGCTTGTGGTGTCGTTACTTGGATACCTCGGGTGCTGCCGTTTTTATTTTCGAAGAAATTAGTTTTTCCTGAAAAATTCACGATCTTTCTAAGCTACTTACCCCTTTGTATTCTTGGGGCGCTGCTTGTTCAAAATCTGTTGGTTTTTCGTGAAGGACAATTTCCATTGCTTAAAGTCAAAGAAACCGTTGCTTGTTTACCAGCGCTAGTGGTCGGTTATTATACAAAAGATTTGATGAAGATCGTTGTTACAGGTGTCATCACGATGGCGGCGATTCGATTCTTTTTCTAGTAAATCATTTCTAAGGAGAGAAAAAATGAAAGACTTATTGGCATCCGTTTTTAGCGGATTGATCATTGATGAGAATGATCAAAATTACTTTGTACAAAAAAATGGTCTGACTTTTCGCTTATCAAAAGCAGAAGGAGAGCACCATCTTGGAGAAGCTGTGGAGGGCTTTGGTTATCAGAATCAAAAACAAGAACTCGTAATCACTACGGAGATTCCTAAAAGCCGCCAAGGACATTATGCTTTCGGAACTGTCACGGACAGTCGTCGAGATTTAGGCGTTTTTGTCGATATTGGGCTCAAAGATAAAGATATGGTGGTATCATTAGATGAATTACCAACAATGCGGGAACTTTGGCCAAAGAAAGGCGATCGCTTGATGGTCAGCTTGACGGTGGATGAAAAGGATCGAATCTGGGCTTCTTTAGCGGATGAAAAGATTTTTAAAGCATTGAGTAAACGTGGTTCAGAGACGTTGAAGAATGCTGACATTACAGGGACAGTCTATCGCTTGAAACTTGCGGGAACTTACTTGCTCACGGATGATTTCTACATTGGCTTTATCCATCCTTCCGAAAGATACCAAGAACCACGTTTAGGAGAAGTTGTCTCAGGACGAGTAATTGGTGTTCGCCCGGATGGTGTTCTGAATTTATCATTGAAGCCTCGTGCTTATGAAGCAATTTCAAATGATGCTGCTATGATCATGACATTCTTGGATCGAGCTGCAGATCATCGTATTCCTTTTACTGATAAATCGACACCAGAAGAGATTCTGCAGACATTCGGTATCAGTAAAGGCCAATTCAAGCGGGCGATCGGTACCTTGATGAAACAGCGTTTAGTGGAACAAAAAGACGGCTTCACCATCAAAGTCAAAAAATCCAATTGAGAATGCTTGTATCTTTTCTCATTCTAATTTATAATGATTACAATATTATCTAAGAGTTGACGTCTCTTAGATTAGAATCGTTATAAATTAGCGATGTATGGAGGCCTGTATGAATACAACTGCTGCTTTAAAGAAGACAAAAAAACAACTTCATGAATCAGGATTTAAATTGACTCCACAACGAGAAGCTACCTTGTTGGTTCTTTTGGAGAATGAGAAAGATCATTTATCTGCAGAAGAAATTTTCTTTTTTGTGCGCAAAAAAAGTCCAGAAATTGGACTAGCTACAGTGTATCGTACATTAGAAATCTTAACTGATCTAAAAATCGTGGACAAGGTGAGTTTCAATGATGGTGTTTCTCGTTACGATCTGCGCAAAGAAGGAGCAAAGCATTTCCATCACCATTTGCTTTGTTTAGAGTGTGGCAGTATCGAAGAAGTAGAAGAAGATCTGCTGACAGGTGTCGAAGACATCGTAGAGAAAAAATACCATTTTCTAGTAAAAGACCACCGATTGACTTTTCATGGAGTGTGTCAGAAGTGTCAGACAAAAAATGCAGCGAAGTTGAGTGAAGCGTAATTGCTCCTCAGCTTTTTTTGTGGTTGAACTACTATCATATCAAACTTTAATTTGTTATGATAAAGAGGTTGAAAGTAGGGGGGACGTGTATGAAAGAACAGATCATCGATTATTTGCATTATCTGACGATTGAGCGGGGGCTATCCCAAAATACCCGTAAAAGTTATGAGCGCGACCTAGAGCAGTACCTTACATTTTTGACGGAACAGCACATCAAAGATTGGCAGGCGGTGGATCGTGTCTTGATCCTCTCTTTTTTGCAGCAATTGCAGCAATCAGGGAAATCCTCGGCGACCATTATTCGAATGGTATCAAGCTTGAGAAGGTTTCATCAATTTCTCCGTCAAGAACGCTTTACGGATCATGATCCTATGCAGCACATCGATTCCCCAAAAAAACAACAGAAACTGCCTGATACATTGAGCCTTTCTGAGGTTGAGCGCTTGATCGAGACACCGGATACCAAAGAAGTGTTGGGAATCCGCGATCGTGCGATTTTAGAAGTGATGTATGCTACCGGCCTTCGGGTCAGTGAACTGATCGGGTTGCAACTGAAAGACCTTCATTTAAGCATGGGTCTGTTGCAGACGACAGGGAAAGGTGACAAGGAACGAATCGTTCCTTTAGGAGATCTGGCGATTCAGTGGATCGAAACTTACTTGGAAGAAGCACGCCCTTTTTTGACTCGGAAACATCCAGAAGAGAGTCATCTTTTTGTCAATAATCATGGAAAACAACTTTCTCGTCAAGGAATCTGGAAAAACTTAAAGGCTCTCGTGCGCAAGGCAGGCATTACAAAAAATGTGACGCCACATACGCTAAGGCATAGTTTTGCCACCCATTTATTGGAAAATGGTGCCGATTTGCGTACCGTTCAAGAATTATTAGGGCATGCAGATATATCCACGACACAGATCTATACTCATATTACGAAAAAAAGGATGACGGAAGTGTATAAGCAGCACTTTCCTCGTGCCTAGAAATAGAGGAAGACATGGAAGAAATCAATATCAAACTAGATGTCTTTGAGGGACCGTTGGATCTGTTGCTGCATCTGATCCAAAAATTGGAGATCGATGTCTATGATATTCCAATTGCAGCGATCACCGAACAATATATGCAATATATTCATGCAATGAAAAGTTTAGAGTTAGAGGTTGCCGGAGAATACTTGGTGATGGCTGCTACACTGATGGCAATCAAAAGCCAGATGCTGCTGCCAAAACAAGAGATCTTGATTGAAGAAAACGATCCTTATGAAGAAGATCCAAGGGATATGCTGGTTGCTCAGCTATTGGAATACCGTAAATACAAATACGCAGCCGAACAATTATCCGAAAAAGCGGAAGAACGAAGTTTATACTTTACGAAAGATCCGATGGATGTCGATGCCTATAAAGAAAAAAGTGATGAATTGGCAGCCAACCGGTTCAACACGATCGATTTATTCTTGGCTTTTCATAAAATGCTTGAAAAGAAAAAGAGTCGGAAAGTACTGGAGACAAAGATCACACCAGATGAAAGTACCATTGATGAAAAAATGGCGACGATCCAATTGGAAATGCAGCAACGAAATGCCAAAAAGGGACGACGTTTTGATTCTTTTTTCACCAATTACAGCAAAACAGAAGTCGTTACCACTTTCATGGCATTATTAGAATTAATGAAAAAAGGATATATTCGAGTAGAGCAAGAAGGAAACTATGAATCGATCTTGCTTTACCCAGCAGGTAAAACAGATGAGTAAATATAGTGAAATAGAAGCGATTCTCTTTGTCGTAGGAGATGAAGGGATCGGATTAGAAGAATTAAGCTACTTAGTCAATAGCAAAACTGCGGCTGTCTATCAGTACTTGCAAGAATTGAATCAGCGTTATGAAGAAAATGAAGATTCAGCCTTGCATATTTTAGAAGTTGGGAATCATTTTGTTTTGTCCACAAAGAAAGAAGTCGCACCGTTATTAAAGAAATACGCAGAATCGCCAATGGGCAACTCTCTTTCGCAAGCTGCGTTAGAGACATTGTCGATCATTGCCTACAAGCAACCGATCACACGAATCGAAGTAGAAGAGATTCGTGGGGTCCAGTCCAGCGGCTCCGTACAGAAATTAGTCGCAAAACGATTGATCGAGGAAAAAGGCCGTGTTGATGGACCAGGTCGAGCAATTTTATATGGAACCACTGAATACTTCATGGATTACTTTGGTCTAAAATCATTAGCCGAATTACCTGATATTCAAGCAATGGAAGACGAACTCGAAGAAGATGGACCAGTGGATCTTTTTTATGATCGTTACAAACAAGAAGGAGACTCATAATGGAACGTTTGCAAAAAGTAATCGCACATGCTGGAATCACTTCTCGCAGAAAAGCAGAAGAGTTGATTGTGGCAGGTCGTGTCAGTATCAATGGTCAAATTGTTAAGGAACTAGGAGTACAGGTGAGTGCCAAAGATCGCGTGGAAGTTGACGGTGTCCCAATTGAACAAGAATCGCCCGTCTACTATATGCTCTATAAACCACGTGGCGTAATCTCAGCAGTAACTGACGATAAAAAAAGGAAAGTTGTTTTAGACTTTTTTACTGAAGTTCCAGAACGTCTCTACCCAATCGGACGATTGGATTATGATACTTCAGGTTTATTATTGCTGACCAATGACGGCGATCTTTCACAAAAACTGATGCATCCAAAACATGAAGTGGATAAAGTCTATGTGGCAAAAGTGAAAGGAATCGCTGATAAAAAACAACTATTGCCCTTGTCTAGAGGAATTCGGATCGAAGGCAAGAAAACCGCACCTGCTCGCTTTGAGATTTTGTCGACAGACGCTGCTACTCAAACAAGTATCGTCCAATTGACGATTCATGAAGGCCGTAATCATCAAGTGAAAAATATGCTTAAAGCAGTTGGTTTACCGGTCCAAAAATTGAAACGGGAAATGTATGGTTCGTTGACATTAGCTGGGTTGCGCCCTGGAGAGTATCGGGAGTTGACGAAAAAAGAAGTCAATGAATTAAAAAAACAAGTGAAATAACCAGCACACAGCAAAAGATGCTTAAAAAATTTGTCAATCGAGAATTTTTGTGTATAATGAAACATGTATTATAAATAAAAGGTTCGTCTTCAGGGGCAGGGTGCAATTCCCGACCGGTGGTGATAGTCCACGACCTACTTCTTTTGAAGTAGCTGAATCGGTGAAATTCCGATACCGACAGTAAAGTCTGGATAAAGAAGATAGAGCGTATTTGATTTGCCTATGGTTTTTCAAATGCCCTCTTTTTCCCTGTGGAAAAGAGGGCATTTTTTACTTTGTCTGGCGCCGACAAGTAAGGAATCAAGGAAATTTAATAGGTTCGTTTGAAGAGGAATCCTGAACTTAGGAGGATTTGTATTAATGAACAACAAAACAAGAAAAATGGTAACAATAGCAATGTGTGCAGCAATGGGAACAGTCTTACAGTTTATTGCGTTTCCCATCATCCCGGCGTTTAGCTTTTTGAAAATCGATTTTAGCGATATTCCAGTAATGATCGTCATGTTTTTATTCGGTCCTTTTGCTGGCGTGGCAACCGCGTTTCTACGTTCTCTCTTACACTTGTTTCTATCTGGTTTTTCACCAGCAGATCTCGTGGGAGACACGGCAAGTTTCTTGGCATCCTGTGTCTTCACTTTGCCAATGTACTACTTTTTCCGTAAAGGGATCCATGCGAAAAATAAATTCGTGGGAGTGGTCACAGGAATCCTCGCATTAACTGCTTTTATGAGTATTGCCAATCTATATGTCATCACACCATTGTACCTGCGCTTCTTTGGTGTTACAGCAGATCAATTCCTTGGCATGTCATTAGCGCGTTATGTCAGCATCGGTATTATTCCTTTTAACTTGATCAAAGGAGTTATCGTCAGTGGGGTCTTCTTGATCCTTCATGCGAAGTTGTTGCCTTGGTTGGCTCGTAAACAACCGCAACATTCACCAGTTGGAAAATAATAAAAAAGATCGTATGTTGCTTTTGAGCAAACGCGATCTTTTTATTTTTCTAACAGTATCGCCCGAGTAGGACACTTTTTATATGCAGCTAAGACTTTTTCTTGCTGATCTTCTATGATAAACTGTTGCCGAGCGGCTGGTTCTTGAGCAAATAAGACGATACCATCTTCATCATAATCAAAAATATCAGGGGCACAGACCGCACATAATCCACAAGCGATACAGCGCTCAGGAATGATTTTGCAGCGTTGAGACATGGAATTGTTTCCTTTCTGGAGGTAAGTATAGACATATGGATGCTTTTATTTTAGCGTTGTTTCATCATTCTGACAAGTTGCGTCCGTCAACCATTTATCAAATACTTTACGGCAAACGAACGAGTTCAGTATTGAGTTATGCTTTTTTTTATGATCGCTTAGGTTACTTTCAAGCAATGCCGAATCTTGAAGAGGATGAATTTAATAAAAGAATCACGGCGCTGATTGCTGCCAAACAACTTGTAGCAGATGAAAAAGGGTTTCTCCAGACAGTTGCACCTGCAACGCTTACTGAAGTAGAGACACTCTGCCGTCATTTAAATTATTTTCAATTCGGTCGCCGGGGGGAACAGATGTGGCGCTTGGTACAGCTGCTTGTTCAAGCGGCTGCTTTTCAAGAAATCAGTAATCGATATATTCCTGTGGAGAACACTCCTATGTTCACAGAACCGGTTCGGCAGCTGATTCGGCAGCACCCAAAATTGAAGCAGGCGTTGTTTACTGAGCTTTGGACAGTCTTCGAGCAGATTCCGGGAGAATTTGCCGACTTTTTGGCAGGGACGTTGACAGGACCTGAGCAAATTGGTCAGACTTTTTTTCAGCTGTTACCAGATAACTACCAAAAAATGCCTTGGAATCAGTTTTTTCCAGCGGCAGCGATCCACTGCTTTTTATCAGTGGCAAAGAAGCAATCTCCTCTTTTAGCAGCAGGGTTAAACCCGTTTTATCAAGAAAACCTCAACCAAAGCATGCTGAAGACCCGTCGCTTATTTCTCAGCGGGAAGTCGATTGAGGAAATCATGGCACTTAGACAGATCAAGCGAGGAACAGTCAACGATCACTTGATTGAATGGGCGATCATCGATGATCAGTTTCCTTATCACTATTTTGCCACAAAGCAGCAGTTCCCTCCATTGTCATGGAAATTACCTTATCACATTCTTCAAAAAGAAGTGCCGCTGGATTTTTTAAGTATCCGAATCAATCAAATTGCACAAAAGCGAGGGATCCTATGTTAGAACAGGCGCTCAAACACTATTTTGGTCATTCCCATTTTCGGACAGGTCAAAAAGAAGTGATCCAATCGGTTCTGAATCATCAGGATACATTAGCAATCATGCCCACTGGTAACGGCAAAAGCTTATGCTATCAACTGCCGGGTTATTTGCTGGAAGGGTTGGTAGTAATCGTATCACCATTGCTTTCTTTGATGGAAGATCAAGTGTATAGTTTGCAAAAAAATGGTGAGAGACGAGCGATCGCTTTTAACAGTCTCTTATCATTCGCTGAACGAAAATTTGTTCTTAGCCATCTACAGCAGTATAAATTTTTATTTATTAGTCCCGAGATGCTTGTTCAAAAGACGATTCTCCAAGCATTGGCAAATAGTAGAATCGCATTGCTGGTCGTAGATGAGGCACACTGTGTTTCTCAGTGGGGGATCGATTTTCGACCAGAATACCTTCAGCTAGCTGCGGTCAAACAACAATTAAAAGCACCAACGACTCTGGCTTTGACTGCCACGGCAACCGAACAGGTGGCACGAGATATTCAACAAAACCTTTTAGGAAAAACGCATCAAGTTTTTCGCTATGGAATGGATCGCAAAAATATTGGACTGATCGTTGATAAAAGCGGCGAAGAAAAAGACACGCTTTTAATGCATTACTTGCAGCAATTGTCAGGTGCGGGAATTATTTATTGTGCCACTAGAAACAAGGTGGAAGAACTTTATCAAAAATTACGCGGCAAGTATTCTGTGGGGTATTATCACGGTGGATTAGCCAGTGATCAGCGTAAAGTCCTTCAGCAGCAGTTTAGTCGGAACGAGCTGCAGTTATTGATCGCCACAAATGCTTTTGGAATGGGGATCAATAAACAAGATATTCGCTTTGTGATCCATTATGATCTGCCGGATTCGTTAGAAAACTATAGTCAAGAAATTGGCCGAGCAGGTCGAGATGGCAAGCAAAGCTATGCGATCTTACTCTATCGTCCTGGAGACGAAACCATCCATTATTTCTTTCAAAAGGAACTAAGTGCAGAAAGAGAACAGCTGGAAATGACGCCGCAATCTTTGATGCTTTCCCCATTGCAGGAAAAATGGCAAGCAAAAATCAATGAGCATGGTGCCAACAAATGGTTTGCTATTTTAAAGCAAAATGAGTGGGAAAAAAAGCAGCAGCTAAAAACGATGCTCGAATACATTCACTGTACTAGTTGTCGACGGTGTTTTTTATTGGCTCATTTTGACGAAGAAAAACAACCGCTTGACCAGTGTTGTGATATCGATGGTATTGAAATTCGGCTTGACCAAAAGGAATTCAAGCCGCAAAGAAAGAACTCGTGGCAGGAACGTTTACTAAAAATTTTTAAAGAAACAAATTGAATCGTTTTTTAAAAGACAGTTCGATTCAAGCTATGTTATAATACATCGGAAGGATATTAGGAGGTAATACGAGTGAGCAAGAAAGACAAAAACTATAATTCAGAAAATCAAGAGCCGTGGGAACAACCAATTTATGATACAGAATATGAAGATTCTGCCTCACGATCACAACAGCGGAAACAAAAACGCGGGAATTCACTCTTTTTGACGATCGTCTTAGTTTTACTTTTCTTGATCGTTGCAATTCCTGTTGGCGCGGGGATTTGGGTCTTAAACCGCTCAAATGATACAGCAACTGTTGCCTCATCAACAAGTAGCAGTACAGTTGCCAGCACAGAATCATCGACTGTTGAGTCATCGACAAAAGTCAGTGAATCATCTACTTCCAGCAGTAGTTCGTCATCGTCATCATCATCTTCTTCCTCATCTGAAAGCAGTGAGTCTGAAGAGCCAGCGAACAGTGAAGCAGAAGGAAACAACACCCAGAACAATCAGGGAAATGCAGACCAAGGAACGACGAATCAAGGTGCAGCGAATCAGGGAGAAACCAACCAAGGAACAGAGCAATATACGACTGTTCAAGCTGGTGAAGGTCCAGAACAAGTAGCAGCACGTACAGGTATTTCTGTCGAGACTTTGTATCAATTAAACGGGATCGATCCAAGTAATTTCATGCTTTACCCAGGCGATACATTACGAATTAAATAAAAAACCGCTTTGGCGGTTTTTTTTCTTGAAAGTTAAAAGGCCGTTGATCGGTAGTTGTTGAGAAGGAGTAACAAATGAAAAAAATCAATATTGCCATCGATGGTCCAGCTTCATCGGGCAAAAGTACAGTGGCAAAAATTTTAGCTCAGCATTATGGATATGTTTATACGGATACAGGGGCAATGTACCGTAGTATCACTTATTTAGCTCTTAAAACAGGGTGCTCATTAGAAGATGAAAGCGGGCTTGTGGCATTAATCGATACTTATCCAATCACTTTTGCGCCAACTGAGACAGGACAAGATGTTTTTGTAGATGGAACAAAAGTGACAGAAGAGATTCGCCAGCCCGAGGTAACCAACGCTGTTTCCAAAGTTTCTGCTTATCAAAAAGTCCGGGAAAAACTGGTCCAACAGCAACAAAAAATTGCTGAAAATGGCGGTGTTGTAATGGACGGCCGCGACATTGGCACCGCAGTCTTACCTCAAGCGGAAGTAAAGGTTTTTCTCGTGGCGAGTGTAGAAGAACGAGCAGAAAGAAGATACAAAGAGAACCAGCAAAAAGGAATCACCACCTCCTTTGACACATTAAAAAAAGAAATCGAGCAAAGGGATTATTTAGATTCTCATCGAGAAATCTCTCCCTTGAAACAAGCCGATGATGCAGTTCGCATTGATACAACAGGAATGTCCATTACAGAAGTCGTTGCAGCGATTCAGCAAATCGTTGATCAAAAAATGGAATAATCAACCACTGGCGCTAGTCGACCTAAAAAAACAGAACCGAACGATTCTCATGAGAAATTTCATTAAATATCGGAATTTTCGCGTAGAAATATTGTTCGAACTCTGGGGTTTTTTAGGTCGGAGGGGCTATTTTTTTTTGTATGAAACAGTGATTTTGAAGCAAAATAGTGAAGGAAACGTTTTTTGAGAACAATTATTGACAGTTTTTTGTGAAAATAAGCGAAATCGCTTTATTTTTTTGGCATTCTAATTTAAACTAAGGGATGTAGTGCATTTACGTACAATTGTTGGTTAGGAGGACACAAGACATGACAGAATTTGAAAATAATCAAGTGGAGAATGGGAATGAATCAATGGAAGCTGCTTTGGATAACTTCCAAGAAGTGAACGTTGGCGATATTGTCAAAGGTGAAGTTTTAGCCATCGAAGACAAACAAGCGATCGTTGGCATCGAAGGAGCAGGTGTAGAAGGAGTCGTTCCAGCAAAAGAATTGTCTACATTGCCTGTTGAGGATATCAATGAAGTAGTCAAAGTGGGCGATGTTTTAGAGTTAGTTGTTATTTCTGCAATCGGTAAAGATAAAGAAAACGGCAGCTATCTACTTTCAAAACGTCGTTTAGACGCGAAGAAAGTTTGGGAAGATATCGAAAAAGATTTCCAAGCAGGTAAGATCATTGAAGCGCCTGTAACAAATGTAGTCAAAGGTGGCTTAGTTGTTGATGTTGGCGTACGCGGATTTGTGCCAGCTTCGATGGTTGAGGACCACTTTGTAGCTGATTTTGAAGATTATAAAGGCAAGACACTCACCTTTAAGATTGTTGAGATCGAACCTTCTGAGAACCGCTTGATTTTATCCCATAAAGCAGTGGTTGAGGCTGAAAAAGAGAAACAAAAAGAAGCCTTGCTAGCTGATCTTTATGAAGGTCAAGAAATCGAAGGGAAAGTTGCACGATTGACCGATTTTGGGGCTTTCGTTGACTTGGGTGGAATTGATGGTTTAGTACACGTTTCAGAAATTTCTCATGCCCATGTAGGCAAACCGAGTGATGTTTTATCTGTTGGTGATACTGTCAATGTCCGTGTCTTATCCGTTGATCCAAATAAAGAACGCGTATCGTTATCGATCAAAGATACATTGCCTGGACCTTGGAGCAATATCGAAGAACAAGCACCCGTTGGTAGTGTTTTAGATGGTGTAGTAAAACGACTAACTAGTTTTGGTGCTTTTGTGGAAGTCTTCCCTGGTGTAGAAGGATTGATCCACATTTCGCAAATCTCACATAAACATATTGCAACGCCTCATGAAGTGTTGCATGAAGGTGATCAAGTGCAAGTGAAAGTTCTTGAAGTGAATCCAACCGATCATCGGATTGCTTTGAGCATCAAAGCACTAGAAAAAGCCGAGGAAGCGGAAGAAGCGCCTGCAGAAGATGACTATGAATTACCAGAAGAATCCACTGGTTTTACCATGGGTGATATCTTGGGCGATGCGTTGAAAGATAACGACGAAGAATAATCTAGCCTAGCAGCTTATAACGATTCGTTTTTTGAATTTGTTATAAGCTGCTTTTTTGTTTGTCATCAACACTTGCAAGTTAGTGATGCATTAGGTAAACTAAGAAAGATTGAAAAGCAGAAGCAGCTGTATTCAGCAGTTTGCTTCTTATAAATGGAGGGTAAAAAATGTCAAATCCAACAATTGCGATCGTCGGACGTCCGAATGTCGGGAAATCGACTATTTTCAACCGGATTGCCGGAGAACGAATCTCGATCGTTGAGGATACTCCGGGTGTGACGAGAGACCGAATTTATGCAACAGGTGAATGGTTAGGTCGAGAGTTCAGTATTATCGATACAGGTGGAATCGACTTAGGCGATGAGCCGTTTATGGATCAAATCAAACATCAAGCAGAAATTGCGATCGATGAAGCAGATGTGATCGTCTTCATTACGAGTGCCAGAGAAGGTGTGACGGATGCAGATGAACTTGTTGCTCGCCTTTTGTATAAGAGCAATAAGCCTGTGATTCTAGCGGTCAATAAAGTCGACAATCCAGAAATGCGTGCAGATATTTATGAATTCTATACATTAGGATTAGGTGATCCGTATCCAATATCCGGCAGTCATGGATTAGGGATCGGAGATGTGCTTGATGAAGCCGTTAAGCATTTTACAGAAGAAGCAGAGGAAGAGGATGAATCGATCATCAAATTTAGTTTGATTGGGCGACCAAATGTTGGGAAATCTTCGTTAATCAATGCGATTTTAGGTGAAGAACGTGTCATCGTTTCGGATATCGAAGGAACGACCCGGGATGCGATCGATACTCATTTTACAAGTGAAAATGGGCAAGAGTTCACTATGATTGATACTGCAGGAATGCGTAAAAAAGGAAAAGTTTACGAATCAACAGAGAAATACAGTGTCATGCGAGCGATGCGTGCCATCGAACGTTCCGATGTGGTTCTAATGGTCTTGAATGCGGAAGAAGGAATACGTGAACAGGACAAACGAATCGCTGGCTATGCTCATGAAGCTGGCCGTGGGATCATCCTAGTTGTCAATAAATGGGATCTGCTAAAAAAAGAAACCAATACCATGCGAGACTTTGAAGCGGAGATTCGTGATGAGTTTCAATACTTAGATTATGCCCCAATCATCTTTGTATCAGCGGCAACGAAACAGCGGTTGAATCAGTTGCCAGCTTTGATCGAAGAAGTCAGCATGAATCAAAACATGCGTATCCCTTCTGCATTATTGAATGATGTGATCATGGATGCAGTAGCCATCAATCCAACGCCAACGGATAAAGGAAAACGATTGAAGATTTTTTATGCGACACAAGTTGCGGTCAAGCCACCAACATTTGTTATTTTTGTTAATGAAGAAGAGTTGATGCATTTTTCTTATGCGCGCTTTTTAGAGAATCAGATCCGGAAAGCATTTACTTTTGAAGGAACTCCGATTCGAATCATTCCAAGAAGACGAAAGTAGCGATTTTATCATACTTTGCTGCTTTTGACAAAGAATTCTATTCTTTTGACAGAAAAACGATAAATCCTAAAAAAAACAGTAGTAAAAACGTTAAAATCCTTGATATTACAACGTTCTTATGATAACGTTATATCAGAATATTGATGGATATCAATATTTGACAAAAAACTTGGACCACTCAAGATTTTTGTTGATGTATGACATCAAAAAAATAATCAGGAGGTGAAACCATCCATGGCAAATAAAGCAGAATTAATCGAAAAAGTTGCAGCAGCTACTGACTTGACAAAGAAAGACGCTACAGCAGCAGTAGACGCTGTCTTCTCAACAATTCAAGACGCTTTAGCTAACGGTGAAAAAGTTCAATTGATCGGCTTTGGTAACTTTGAAGTTCGTTCTCGTGCAGAACGCAAAGGACGCAACCCACAAACTGGTGAAGAAATCAAGATCCCTGCTAGCAAAGTACCTGCATTCAAACCAGGTAAAGCTCTTAAAGACGCAGTGAAATAATTGAGTCTTCCAAACCCTTGAGTAATCAAGGGTTTTTTTGTACATAAATTTACTTATCCCTATTTTCATCAAAAATCCAATGTAGATCCGTCTACTAAAAGTACATTTATCGGATCAATTGCAAAAAAATTCAGAAAATTTATTGACAAGAATTTTTTTTCGCGCTATATTATTAAACAATTACAAGAAAACAGCAAATATTTTAATGAAGGAGCCATTTTTTATGCGCAATTTTAATCAATATTTATTTGTCATTATTATTGAGACCAGGACTTAGAACACGGAAGCAAAATTTATCCGTTTGTTTGAGTCCTATTTGCGTAAGTAAAATGGGATTCTGGCAAAGCATCCCAGTTTATTATAAACCGGGGTGCTTTTTTTTATGAAATAGGCGGGAGATGATGGAATTGAGAAGTGATCAGATAAAAAAAGGCATTGAAGCAGCTCCAGCAAGGAGTTTGCTTTATGCAACAGGACAAGTAAAAAATATCCAAGATATGAATAAGCCTTTTATTGCCATTTGCAACTCGTATATCGATATCGTACCTGGTCACGTCCATCTGCGAGAACTGGCAGATATTGCCAAAGAAGCCATTCGAGAAGCCGGGGGGATCCCTTTTGAATTCAATACAATTGGGGTAGATGATGGAATCGCCATGGGACATATCGGGATGCGTTACTCATTGCCAAGTCGTGAACTGATTGCTGACTCAGCTGAAACAGTCATCAATGCCCATTGGTTCGATGGTGTTTTTTACATCCCCAACTGCGATAAAATTACGCCTGGGATGATCTTGGCAGCTATGCGTACCAATGTGCCAGCAATTTTCTGCTCTGGGGGACCTATGAAAGCCGGGATTGATCCTAGGGGCCATCAGACGACATTATCTTCCATGTTCGAAGCAGTCGGCGCCTTTAAAGAGGGC
Organism: Enterococcus sp. ARL09-542; assembly: GCF_005234805.1. NCBI lineage: Bacteria > Bacillati > Bacillota > Bacilli > Lactobacillales > Enterococcaceae > Enterococcus > Enterococcus sp. ARL09-542. The sequence goes on from NZ_QPQX01000006.1 coordinate 56,644, forward strand.
AAAATGTCACAGGCAGATTTTGAATTCATGGAAAAAAATGCCTGTCCCACCTGTGGTTCCTGTGCCGGCATGTTCACAGCCAATTCTATGAACTGTCTTTTGGAGATTTTAGGGTTGGCATTACCAGGAAATGGGACGATTCTGGCAGTTTCGCAAGAACGGCGGGAACTTGTTCGCAAAGCAGCATTCCATCTGATGGATCTAGTGAAGAATCAAGTCAAGCCTCGGGATATCGTAACAGAAGAAGCCATCGATGATGCGTTTGCTCTTGATATGGCTATGGGGGGCTCTACCAATACCGTCTTGCATACATTAGCTATTGCGAACGAAGGGGAGATCGATTATGACTTGAGGCGGGTCAATGAGATTGCCGAACGAGTTCCTTATCTCTCAAAAATTGCGCCATCTTCCGCTTATTCCATGCACGATGTCCATACGGCTGGCGGCGTCTCTGCCATTATACGGCAATTGGTCGATATCAAGGGGGCGATCCATCCAGATCGGCTGACAGTCACAGGCAGAACCTTGCGGGAAAATGTCGCTCAGGCGACAATCAAAAATGAAGAAGTGATTCATCCAAAGGAGAATCCGTACAGCCCTGTCGGCGGCTTATCGATCCTTTACGGCAATCTTGCGCCTCAGGGAAGTGTCATCAAAGTGGGGGGTGTTGACCCAAGCATTCAGCTTTTTAAAGGAAAAGCAATTTGTTTCGATTCTCATGATGAGGCAGTAGCCGCGATCGACAATCATACGGTCCAAAAAGGGCATGTCGTGGTGATCCGCTATGAAGGGCCTAAAGGAGGTCCCGGGATGCCGGAAATGTTGGCGCCGACTTCGAGTATTGTTGGACGAGGGTTAGGCAAAGAGGTTGCACTGATCACAGATGGACGCTTTTCAGGAGCCACGAGAGGGATCGCAGTTGGGCATATCTCTCCTGAGGCGGCAGCCGGTGGTCCGATCTCTTTGATCCGTGATGGAGATGACATCGTGATTGATCTGCGAAATCGCTCATTGGAAGTATTAGTCTCAGAGGAAGAATTAATGCTGCGTGCACAAACACGTCCGAAGTTTCGGGCTAAAGTGAAGAAAGGCTGGCTGGCACGTTATACGGCATTAGTCACATCAGCAAATACCGGGGCGATCATGAAAATCAGCGAGGAGGAAGTTTAATGGAGAATATCCAGTTGAATGAAGTAACTAGGACCGGTGCAGAAGTGTTAGTCGATAGTTTGCAGAAACAAGCAGTAGAACTGATTTTCGGATACCCTGGCGGTGCTGTCTTGCCTTTATATGACCAACTCTACGATGCTGCGATTCCGAATATTTTAGCGCGTCACGAACAAGGTGCTGTCCACGCAGCAGAAGGGTATGCCAAAGCCACCGGGAAAGCCGGCGTTGTCCTAGTGACTAGTGGACCAGGAGCAACCAATGTGGTAACAGGTATCGCTGATGCCATGAGTGATTCCGTTCCATTAGTGGTGATCACCGGTCAAGTAGCAACAGCCGGTATTGGCAAAGATGCTTTTCAAGAGGCGGATATTCTAGGGATCACATTACCGATCACTAAACATAATTACCAAGTTAGACATGTCGATGATTTGCCGCGAGTGATCGCAGAAGCTTTTCATATCGCTACCACGGGTAGAAAAGGTCCAGTGGTGATCGACTTGCCAAAAGATGTCACGCTTCAGCGGACAGCCGCAGTCATTGAACTGCCGATTGAGCGAAAAAGCTATCAACCCACCGTCTTTCCATCTATTTTGCAAATCGAGAAATTGATGAATTGTTTAAAACAAGCAAAACGTCCAGTTGTCTTGGCGGGAGCAGGGGTATGTGCCGCCAATGCAGCCGAAGAATTGCGTCTGTTTGTCGAAACCCATCATTTGCCGATTGTAACCACGCTCTTAGGTCTTGGATTGGTGCCAGCAGATCATCCCTTATTCTTAGGAATGGGGGGCATGCATGGCACGTATGCTGCGAATATGGCATTATCTGAAGCGGATTTGATCATCAATATTGGCTCACGTTTTGATGACCGATTAGCAACAGCCGGCAGTCAATTTGGACAACAGGCAATCATTGCTCATATCGATATTGATCCTGCAGAAATCGGAAAAGTCGTTCAAACAACTATTCCGATCGTGGCGGATGCGAAAGCAGCTTTGACCCAGTTGCTGCGCTATCCTGCGGAGGAATTAGATTGCAAGGAATGGCTCAATCGTTGTCAAAAACGGAAAAAAGAACATCCTTATCGGTATGACCGCGAGGAAACAAAGGAAATCAAGCCGCAAAAATTGATTGAAGAAGTGGGACGCTTGACGAAAGAGGAAGCCGTTATTGTTACCGATGTTGGTCAACACCAAATGTGGGTCGCTCAATACTATCCTTTTCGATTTCCCAAACAGCTGATCACTAGCGGAGGTTTAGGAACAATGGGGTATGGCATCCCCGCAGGCATAGGGGCAAAATTTGCTTGTCCTGAAAAAACGATAGTCGTTTTTGTAGGCGATGGCGGTTTCCAAATGACCAACCAAGAGTTTGCTCTGCTAAATGATTATGGTCTGGATGTCAAATTCATTTTGATGAATAACCGCTCTCTCGGGATGGTACGGCAATGGCAAGAAACGTTTCATAATGAACGCCGTTCTGCTTCTGTATTTGCTAAACAGCCAAATTTTGGCCAATTAGCAGAAGCATATGGCATCAATAGTGTGCGGATCGAAACCCCAGATCAATTGACCAACGATTTGGCCAATGCATTGCTAGAACCTGGTGCACGACTAATTGAGGTACTGATCTCGCCAACGGAACATGTGCTGCCAATGATTCCACCAGGAAAAGCCAATCATGAGATGATAGGAGTTTAAAAGACTATGAAACGTATCCTTGCTGCCATCGTGCATAACGAAGCTGGTGTTTTAAGCCGCGTCACCAGTGTGTTGAATCGTCGTCAGGTGAATATCGAAAGTATTTCAGTTGGGACCACCGAACAGCCGGAATTTTCGCGAATGACGATCATTATCAACGCAGAAAACCCACTGGAGACAGAACAAGTGACAAAGCAATTGAATAAGCAAATCGATGTCTTAAAAGTTTCAGATATTACAGAAGACCCCCATATTGAACGGGAATTAGTGCTGATCAAAGTGAACGCGCCAACGACTACACGTTCGGAGATCCAAGCTGTGATCGAACCATTTCGAGCCCACATCGTTGATGTTGCATTGAAGACTATCGTGGTTCAAGTAGCGGGAGACTCAGAGAAAGTAGCAGCCTGTATCGACGTGTTGCGGCCTTATGGAATCAAGCAAATGGCTCGTACCGGTGTGACAGGTTTCACTAGAGGTTAAATGCAAGAACAGTTGCTTTTAATAAAAAAAGATTTCGGAGGGAAGCATACATGGTAAAAGTATATTATAACGAAGTGACAGACAATTTAGGAGATAAGACTATTGCAATCATTGGTTACGGTTCTCAAGGACATGCCCATGCACAGAATTTACGGGATACAGGACACAACGTCGTGATCGGGATTCGTGCAGGAAAATCAGCTGAGAACGCAAAGAATGATGGATTTACCGTGCTTCCAGTTTCTGAAGCTGTACAACAAGCAAATGTTGTGATGATCTTAGCTCCTGATGAGATCCAAGGAGAACTTTACGAGAAGGAAATTGCGCCTAATCTTTCTGCAGGGGATGCATTAGCCTTTGCTCATGGCTTTAATATTCATTTTGAGGTCATCACGCCTCCAAAAGAGGTGGATGTCTTCCTAGTGGCACCTAAAGGACCAGGCCATTTGGTGCGCCGGACCTTTAGCGAAGGATTTGCTGTCCCTGCGTTGTTTGCTGTTTATCAAGATGCTACTGGCAATGCACAAGAGACAGCCTTGTCCTATGCCAAAGGAATCGGGGCTACAAGAGTCGGTGTACTAGAAACAACGTTCAAGGAAGAGACGGAAACAGACTTGTTTGGGGAACAAGCCGTATTATGTGGCGGACTGACAAGTATGATCGAGACTGGGTTTGAAACGCTGGTAGAAGCCGGCTATCAGCCAGAACTAGCCTATTTTGAAGTTTGTCACGAAATGAAACTGATTGTTGACTTGATTTATGAAGGAGGATTCGCCAAGATGCGTGATTCAATCTCCAATACAGCAGAATATGGGGATTATGTCTCTGGTTCACGAATCATTACCGAACAAACAAAAGCCAATATGAAGAATGTCTTGAAAGATATTCAAAACGGCACGTTTGCCAAAGGTTTTATTGCGGATAATCAAGCTGGTTTTCCGGAATTCAAAAAAATGCGGGAACAAAACGGGAATCATCCAATCGAAAAAGTTGGGTCAGAATTAAGAAAAATGATGCCTTTTGTTACGAAAGATTAAGGAGGAACAGTGATTGCTGGTATCTGTCGATCAAATAGAACAAGCACATGAAAGCTTGCAATCAGTCGTTTCAAAGACTCCTTTACAGCATGATCGGTTTTTATCCGAGAAGTATCAAGCGACTGTCTTACTGAAACGAGAGGATCTTCAGAAGGTCCGATCGTTTAAATTGCGGGGGGCATATTATGCAATCGCACAGCAAGATCCGGCTATACTGAAGCGGGGGGTTGTCTGTGCAAGTGCCGGCAATCATGCCCAAGGGGTCGCCTATACCTGTCATGAATTGAAAGTGTCGGCGGTTATCTTTATGCCGACGACGACACCGCAACAAAAAGTAGCGCAAGTTTTGTTTTTTGGCGGTGATTTTGTCCGTATCGAACTTGTCGGTGATACCTTCGATGCTTCCGCCGAGGCAGCCCAACACTATGCCGAAGACCATCAAATGGCGTTTATTGATCCCTTTGATGATCCCGCCATTATTGCAGGCCAAGGAACATTGGCAGTTGAACTGCTGGCAGAAGCAAAGCAGCGCAATTATTCTATCGATTATGTTGTGGCAGCAATTGGCGGTGGCGGGTTGATCAGTGGTGTTGCAACTTATTTGAAAGCAAAACAGCCTACAATCTCAATGGTTGGTGCTGAACCTCTAGGCGCCGCTTCGATGCAGGCGGCTTTTGATAATCATGGTCCGACCACATTAGAGCAGATCGATAAATTTGTAGATGGAGCAGCTGTCAAAAAAGTCGGTCAATTGACCTACCAGCATGCAGCCCAGTACGTCGATCGAATAGTAGCGGTAGATGAGGGTTTAATTTGCCAAACTATCTTGGACTTATACAGTAAACAAGCAGTTGTGGCAGAACCAGCGGGAGCACTGAGTGTCGCCGCTCTGGAATTGATCAAAGAAGAGATTAAAGGGAAAACCGTTGTTTGTATTATCAGCGGCGGCAATAACGATAGTACTCGAATGGCAGAGATTGAGGAAAAGTCCTTGATTTATCAAGGCTTAAAACATTATTTTGTGGTCAATTTTCCTCAAAGACCTGGGGCGTTGAAAGAATTTGTTAGCAATATTTTGGGTCCTACGGATGATATCACTCGATTTGAATATACCAAAAAAATCAATCGCGGAACAGGACCAGTACTGTTAGGGATTCTGCTAAAAAGGCAGGAAGATCTGCCCCCACTACTGGCGCGAATGTCAAGATTTGATCCACAATATATTGATTTGCGGGACAATCAATCTCTCTATACTCTTCTTGTTTGATTTTATGAACCAAGCGTTACGAAACAAACGACCTTTTTAAAAAAAAGAGGTCGTTTGTTTTTTGATTTCAAATCCATGGCTTTCCCTCATCCTTTCGCTAGTTAGTAGGTGAAATGGTTGATTCTTGTTATAATAGAAGTAACAAATCGTAGATGGGGGGCGGATGTATGGAATTTGTCTTTTCTAGAAAAGAACAGCAGACGCAAATCTTGTATGGAGAAACATTGAATGCTGTTTTACGGACGCAGGAAATTTCCAATGATCAAGTCATCATTCTCACAAACCAGCGGTATTATGATCGTTTCTCTGAAAAACTGACCCGTTTGTTTTTACCCAAAGAAGTCAGCTGGTATATTTGTACCAATCAAATGTATTGCAATAATTTTACGGAATTTCAGGCCTTTATGTCCTTCCTAAGCCGCTTTTCGAAACAGGAGAACTATTTGATCGTGGGTTTCGGCAATGAAGGTGTGCTGGCGTTAAGTAGTTTTATTCACTACACGTCGATTCTGACTAGCGATCTTTGGTTGATCCCGGTGTCTTTACGGGCGTTAGCTAAAAGTGTCAAAGAATCTGCGATCATTGTTAAGAAACCAGATATTCCTGTTTTGCAAAGTCCCAATGTACCGCAAGTGGTCGTATACGATCAAACGATTGCTGAAAAACAAAAAGATGGGAAGTTGGTGGACTTACTTGTATTGATTCGTTGCGGACTGCTCACGGATCAAGCTTTTCTGCGGGAACTCTTTCGCACGTTTCTGACAGAAAAACAAGTAAACAATCGTTCGTTTGCAGCATATACAGATCGGGTGATCCAAGCCTATCAAGCAAACGGTGCAGCACTTGAAGAATATGGACAAGTCTTTACAGATGCTTTTTATAAGACTGAAAATGGACATTTGCTGTCTGATGCAATGAAACTTTTTTATGGCCTACTCTTTCACTTAATCTGGAATGTTCAACAACAGCAGTTAGCAGTCAAATTAGATAAGCTTTGCTTGTGGCTTGACCAACTAGGGTTTCCTTTAGTATTGCCTGACCAACTATCTTTAAGCGACTATTTTCAGCAAGTTCTGCTGTTACAGAAAAAAGAGAAAAAACTGCTTTTTTTATCAGAAATTGGTACAATAGGGGGCAGAACCAGCGCATTAGAAGAGGATCTCGTCCAGACAATGAGCGCTTACCAAACAATAATCAATCAGATAAGAGGAACTTAGATGGAAACATACAGTGAAAAAATGTTACAGGCATTAGCAGCCGAGAATTTAGCTGATGCGCAATTGAATTTTGCAAAAGCCCTGCAATCAGATCAAAATGAAGTCTTAGCCGAATTAGGAGAAGAATTGATCCAAATCGGCTTTTTAGAAGAAGCAAGAGAAGTATTTGATACACTGCAAGAACGTGACCCCGAAAATGAAGAATGGTTGCTATCGTTAGCAGAAATTGCTATGGAAAATGATCAAATCGACGAAGCTTTTGATTATCTAGATCGAATCACACCGCAAAGCTCTTTTTATCCACGAGCGTTATTGATCAGTGCTGATCTCTATCAATTGATTGGGATCCCCGAAGTCAGTGAAGCAAAATTATTGGAAGCTCAAAAGCTGCTGCCCAAAGAATCGCTGATTCGTTTTGCACTAGCGGAATTGTATTTTTCAACCGACCGTTATCAAGAAGCGGCAGAGTTTTATCAAGGATTACTAAAGGAAAATATCCAGGAAATCACAGGTATTTCCTTATTGGAACGGACCGGAGCCGCATTGAGTATGGCTGGGAAATTTGAAGAAGCCATCGAATATCTGGAAGCAAGTCTAGCTGAGGATCAAACAGATGACCGTCTATTCCAAACCGCTTTAGTTTACTTACAATTAAAAGAAAATGAGCATGCGATTCGATATTTGCAGCAGTTGCGGGCACTGAATCCGCAATACCGTTCCTTGTATCTCTATTTAGCAGAGGCATTACAAGAAGAAGAGCAACTGGAAGAGGCACAAACTGTCATTGAAGAAGGAATCCATGAAGATCCATTTCAAGTGGATTTTTATCATTTTGCATCAGAAAATGCGTATCGGTTGCATGACAGCGAAGCAGCCGAATCCTTCTTATTAAAAGCCCTTGAGACGGGGGAAAAAGAGGATGAAACCCTGCTTACACTGAGTAATCTTTATTTGAATGAAGAGCGTTGGCAAGAAGCTGTGTTGGCTATCGAGAAGATGGAAGACAATGAACAACCCCATGCTCTATGGAATTTAGCACAGGCTTATAACGCGTTAGAAGAGTTTGACCAAGCAGCGAAGTTCTATGAACAAGCGAATGAAGGATTGCAGCATGAACCAGCTTTTATGAAAGAATATGGATTGTTCTTAAGAGAAGAAGGACGATTATCAGAAGCTCTACCTTTACTGAGACATTATCTGGCTCACGAACCTGGTGATCTGGAAGTGCAATCGATCGTGGAGGATCTATTAGAAAGATAGGTGAGGGAAATGAACATCAATGTACAAGAAAAGAAAAAATTTCTCAATTGGTTAGTTTCTACTGTATCATTCAGCCGACGAGAAGTTTCTTGGGTTCTGAACTACCTAGCAAATCATGAAGCCATTTTGACAAATGTTCATATTGTTGAAGGGGCGATGCAGACAGATCGGGGGTTGAGTGTTCGCAGTACAGAGATTGGCGGCGAGCCATTTGTGTTGACGATCCAGAATCAAACCTTTTATGATATCGATCAAATTTTTCACGAAATCAGGATGAATTGGAAACAGCCGCTTTATTTAGAATGTATCTTTCCAAATCCTTGGGAAAAACCACTTTATTTAGCTGTTCTGGAGGACAATCCTTTTGAACGGTGGAATGACCATGTTGACGAAGAAGTACAAAAAAATGTGACAGAATATCTTGACAAAGAAGCTATGCAGCTAAAAATTGAGAAATTATACCGCCAAATCGATCTTGCTTTGGAAAATGGGGATCGGGATGCTTTTTTGGAATTATCGGATGAAGTCAACCGCTTCAAACTCGATCAAAAAGAAAAAAGTCATTAATAAAGCTATTAAAAAGCGCTATGTGAAGTAATAAAAACTAGTGGAACAGAAAAGAACCGCAAGAAAGAAGAGGACTCCCAGCACCGAGCGTTCGTCGTTTGCAACAGTGTGCGGGAGAAATCAAGTTTCTTGCGGTTTTTTCTTTATAATTAGATAGGATGGAAGAATGGGGTTATCTTTTTGATTTTGCTGCCTTGCGTTGCAAAAATCGTGATTTAGGACGTAAATAAGTGAAGCCTTCCCCTTCGACTTCATGGACATTGATCACCGACACGAACGCTTGTTGATCGAAGTCGGCAACGATCCGTTTGACCTCTGAAATTTCCCGGCCGCTTACTACCATATAAATGATCCGTTTGTTACCACCGGAATAGGCTCCTTCCCCATTTAAAAAGGTGACGCCTCGTTCCAATTCATTCATTAAGACAGGGGCAATTTCTTCACTATGATTACTGATAACAATGATCCCTTTTGCTGAATAGCCGCCATCTAGGATCGAATCAATCACGCGAGCGAAAACATAGGAAAAGATTAGCGTGTACATCATGCGTTTCAAATCGATATAGGTTAAGGAAAGCAATAGAACGAAAACATCAAAGATCAAGAGAGAACGACCAATCGTGATCCCAAAGTTCTTTTCTAGGATCCGGGCTAATACATCCACGCCACCTGTTGTCCCACCAACTTTATAAACAACACCACTGCCGATCCCTGCAATTAGTCCTGCGAGTAACGCAACGATCAGTAAGTCATGCTGCAGATCGATCAATAATGGAACCGTCTGCCAGAAACCTAACCAAAATGAAAGACCAAAGGTTCCAATCACTGTATAGACTAGCGAACGTCTGCCAAGAATCTTACCTCCTAGCAAAATGATTGGGATATTCAAAATCAGTGTACTGTAAGCGGGATTGATGTCCCACAATGCGCGCATGATCAACGTGATCCCGGTGACGCCGCCTTCAGCTAAATCATTAGGTATATTTAAATAGACGAGACCAAAACCATAGACACTCGTTCCTAGAACAATTAAGGCAATATCGCGGACTGTCCGCCACGAAAAAAAAGATCGCATCCTGTTTCCCCCATTTCTAAATCTCACAAGTACCAATTTAGCACGAAATTTGGCATTAAACAATATGAGCAAGTCGATCCTCTATCTAGGCAGGTGCGTTTTCTTTTGCTAAAATGTGAAAGAAAGGGTGAAGAGGATGACAGAAAAACGTTCACTATATGAGATGCAAGAAGAAGTCGATGCCTATATCCAACAATTCAAGGCGGGGTATTTCAGCCCTTTAGCACAGATGGCCCGACTTACTGAAGAAGTCGGCGAGTTGGCAAGGGAAGTCAATCATCACTATGGGGAAAAGGCCAAGAAGAAGACGGAAGTCGAGAAAACAGTTGCTGAAGAACTAGGTGATGTCCTTTTTGTCACCATGATCATGGCAAATTCCATGGGTATCGATTTGACGGAAGTTTTTGAATCCAATATGAAAAAGTTCAACCGCAGAGATGCGTATCGCTTTGAAAGAAAAGATGGGAAAATGAATGAAGCTGACTAAGTTACCACAAGAATTTGAACAAGCAATCCCTGTATTGCAAAGAATCGAAGCAGCCGGGTTTGATGCCTACTTTGTGGGAGGAAGTGTCAGAGATACAATCTTAGGACAGCCAATCCATGATGTAGATATTGCAACAAGTGCCTTTCCAGCTGAGATCAAAGAACTTTTTCCTCGTACCATCGATTTGGGTATCGAGCACGGAACAGTCCTTGTTTTATGGGAAAATGAACAATATGAGATCACGACTTTTCGGACAGAAGAAGCCTATCAAGATTTCCGTCGGCCAGACAAAGTTGCTTTTGTGCGCTCTTTGGCTGAAGATTTGAAGCGCAGAGATTTTACAATCAACGCTTTTGCTCTGAAAAAAGATGGTGAAATCATTGATTTGTTTGATGGACTGGCAGACCTGCAACTGAAAATTCTGCGAGCAGTGGGTCAGCCGCACGAACGATTTCATGAAGATGCACTACGTATGATGCGGGGCTTGCGCTTTGTCAGTCAACTGGGCTTTACATTGGAACCACGAACATTTGAGGCAATTTATGACAATCATCAGCTATTGGCAAAAATATCCGTGGAGAGAATCACCATTGAGTTCGTCAAATTGCTGTTAGGGGCACATCGCAATTCAGCTTTAAAGGCTTTTGTAGCGACTGAATGTTATCTCTATTGTCCAGGACTGAAACAAGCCGGTGAAGCTCTGTTGCGAATGGCTGATTTACCGGAGAGACCATTGAACAATGAAGCTTCTGCCTGGACACTATTGATTGACCAGATTGGACTTTCTACAGCAGAAGTTCGTCCTTTTTTGAAGCAATGGAAGTGTTCCAATGAATTGATTCGGATGGTCCAATCGTTATTCGAGGGAGTATTGTTGCGGAAAGCAGGGCCGTTTAGTGATGAAGCATTATACCATCTGGGCAGCGAGGCCGCTCGACTATCAGAAGAATTGCTATACTATTACGGACAAGAGGTAGATCCCTCTGTTAGTCAAGCTCGCTACCAGGCGTTGCCAATCCATTCACTTAAAGACTTGGCCATCAATGGGCGCGACTTGCTGAGCCACTTTGACCAATCCGGCGGTCCTTGGATGAAAGAAGTGCTAGCAGCTGCCGAAAAAGCGGTGATTGAGAAACGAGTCGCAAATGAAGAGAAAGCATTATTGGCTTTTGCCAAAACAATCGTATTAAATAACCTATAAATAAGCAGGTGAGAAAACAATGATCGAAAAAGAATTTTTGGTTACCGAGGAAGATACAGCTCTTGCAGTTGGATCGGGAGGACTGCCTGTCTTAGCGACCCCTCGTTTGGCTGCCATGGTAGAAGCTGTCTGTTTTGAAGCATTGGAATCGCGTATAGCGTCTGGTAAGACAACAGTAGGAACACAATTTACGATCGAGCACCGGGCGGCTTCAGGAATCGGTGCAACCGTTCAGGTATGCTGTGAAGAGATCTCGAATGAAAAGACGTATGAGTTTACTTTTCGTGTCTATGAAAACGATCAACTGCTAGCGACAGGTACGCATCATCGAGCGGCGGTCGATATCGAAGGTTTTTTAAAAAAAGTGAGCGAGAAAGAAAGTTAATTTGTGCTCCTTAGCAGACAATGTGTTAAAATTGAAATGTATTATTAAAAAAAAGGAGCGTTATGTCATGGCAAGAGAAATGAAAGCATTGAAATTTTATTTCCGTAATGGAGAAACATGGACGATTGAGCGCCGTTATATTGGAGATTTGTGGATCAAGCAAATCACTACTAGTTTTGGCCGCATCCACGGAAGCGAATTTGTTGAGATCCATCCATGTGCAGGATTCAAAATTGAAATCTTCCAAGAAGGGGATCATGTTGCAACACATGATATCAATTTAGGTGGATTGGAATTAGGCATGTTCGCCCGCGCTTTGAAATACGAAGATATTGAACGAATGGAAATTCTTTACCGTAATGGAACACCCGATCTTGTGTACTTCCCATACAAAGACAAAGATACTGAAGGATTAGATAACGTTTATCAATCAACAAAAATCAGTGAAAAAACAAAAAGCCTTTATATTGTGATTGATCCAAACCAAACAGTCGAAGACGTTTACCAAGAACATTTTGAAGAATAAAAAAAAGCAGAACTGAGAGCTTCTCTCTGGTTCTGCTTTTTCATTACAATCACTGATAAGTGCGAAAAAAGTCGGTATATTTTTTTAATAAAAGATAGTCTTGACTGACGGCATCTTTAAGTATGATTTTGTCTCCAATCAAGCTTTTACGAGCATTTTGGATGATGCGGTGTTGAATATCATGATCGATCAAGTAATCGATCTCAGTACGTTTGATTTCCGGAGAAGCACTCTCGCGATTTTTTTCAAGATACTGCAAAAGATCATATTCAAGATGTCCGGCATCATTGATTACTCGTTTGTATTCGATTTTGTCTACCTTCACACGATCACGCTCCTTTATATGATAAGTTACCTTATTTCCGGAGTAATGTAAAAAAAATCTATATGAATTAGTAAATTTTTAAACACCTGTTTGGTATTGCATCAAAACTACTTTACGCTTAGAAGAAACAGCTAGATGTGTCGCAAGACTTAAACAGAAAATGAAAACAAAGGAGAAACAGATGAAAAAAGCAAGAGTTATCGTTGTTAGTGGAGTGACTGCTTCAGGGAAAACCACCTTTATCCAAAAGGTCGCCAATCTATGTCCCGGTACAGCAGTTTTATCTTTTGATGATTATAGTATCGATGCATTGCCTTCTGCACCATCCTCTGAGGCTCTGTTAAACGAACCCTACGAAGCAATCAATCAATTTGATATTCAACCATTGATAAATGACCTAAAACAAATCATTCACCACTGTGCGCTGATCTTGATCGATTTTCCGTTTGGGTATGTCCATCAGCAACTCGCACCTGCTATCGACAAGGCCATTTATTTAAGAACACCTCTGGATATTGTCTTGGGTAGACTAATCATTAGAGACTTTCAACAACAGCCAGAGAAAATTATTAATTGGGTCACGGGGTATCTAGAGGAAGCGCGACCGCTTTTTTTGATGCACGAAGAAATTGTTTCTCCACAAGCAGATTATATTCGAGATGGGACGATTGATTTTCAAGACCAAATGACTTGGTTCAAAGAAGAAGTTCTAGCGGAAAAAACGATTTTCGCAGAATGATTGTTGGAATTGGGAAAAATACTTGTCACGTAAAGAATAAGGTCATCTTTTGAGAGATAAAAAAAGGGGATCTTAATTTTCCAGGTAATCAAAGGGGAAATTGGGGTAAGCAAAACTTTCTTTGATTCTATACTTTCCCTTGCTGTATTATTATTTATACGCATATTTAGTCTATAGTTAAAAAATAGCATTATTAACAATTAAAAACAAGTTACGATTTTGTCATCTATCTATTTTAAAGTGAACATATGGGTATAGCTCAAAAATAAAAAGCCAACTGCAATGCTTGTTTATCAGCAAGTGCAGTCGGCTTAAAATGAATTATTTTGTTTCACGGTGTAAAGTAACTTTTCTTTCACGTGGGCAATATTTTTTCTTTTCCAAACGATCAGGATTGTTACGTTTGTTTTTGTTTGTTAAGTAGTTGCGTTCTTTACAAGAAGTGCACTCTAATGTGATGTTTACGCGCATGTTTTTCCCTCCCATATATTCAAGAATCCTCTAAGATTTCTCTCAGACTAAAATATAATAGCATGTTTGGCAAAGGAATGCTAGTAGTTTAATGAAATTTGTTAAGTAATTTTACTTGACGATTTTTTGAATGAAATCAACCATTTTCATCCAATTTATTTTTCACGTCTTCGATCATTTTTGTATAAGCAATCGGTCCGTTATACAGCCAGCTGGATTCAGGTCCAAACTCCCAAAGATTTCCTTCTTTGACCGCTTTAAGATTTTGCCAAACTTGGTCTTTAAAAAAGTCGGCTCCTTGATCGCTGTTTACTAGAATCAGGTAATCAGCATCTAATTCAGCTAATTTCTCCAAAGAAACGGCAGACCAGTCAGCTGTCGCTGTTTTGCTGATCTCAGAAACAAGTGGCGGTACAGAGAATCCTAGTTCATGATAGAGGAGCTGACCGCTGGAACGATCGTCAGCAACCATAAAAGCAGAATTGTTGGTGACCCAGAGAACAGCCACCGACTTCCCATTGATTTTACCTGAAAATTCTTGCTTAGTTGTTTTTACTAAGTCATCATAGTCTTTTTCTACTGTTTTTGCTTGATCTTCTTTATGAAGAACTTTTGCGATATCTGTCAAACGGTCTCGCCAAGAGACATTTTCACCATTTTTGACTACATAAGTAGGGGCAATTTTGCTGTATTGTGCATATTTATCCCCTTCAACCATCGTATTGCTGTCGATCAGCAACAAGTCTGGTTCATAACTTAAGACGTCCTCATAGGGCAAGTCGTAGCTGATCCTTGGTACATCACTTAGTTTCTCTTGCAAATAGCCTTGATCACTGTTATTACCAACAGTCCATTGTGCTACTGGTGTGACGTTCAAGGCTACTAAGTAATCTTCTAAATAACTGCCGATGATTCGCTTTGGATCATCCGGGATTGTTACTTCATGTCCAGCCGCATCTTTCAGCGTTGCCGTCTCAGCTGAGGAAGATGACTTGGTATTATTGGAATTAGCTGAACAAGCACTCAATGCTGTTAAGCTGACTAGGGTACAAGACAGCCAAAAAAGTGTTTTTATGGTTCGTTTTTTCATTAGGTTCCTCCTTATAGGATAAATGAGAATCATTCTCACTTTCTTTTTGTCATTATCACGAAGAAAAAGTGATTTGTCAATCCCTGGTTTTTTGCTTTGAAGCATTGACGGATAGAAGGAAAACCGTCATAATTGATAATCATTATCAATAGAATTTTGAGGGAAAGATATGGCAAACTTACGCACGGTCGATTTGACTGTCGGCTATCAAAAACAAAAAATTGTGCAAAAGATAACAATCGACATCCCAGAAGGGAAGATCATTGGTTTGATTGGACCTAATGGTAGTGGCAAGTCGACTTTTCTAAAAGCATTAGCCCGAATCCTGCTACCTATGGAAGGGGAAGTTTATCTAAATGAACAGAATCTACAAACGATCAAAACGAAGGAAGTCGCAAGCCAGATTGCTTTGTTGTCACAAGTCAGTGATTCTTCCATCGGATTAACCATTCGAGAGATCGTTTCTTATGGTCGTTTTCCTTATCAAAAAGGGCTAGGTCGGTTGACCGCAAAAGATTATCAAGCCATTGAATGGGCATTAGCTGCGACAGATTTGACCGAACTAGCGGATGCTGGTATCCATACGCTTTCAGGAGGTCAGAAACAGCGGGTTTGGATCGCTATGGCTTTGGCACAAGATACAGAGATTGTTATCTTAGATGAACCGACGACTTTTTTAGATCCGGCACATCAACTAGAAGTGCTGTTATTGTTAAAGCGAATCAATGAAAAATATGGGAAAACGATCATTATGTCGATTCACGATCTGAATCATGCATCTCGATTTTCTGATTATATTTTTGCCTTAAAAGAAGGTCAATTAATGACTTGGGGGACACCAGAAGAAGTTTTGACCCATTCATGGCTCCAACAATTGTTCGCTATCGAAGCTGTTTTAGGTACGTTTCCCAATAGTTCGAAACCGTTGCTTTTGACCTATGAATTAGGAGCCAACACATGAAAAAATTTACGATTCTTTTGCTTGTTCTAAGCGGATTATTGGTCGCTGTGTTTTTTCTGGCATTGACGCAAGGGGCAGCTGATATTCCCTTAATAACTATTAAAGAGGCCTTTTACGCATTTGATCCAGAAAATCAAACCCATCAAGTGCTTAGAAATATCCGTTTGCCGCGGATCTGTGCTTCGTTTATTGTTGGCAGCAGTTTTGCTGTAACTGGTGCCATCATGCAAGGAGTCACCAAAAATTCGCTAGCAGATAGCGGTTTACTAGGAATCAATAGTGGGGCTGCAGTCGGATTAGCCGTTGCATTTATCTTGTTTCCCTCACTACAACCGAATCAGGCAGCGTTGTTTTCTTTCTTAGGCGCTTTTCTAGCTACTTCTTTTTTATTTTTGTTGACGAAGTATTCAAGGATCGGTATGACGCCGACTGGATTGATTCTAGCAGGTGTTGCATTGAGTTCTTTTTTTTCTGCGATTAGTCAAGTATTATCTTTACAATTTGATTTGAATCAAGACTTGGCCTTTTGGTTTATTGGCGGTGCAGCAAATGTAACGTGGACACAATTACAAGTGATCACCCCTATTTATCTGGTGGCGCTCTTCATCATCCTAGGACTCGGGAAATCTTTGAATTTGCTGGCTATGGGAGATGAGACGGCAATCTCTTTAGGCAAACATCCTGAACGGATTCGACTTGTTTCTTTAGCCGTAGTTGTTCTATTAGCTGGGATGGCTGTTTCACTGGTGGGACCGGTCAGCTTTATTGGATTGATGGTCCCTCATGTGATTCGCGGACTGATTGGCAAAAATTATCAAATGATCTTACCTTTGACGATAGTGGCGGGGGGAATATTGGTAATCTTAGCAGATTGGGTAGGACGAATCATTCAGCCACCTTTTGAAACGCCTTTTGGAATCATGATGGCTTTGATTGGGGTTCCTTTCTTATTAGTGAAGATTCGGAGGGAACAGCTATGAAGAAAAAAATCGGTTTCCTTTTTGTTTTGGTTCTTCTGGCGTTTTGTGGCAGTATCATGGTGGGAAAGACGTTCTTTTCTTTTGATCTCTGGCTCGCTCTTTGGCAGCAAACTCTAACAGCTAGCCAGTCATTGATATTCTTCGATTTCCGACTTCCTCGAGCAGTACTGGCACTGATTGCTGGAAGTGCGTTTGGCTTCTCAGGTTTTTTGTTACAGGGAGTAACCAGAAATGAGTTGGCGGATGCAAGTATTTTAGGAATCAATAATGGAGCTGGCTTATGTGTCATGCTCTACTTAGGCTTTTATGCCCAGGGCTCCCAGCTGTTACCACTAATTGGTATGATTGGCGGACTATTAGCTGCACTGCTAGTCTATGCTATCGCTTATAAACAGCGGCAGCTGCTTTCAATGGAGCGAATTTTATTATCTGGAATTGCTGTTAATGCTGGACTTGCTTCTGCGTCGTTATTATTGACTGTTCAATTGTCAAAAGAACGATATAGTTTTGTTACGGCATGGCTTTCGGGGACTATCTGGGGAACTTCGTGGACGCAAGTACTAAGTTTGTTGCCTTGGTTCTTGATTCTAGGATTGTTGGCATTCATGATTACACCTTTGATCAATTTACTGGGTTTTGGAGAAGAACAGGCGATCAGTTTAGGTGTTCCCCTAAATCTTTTGCGCACCGGTTTGTTGTTCGTAGCGATTGGCCTGGCCGCAAGCAGTGTTGGCTATACTGGAAACTTATCTTTTATTGGTTTATTGGCGCCCCATATCGCTAAACGATTGATTGGCAAAGAATCTCGTTGGGCATTGATAGCAGCGGGAATGATTGGTGCTATTTTGGTGCTAGTCAGCGACACAGTCGGCCGTCTTTTACTTCAAAGTGGCGAAATTCCTGCTGGTATCGTGATTGCGATCATTGGTGCTCCGTACTTTTTGTTTTTGCTGATTCGTCAAAAAACGTAGTCGTGAGAATTTTTTCACGATTGCGTTTGCTATTTGAGTCCGGTTTTTGGTACTATTCGGAGTAGGAGTTGGTTAATTATGGATAAAAAAATTTTGCGTGAACAAGGGCTAACCCGACTCAAGCAACTGGATCCACGAACAAAGCAAACCAAAGAGCAGATCATTCAGTCTTTGTTGTTTGCTTCCGAAGAGTGGCTCGAAGCAGAATCCATTGGTGTGATTCGGTCATTGCCGTTTGAATTTGATACAAAGCCGATTTTTGAGCGCGGATTTCACTCTGGCAAACAAATTGCCGTGCCACGTTCTGTGAGAAAGAAACTTCACTTTTATCAAGTGGAACCACAGACTGAATATCAGCTTTCCAGTTTTGGGGTAGAAGAGCCTCTTTCTCAAAAAAAAATCGATGCATTGGACCTGGATCTTTTGATCGTTCCTGGTTTGATTTTTTCTCATGAGGGATATCGGATTGGTTTTGGCGGCGGTTATTATGATCGGTTTCTGGCAGATTTCCAAGGGAAAACTGTGTCATTGGTTTTTGCAGAACAATTTGATGTCCGGTGGCAACCTGATTCTTTTGATATTCCGGTCCAGAAAATAATCACTGATAAAGTTTCTTTCGGAGAAAAAGGAGTAGACAATGAATAAACAAATGAAACGCTGGCTTAATCGTCCAATCTTTACTTATACGTTTTTAGCCATCCAGACGTTAGTCTTTATTATCGGCTATATTAGTCCGATGACTCAAGTGATGGGGGTGATGTTTGGCCCTTATGTTGCTTACATGAACGAGTATTGGCGTTTTGTAACGCCGATTTTCATTCACTTTGGTCTCGCTCATTTTGCAGTGAATTCTGTTATTCTTTATTTTATGGGTCAACAGGTGGAAGCGATCTACGGTCATGCTCGTTTCTTCATTTTGTATTTGATGAGTGGGGTTATGGGGAACGCGATGAGTTTTGCCTTTAATCAGGCCGGTGTCCAATCTGCAGGTGCGAGCACGTCATTGTTTGGTCTGTTTGGTGCTTTTCTGATTCTGGGACTCCACTTTAAGAATGATTACCAGATCCAAGCGATGGTTCGTCAATTTGCATTGTTCGTTGTCTTGAATTTCGTATTTGGTCTATTTGATCAATCGATTGATATTTGGGGACATGTCGGAGGAATCTTAGGAGGATTCATCTTAGGCAATGCATTGGCTTTACCAAAGAACTTCGAGAAATATTCGATTCATACCCGCATTCTTTCCGCCATTGTTTTTCTTTTTTTACTGGCAGTTTTTGTGATATATGGTTTAAAAAAGTATCAAATACTTGTATAATAAGCAGGAAGTGTGTTTATGGAAACGTTATATGACGTACAACAACTATTGAAACAATTTGGTGTCTATATTTATGTTGGCAAGCGAATCTATGATATCGAGTTGATCCAGATGGAAGTCAAAAATCTTTATGACAGCCGTTTGATCGATCGAGATACCTATTTGACCGCTTGGCGCATTTTAAAGCGTGAACATCGGATTGAAGAAAGCCGGGAGGAAAATAAGTGATGGACAAAAAAATCATCGGGATTGATCTAGGAGGAACAACAGTCAAGTTTGCTGTGTTGACTTCTGAAGGAGAGATTCAACAAAAATGGAGCATCGATACCAATATTCTTGATGAGGGTTCCCACATCGTACCAGAGATCATTGCATCAATCAATCATCGTCTGGATTTGTATGGCATGAAAGCAGAAGACTTCATTGGGATCGGTATGGGGACTCCAGGAAGTGTCGATCGCAAAAAAGGAACAGTTATCGGTGCTTACAATTTGAATTGGAAAACGTTGCAACCTGTCAAAGAAGCGATTGAAAAAGGGACAGGGATTCCTTTTGCTATCGATAACGATGCCAATGTTGCTGCGTTAGGCGAACGCTGGAAAGGCGCAGGTGACAACAATCCCGATGTGATCTTTATCACCCTCGGTACAGGTGTTGGCGGTGGAATCATCATGGAAGGACAACTTTTGCATGGTGTAGCAGGCTGTGCAGGAGAAATCGGGCATATTACTGTAGATCCAGAAGGATTTGAATGTACTTGTGGGAAGCGTGGTTGTTTAGAGACCGTGTCAAGTGCGACGGGTGTCGTTCGGGTAGCAAGACATTTGGCGGAAGAGTATGCTGGCGATTCTGAATTGAAAAAAAATCTGGATAATGGCGAAGATATTTCCAGCAAAGATATTTTTGAAGCGGCCCAAGCGAAAGATCCGTTTGCATTGATGGTAGTAGATAAAGTCTGCTTCTATTTAGGCCTTGCTTGTGGAAACTTGGGCAATACACTGAATCCTTCAAGTATTGTACTGGGTGGCGGTGTCTCAGCAGCAGGTGAATTTTTACGTAGTCGTGTAGCAGCTTACTTTGCAGAATTCACATTCCCGCAAGTAACGGAAAGCACGGAAATCAAATTAGCTGAGTTAGGGAATGATGCTGGTGTGATCGGCGCTGCGTCATTAGCATTACAATTTGCAAAGTAGAGAGGAATAGGTAAGATGTCTGTTTGGAACTGGATTAATATTATTTTAGGATTGATTTTATTGGCAATCGCATTGAATTGGGCGTACTTCCAAATTATGGGAAGACGATCAGCCAAAATCATTTCCGAAGAAGAATTTAAAAATGGCATGAAAAAAGCACAAGTGATTGATGTGCGGGAGAAAAACGAGTTCGATGCCGGTCATATCTTAGGTGCACGAAATATCCCATTTACGGTATTAACCAATTCGTTTAGCGCATTTCGGAAAGATCAGCCCATCTACTTATATGATACCCGTAAATCTCTAAGTATCCGTGCTGCGAATAAACTTCGCAAAGAAGGGTTTAAAGAAATTTACATTCTAAAAGAAGGCTATGAAGGCTGGAGCGGAAAAACGAAAAAGAAAACTAGTTAATCAATCAAAAGACTGAGATCAATGATCAAACAAGATGTTCCTAAGAGGCGCGAGAATGAATCGTTAGAAACCATTCAGCAGCTGTAACTGAGAATCTTGTCATCATGGACTCGGTCTTTTTTTTTTGAAAGAATGTGTTAAGGTAGATTCAAAGGAGTGGAAGGAAATGATTAAAGTAAAACGTGTATACGAGGCTGCAGCACCCACAGATGGTTATCGGGTCCTTGTTGATCGAATCTGGCCAAGAGGCGTCAAAAAAGAAGTGGCGGCGATTGATTCTTGGTTGAAAGAGGTTGCACCTAGTACGGAATTGCGTAAATGGTTTGGTCATGATCCAGAGCGCTTTGATGCGTTTTGTCAAAGATACCTAGCAGAACTAAAAAAGAAGCCAGCGGATGATGCCTTTAGTGCATTGCAGCAAATAGTAAAAGACCATAAAACCGTGACATTGGTTTATGGTGCAAAAGATGAAACACATAATCAAGCGGTTGTATTAGCTGAAGAATTGAAAAAACTGCCATTGAAGTAAAATCTTCAATGGCAGTTTTTGTATTAACGAGAGACACTTTTACGCATAGCTCGTTTTCTTTTTTCTTCATTTAGTGCTTGTTGTTCGTCAATTGGATCGATCACTTGTTTTTTGACAGTCATGACTACGCTAGCAGCTGCTGCGATAGTTGCTACTGTACCAACTAAGAAACCTGAAAGAAATCGTTTCATTCTTCTCCACCTCGCCTTTATCTATTTATTTCTATTATGAAACAAAAGTACAAAAATATCAAAAATAAGCCCTTGTATCGCGAGTAAAGGATTGATAAAATTTAGTAAATATTTTATAATAAATTTACTAAATGAAATGAAGGAGCGAAAAAGATGGAACAGCTACAACAAATTTTTGCAGAAAAATTCGGTGAAAAAGGCACAGGATCGTATTTTGCACCAGGACGAATCAACTTGATCGGGGAACATACAGATTATAATGGCGGGTATGTCTTTCCAGCCTCTATCACGATAGGAACGTATGGTGTAGCACGAAAACGGGCAGATAAGCAAATACGTCTTTATTCGGAAAACTTCCCTGAAAAGGGGATCATCACTTTTTCCTTAGACGATTTGGAGTACCGCAAAGAAGACGACTGGACCAATTATCCTAAAGGTGTGATTCGCTATTTGAAAGCAGCGGGTCATGCAATCGACTCTGGTATTGAAATCGCTTTTTATGGCAATATTCCTAATGGTGCCGGCTTGTCTTCTTCAGCCTCCATTGAATTATTGACAGGAGTGATTCTTGATGATTTGTTCGGATTGGCGATCGAACGTTTAGAGTTGATTTTGACAGGGAAAAAAGTTGAGAATGAATTTATTGGGGTTAATTCAGGTATCATGGATCAATTTGCTATAGGAATGGGAAAAAAAGACCATGCATTACTGCTAGATACCAACACTTTAGCTTATGACCTTGTACCTGCAGAATTTGGGGACTATGTCGTAGCTATCATGAATACAAACAAGCGGCGGGAATTGGCAGATTCAAAATACAACGAGCGCCGTGGGGAGTGTGAAGAAGCATTAAAACGACTTCAAACGAAACTGAAAATCCAATCGCTTGGTGAATTGGACGAAGCAACATTCTTTGCACATACTTCACTGATTGAAGATCCAACCTTGATCAAGCGCGCAAAACATGCTGTAACTGAGAATCAGCGTACCTTAAAAGCTAAAGCGGCATTAGAAGCGGGAGATTTAGAATCTTTTGGTCATCTGTTAGATGCTTCTCATGCTTCTTTAAGAGATGATTATGAAGTTACGGGTATCGAGTTAGACACTTTGGTGGCAGCGGCACAAGAACAGCCAGCAGTTTTGGGAGCCCGAATGACAGGGGCTGGATTTGGTGGTTGTGCAATCGCTTTGGTGAAAAAAAGCGAGTGGGAAGCTTTTGCAACGGCTGTCAAAGAAAGCTATCGTGAAAAAATCGGCTATGAGACAGATATTTACCAAGCAAGCATTGATGATGGCGCGCGAAAACTGTAGAATGTAAGACGGATTCATTGAATAAATGAAAGAAAAGGATGATTAAGAATGGCTATTTTAGTATTAGGTGGCGCCGGATATATCGGCTCTCATGCAGTTGATCAATTGATTACGAAAGGATACCAAGCCGTTGTCGTGGATAACCTTTTAACAG
Organism: Enterococcus sp. ARL09-542; assembly: GCF_005234805.1. Lineage (NCBI taxonomy): Bacteria > Bacillati > Bacillota > Bacilli > Lactobacillales > Enterococcaceae > Enterococcus > Enterococcus sp. ARL09-542. The sequence goes on from NZ_QPQX01000006.1 coordinate 79,663, forward strand.
GTCATCGTCAAGCGATCCATCCAGAGGCTGTTTTCTACGAAGGAGATATTCGAGACAAAGCATTTTTGCAAAGCGTTTTTGAGAAAGAGACGATTGATGGCGTGATCCATTTTGCCGCAAGCTCTCTTGTCGGTGAATCAGTTGAGAAACCGTTGAAATACTTCAACAACAATGTGTATGGGATGCAGGTATTATTAGAAGTAATGAAAGACAACAACGTTGATCATATTGTCTTTTCTTCTACTGCAGCGACTTATGGCGAGCCAGAACAAAGCCCAATCACAGAAGAAACACCTACAAATCCTAAAAATCCTTATGGGGAAAGCAAACTCATGATGGAAAAAATGATGCGTTGGTGTGATGAAGCTTACGGCATGAAATACGTCGCTTTACGCTACTTTAATGTTGCAGGAGCTAAATCAGATGCTTCAATCGGGGAAGACCATGATCCTGAGACTCATTTAGTTCCACTCATCTTGCAAGTCGCTTTAGGTCAGCGTCAGGAGCTAGCAATTTTCGGTGATGACTATGATACGCCAGATGGAACTTGTATCAGAGACTACGTACACGTAGAAGATCTATGCAACGCCCACATTTTAGCATTAGAATATTTGAAAAAAGGCAATCCTAGCAATGTTTTCAATCTTGGCAGCAACAATGGCTACTCAGTCAAAGAAATGTTGGATGCCGCGCGTACTGTTACGCAAAAAGATATTCCAGCGAAAGTAGCACCGCGACGTGCCGGAGATCCGGGAACATTGGTCGCTTCTAGTGATAAAGCAAAAGCGGTGTTAGGTTGGGAACCTAGTTACACCGATGTGAAACAAATAATTGAAACAGCTTGGAATTGGCACGTTAGCCATCCAGAAGGTTATCAAGACTAGGAGGCAACAAAATGACGCTCAGTCAAACAATCTGTGATTTCGTGACATTAGCGATCCAGGCTGGTGGTTGGATGGAAATGGATCGTATTTATTTACAAAATAGGATCCTTGGTATGATTGGTGAAGAAGCCTTTGAATCAGCTACTGTACGACCGGTCGAAGAATCAGCCGTGGTATTGATGGATCAATTGGTCACTCAAGCAAAAAAAAATCAGGTGATCGGCGAGGCACTTGCTGATACCGAAATCCTTGAAGCGCAATTGATGGATTTCTTGACGCCACCGCCTTCTGTGGTCAATGCTTTCTTTGCCCAGCACTATGCAAAAGACCCACAAGAGGCAACGGATTATTTTTACCATTTGTGTCAGCAAAATGATTACATCAAGACTCGAGCCATCAAGAAAAATATTGTTTTTCCGGTAATGACCGAGTATGGAGAATTAGAGATCACGATCAATCTATCCAAACCCGAAAAAGATCCGAAAGAAATCGCTGCGCAGCGAGCAGCAGCAGCGATCGATTATCCTAAATGTCTCCTTTGTTTGGAAAATGAAGGTTATAAAGGGCGGCTGAATTACCCGGCTCGAACAAATCATCGCATTATTCGGATGAATCTGGACGGCGAAGCGTGGGGGCTTCAGTACTCTCCGTATGCTTATTACAATGAGCATTCCATCTTTTTGTCTTTAGAGCATCGTCCGATGAAGATCACGCGCAAAACCTTTGATCGTCTATTGCAAATCATTGAGGTTCTGCCTCACTATTTTGTCGGTTCAAATGCTGATTTGCCAATCGTAGGTGGATCGATCTTGTCCCACGATCATTATCAAGGTGGACGGCATACATTTGCGATGGCAAAAGCACCCATTGAGAAAACATTCAAACTAACTGGTTTTGACGAGCTAACGGTGGGAATCGTTAAATGGCCGCTTTCGGTTATTCGGATTCAAGGTCGAGACAAGCAAAAAGTGGCTGCTGCTTCTGATTATATTTTGGCACAATGGAAAGAGTACTCAGATCCTTCCGTTTCGATCAATGCTTATTCAGAAGATGGCACACCGCACCACACCATCACACCAATTGCTCGAAAACAGGGCGAATACTTTGAAATGGATCTTGTTCTTCGGGATAACAATGTTTCTGACGAACATCCTGATGGTATTTTTCATCCTCATAAAGATGTTCAGCATATCAAAAAAGAAAACATTGGGTTAATCGAGGTGATGGGATTAGCGGTCTTGCCTCCACGTTTAGCAACGGAGTTAGAAGAAGTGAGGGCCTATCTTCTTGATCAGCCAAATCAAATTGCTGCTTATCATATTCCGTGGGCACAAGAGATGAAGGAAACCTACACCATCACTGAGGAGAATGTAACAGAGATTGTTTATCAAGAAGTTGGTGGGATTTTTGCAAAAGTTTTGGAATACGCAGGAGTTTTCAAGCGAGATGCATCCGGTCAGGCTGCATTCATGCGTTTTATCAATAAACTTTGAAGTTATTGAGATGACTTTGAAAGAATGGAGGCGCGGGAATGGCTACAATTAAAGATATTGCTGAACAGGCAGGCGTTTCACCAGCGACTGTTTCTCGTGTCCTCAATTATGACAGTGAGTTAGCCGTCAGTTCAGAAACCAAAGAAAAAATATTCAAAACCGCCGAAGCACTGAACTATACAAAGCATAAAAAGAAAAGCCAAGTCGAAAACGGTCGGATTCGTTTGATTCAGTGGTTTGATACCGAAGAAGAACTGGCCGATCTTTACTATTTAGCTATTCGGCTTGGGATTGAGAACAAGACGGAAGAATTGGGGATTCGCTTGTTAAAAGAATCGTTTGCTTCTATCAGTGAGACCCAAGTAGATGGAACGATTGCTTTAGGAAAATTTGATGCCCAGCAGATCGCACAATTAAAAAAGACGCAGCCTCATCTGCTACTCGTTGATTTTGACGGGCTGTCGGCTGGAGTGGATTCATTGGTAGTCGATTTTCAGCAAGCAGTGGATTTGGTCATTGATCATTTTGTTGCTAAAGGACATCAAAAAATCGGTATCTTATCTGGTATTGAATTTACAAAAGGAAGTCGACAAGAAATTGAAGATCCGCGGCTGACGCTATTCAAGGAACGACTGACACGCTTGCGTCTTTATGACGAAGGGTATCACATTGCAGCAGCGTTTACTGTCGAAGATGGATATCAGGCAATGAAACAGTTCTTGCAAGACGCCTTGCCACTGCCTACTGCGTTATTTGCTTCCAGCGATGCTTTAGCCATCGGAGCACTGCGGGCACTGCAGGAAGAAAAGATTCGTGTGCCAGAAGATATCTCCTTGATCGGCTTTAACGATGTCAGTGTTGCCAAGTATGTTTTTCCAACCCTTTCGACAATCAAAGTTCATACGGAGTGGATGGGAGAGTTGGCTGTAACCACACTACTTGAGATCATCAAGAATCCAGCTCCTGTTCCGCGAAAGGTCACCATCGCAACGGAGTTGATTAAACGTCAATCTACGAATCAATGATGGGGAAGTTCATCTGCAACAAATAGAAATGTCCTGAGAATCTATGGGAAAAAGTCTCCAGTAATGGAACAGTTTTCCGTCGCAGTCAGAAACTGTCGCGGCTGCCATAGATTCTTTGGCCATTTTTTTAGTTCACCAGTAACCATGCACCTATGAAAGCAAATAAGCAAAGTTTGGCATTTTATCAGAATATGGTAAAATATGAGTGAGTTTTTTGATTGGGGAGAAAAAGCAATGAAAACATTAGCGATCGATACATCAAATCAAACATTGGCCATTGCAGTCATGGATGGTCAGGAGATCCTAGGACAAAGTCAGACGATGGCTATCAAAAATCACAGCAGTGCATTGATGCCGGCAATCGATTTATTGATGCAATCTGTGGGGGTATTGCCGCAGCAGTTAGAGCGAATCGCAGTTGCCCAAGGTCCGGGATCTTATACAGGATTGCGGATCGGTGTCACGACCGCTAAAACATTAGCCGATACATTACATATCCCATTGGTGGGCGTGTCGAGTTTGAAGAACATAGCTGCGAATTGTGTTGGGGTTTTGAAAGTGATCGTGCCATTATTTGACGCACGTCGCAACAATGTCTATGCTGGTGGCTATCGTTGGCAGGAAGGGGAGCTGCAGTCAGTGATCCCTGACCAGCATGTGGCATTACCGACATTGTTGCATGCACTAGCTGAGTTGCACACAGAGGTACTTTTTGTTGGCGCTGATGCTGCAAAATTTGCCCCGCAAATCACTGAAGCCATGCCGTCTGCACAGATCAATCACGTTTCTTTGTGGAATTATCCGAATGGCGTCGTGTTGGCAGAATTAAGTGAAACAGAGGAACCCGTTTCGTCGATCCATGATTTTGTGCCAGAGTATTTGAAACTTGTTGAAGCGGAAGAAAAGTGGTTGGCATCTCACACTCCAGGAGCGGATACGTATGTTGAAAAAATTTAAATCTTTCAAAGGAAAGCTGCCCCTTTTTCGTAAAGTTCAATACCCAGAACAGACGAAAACGATTCAGGATGAAACGTATGTGATTCGTGAAATCGTCGGCGAAGATATCAAAGAGTTACTGCAAGTGGAACGATTGGTGTATGCCGGCGAGCTGCCTTGGACCAAGAGCGCGTTTCTTTCAGAGATTTATTCGCGATTTAAGCATTTGTACTTGTGTATCTTACAAAATGAGCGCATGATCGGTTTTGCGGGCGTTCGTTTGTTGGGAGAAGATGCTCATATTACCAATATTGCTGTTATACCTGAATATCAAGGCCGAGGTGTCGGCTCTTTTTTGTTGACTGAAATCGAACAGTATGCGCGAAAAAACAAATGTGACCGAATTTCGTTAGAAGTGCGTTTAAGTAATCGTGACGCTCAGCGGCTTTATCGACAGCTGGGCTTTGTCTCGCGAGCGATCAAAACTGCCTACTATACAGAAGGAAATGAAGATGCATTGGATATGGTGAAATTTTTAAATGAATAAACTGTTGAATAAAGAAGAATTGCCTGCAAAAAGTGAAGAGCTGTTATGGCAATTGGCAGAAGCGAGTTACCAAGATGGCTCTCCCTGGACTTGTGAACAATTCAAGCAGGATTTGGCTGCTGTTGACAGTCACTATTTAGTACTCCAGCCAATGGAGGCATTTGTTAGTTACCGTCGGGTTTTAGACGAAGCTGAAATCTTTAATCTCGCAGTCTTACCGGAAAAAAAAGGACAGGGATTGGGGAAACTCTTGCTGCAAGCTGTTATTCAGTCTTGTCAATCTGCTGGCGTCGAAAGGATTTTTCTAGAAGTGCGGGTCCGTAATTTTCCAGCACAAGCCTTATACCTGCGAATGGGTTTTGAAATCATTGGGCGGCGCAAAAATTATTATAGTCATCCTCAAGAGGATGCATTGATCATGGAAAAGAAAGTGAGGCCAGCATCAATCAAATGAATGAATTGATTTTAGCCATTGAAAGCAGCTGCGACGAAACAAGTGTCGCTGTCATAAAGAACGGGGACACGATTTTAAGCAATATCGTGGCTTCTCAAATTAAAAGTCATCAACGTTTTGGTGGCGTTGTCCCAGAAGTAGCTAGTCGACATCATGTGGAGCAGATTACTCTTTGTTTAGAAGAGGCACTGAAACAAGCAGAAGTGACACCAGAAGACTTATCCGCTGTAGCGGTCACGTACGGTCCAGGCTTAGTGGGGGCGTTGCTGATCGGTCTTTCGGCAGCCAAAGCGTTTGCCTGGGCGCATGGATTACCCTTGTTGCCAGTCAATCATATGGCGGGGCATATCTATGCGGCCCGTTTTGTCAAACCTCTGACCTTTCCATTGCTTGCCTTGCTAGTGAGCGGTGGTCATACGGAGCTAGTTTATATGACAGAAGATGGTTCCTTTGAGATTATTGGCGAGACACGTGACGATGCTGCAGGAGAAGCATATGACAAGGTAGGACGAGTCTTAGGACTTTCTTATCCTAGCGGAAAAGAAATCGATCGTTTGGCGCATTTAGGTGAGGACACGTACCATTTTCCCAGAGCAATGATTCATGAAGACAATTTTGATTTTAGTTTTAGCGGATTAAAGAGTGCCTTTATTAATTTTGTCCATAATGCGCAGCAACGAGGAGAAACATTGGACGAAGCCAACCTTGCTGCTAGTTTTCAAGCAAGTGTCGTAGAAGTTTTGGTCACTAAGACGATTCGCGCCTGCAAGACTTATCCTGTTAACCAATTGATTGTTGCAGGTGGCGTTGCTGCAAACCAAGGCCTGCGTCAGGCACTAGATGAAGCAATGAGTGACCTGCCTGAGATTGACTTGATTATCCCACCTTTGCGTTTATGTGGCGATAATGCGGCAATGATCGGGGCCTTTGGGCATATTTTGTTAGAAAAAAAACAGTTTGCCCCACTATCTTTGAATGCTGTGCCAAGCCTAAGTTTTGGTCATGAAATGAAATAATCAAGCATTTGCTGCTCAACATTACAGAGAAGACCGTGGCGTCATCGGGATACGAATCCGAATGGCAGCCCACGGTCTTTTGTTTAATTATTTGGATAAAATTGATTAAAAATACGTAAAACTTGTATATATTGAATAAAAATTAGAAAAGATGTATACTGGCTAAAAAACATAGGCAAGAAAGGGTGCAAAAGAAATGAAATCCGTTTTTAAAGGTCGCAGTTTTTTAGCAGAAAAAGATTTTACCAGAGATGAATTGCAGTATCTGATCGATTTTTCATTACATGTAAAAGAATTAAAGCAAAAGAATATCCCGCATCGTTATTTGGAAGGAAAAAATGTCGCTCTTTTGTTTGAAAAAAATTCTACTCGGACACGAGCTGCCTTTACCGTTGCTGCCGTTGATCTAGGAGCGCATCCGGAATTTTTAGGAGCAAACGATATCCAGATGGGATCAAAAGAATCTGTTGAGGACTCTGCAAAAGTATTTGGTCGGATGTTTGATGGGATCGAATATCGAGGATTTAGCCAAAGAATCGTTGAAGACTTGGCGAAATATTCTGGTGTACCTGTCTGGAATGGATTGTCTGACATGTGGCACCCGACACAGATGATCGCAGACTTTATGACGATTCAAGAAAATTTTGGCAGTCTTGAAGGTCTGACGATCGCTTACTGCGGCGATGGGAGAAATAACGTTGCGCAATCCTTACTTGTGACTAGCAGGATTCTCGGTGTTGCTATTCGAATCATCGCACCAAAAGAATTACAGCCGGAACAGCAAGTCATCGAGCTGGCAGAGCAATTTGCCCAAGCATCACAAGCCGAAATTTTGATTACAGATGATGTGGCAGCTGTAGCAGGAGCAGACGTTGTTTATACCGATGTATGGGTTTCAATGGGAGAAGAAGCAAAATTTAAAGAACGAATCGACTTGCTGATGCCTTACCAAGTAAATGCCGAATTAATGAAAAAAACCAATAATGAACAAGCCATTTTCCTCCATTGTTTACCAGCTTTTCATGATACACAAACCAAATATGGGGCCAAAATCGCTGCTGATTTTGGCTTGAAGGAGATGGAAGTGACGAATGACGTTTTTCACAGCAAGCAAGCGCGCCAGTTCGATCAAGCAGAAAATCGCCTTCACTCTATCAAAGCCATTATGGCTGTCACCCTAGGAGATCTATTTATTCCAAAGGTTTAACTAGCGAAATCCATGCAAAGGCGAAAAACCGGCTAGCCAAACCGATTATTTTTTGTTATACTTTCTGGGAACAAAATAGTAGATAATCGATGAGCAAGAAGAGTAGCTTTTGTTTTTCAGCGAGTTCGGGAAGGTGTGAGCCGAACAATCAAGAAAGTGAAGCGCACTTGTGAGATTTTGCCTAGCAAACGGAATTCTGCCGTTATCAGAAATAAGTAGGTCTTTTAAGAATCATTCCTTAAAGGACAAATAGAGTGGTACCGCGGGAAATCTCGTCTCTAGTGCATGTGATGCACTAGAGGCTTTTTTTAGTTGTTCCGCATGTACATTCGCTGGGCATTGCTTTCGTATCGAAACAAATGGAGGGAAAGAAAATGAATAATAAACAAATCGTTGCACAAGCTATTTATGCCGCTGTCAAAGAAGATTTGACTTTAGAACAAGTCAGTCAATTGTTAGAAAATCCTAAAACTGCTGAACACGGAGACGTTGCTTTTCCTGCCTTTGCTTTAGCCAAAGTCTATCGCAAAGCACCGCAACAGATCGCTAGCGAGCTGGCGGAAAAAATTGATCCAGCTTCTTTTGAAAAAATCGAAGTCGTGGGTCCATACTTGAACTTTTTTATGAATAAAGAAGTGATCAGCGAACACGTCTTACAAACCGTCTTGAAGGAAAAAAATCATTATGGAGATCAATCAATTGGCAATCAGCAGGCGGTTCCGATTGATATGTCTTCACCAAACATTGCGAAACCAATCTCCATGGGCCATTTGCGTTCGACGGTGATCGGTAATTCGATTGGCTTTATTCTTGAAAAAATCGGTTATCAGCCAATTCGGATCAATCATTTAGGAGACTGGGGAACTCAATTTGGGAAATTGATCGTCGCCTATAAAAAATGGGGTTCTGAAGAAGCAGTTAAAAAAGAACCAATCAATGAACTCTTGCGTTTATATGTTGAATTCCATGAACAAGCAGAAAATGATAAAGCGTTGGAAGATGAAGCTCGGGCATGGTTCAAGAAGCTAGAAGACGGTGATCAAGAAGCAACCGAATTATGGCAATGGTTCCGCGATGAGTCATTGCAAGAGTTCAACAAAATCTATGACATGCTGGAAGTAAGTTTTGATTCATTGAATGGGGAAGCCTTCTACAATGATAAAATGACGGAAGTCGTTGAACTTTTGGAAGAAAAACATTTATTACAAGAAGATCAAGGCGCAGAAATCGTTGATTTGACTGCCTATGATCTCAATCCAGCGTTGATCCGCAAATCTGACGGCGCAACATTATATATCACTCGGGATATGGCGGCAGCATTGTACCGCAAACGGACTTATAACTTTGCTAAGTCTCTGTATGTTGTCGGTAACGAACAAAGCTATCATTTTAAGCAATTGAAAGCAGTTCTTAAAGAAATGGGCTTCGATTGGTCAGATGATATGCACCACATCCCATTTGGTTTGATCACCAAAGATGGTAAGAAGCTGTCTACTCGTAAAGGAAAAATCGTTTTATTAGAAGAAGTATTGAATGAAGCCATCGAATCTGCGAAAGAACAAATCACAGAAAAAAATCCAGGCTTAGCGAACAAAGATGAAGTGGCAAAACAAGTGGGTGTCGGTGCGGTCGTCTTTCATGATTTAAAAAATGATCGCCTGAACAACTTCGATTTCACATTGGAAGAAGTCGTTCGTTTTGAAGGAGAAACCGGACCTTATGTCCAATATTCTCATGCACGGGCGATGAGCATTTTAGAAAAAGCACAATTTGATCCTGCCAATGCGCAAGCTCTTGCTTTGAATGATGCAGAGAGCTGGGAAGTGATCAAGTTGATCCAACGCTACCCAGAAACTATCTTACAGGCTGCAGATAAATATGAGCCATCAGTGATTGCTAAACATGCGATCAAATTAGCGCAAGCCTTCAATAAATACTATGCAAATGTCAAGATTTTAGCAGAAGATGCGCAAAAAGATGCTCGATTGGCATTGGTTTACGCTGTAACAGTCTTGTTAAAAGAAGATTTGCGTCTGTTAGGATTACATGCACCTGATAAAATGTAAATAAAAAAAAGATACCAACGGCAGCCTATATGCTTGCCGCTGGTATCTTTTTTTCGATTCTTTAGAGAATAGCATGGGACTTGATATATTCAGTCAGCTTGATGGCATCTTCATTTGTACGGGAAATAACGGCTACTGTATCAAAGCCGGCGAGAGAACAAACTTTCTCAGGCATCGAAACTTCATCTAAAGCCGCTGCCAATAAAGGTGCATTGTCAGGGATCGTATTGATTAGCGTCATAAATTGAACACGATCCACTTTGGTGACGACATCTTCCAGCATGTGGATCAGCCGTTGTTCTTCCGCTTTTTCATTTTCTTGAGTATTCATTCCTTGAAAGAGAACAAATTTTGTTTGTCCAGTCTCATCAGGCTGTTTGACAATTTTTAGATCACGGATATCGCGGGAGATCGTTGCCTGCGTAGCGGTTACTCCTTGTGCTTCGAGCAACTGCAACAGTTCTTCTTGAGTTCCCACATTATGTTCTGCAATAATCTGTTTGATCAATAAATGCCGGTCGGATTTACGCATAAATAGACTCCTTTAATTGAATTCTTCAGCATTATCATAGCAGAAAAAGGATTAAAAACCTAGGCTTTAGTCAGACTGAACACCCGTTGTTTGTAAGAAAAAAATGTAAAAGTAAACAGCTAGGTTTATGAGGAAAAGCAGTTGCAATTCTTTAGTAGCTACTGTATACTGTTTAAGGCGTGAGTTTTTTGACTCCGCAAATCCACATCTTGTTCCATCTGCGAAGCGGTGCTGATAATCAGTTCTTCGAAGAGCTAAAGAGCAAGAGAGGAAATCAAAAACCAAATTGGAGGAAACACATCATGGCAGTAATCTCAATGAAACAATTGCTAGAAGCCGGCGTACACTTTGGACACCAAACACGTCGCTGGAACCCAAAAATGAAGAAATATATCTTCACAGAAAGAAACGGTATCTACATCATCGACTTACAAAAAACTGTTAAGTTAGTAGATGCAGCATACGACTACATGAAAAACGTTGCTGAAGAAGGCGGAGTTGCTTTGTTCGTAGGAACAAAAAAACAAGCCCAAGAAGCAATCAAAGAAGAAGCAATCCGTTCAGGTCAATACTACGTAAACCATCGTTGGTTAGGTGGAACATTGACGAACTGGGAAACTATCCAAAAACGTGTTGCTCGCTTGAAACAAATCAACAAAATGGAAGAAGATGGCACATTTGATGTCCTTCCTAAAAAAGAAGTCGTTGGTTTGAACAAAGAACGCGAACGTCTTGAAAAATTCTTAGGCGGTATCGCTGATATGCCAAGAATTCCAGATGTAATGTACGTTGTTGACCCACGCAAAGAACGCATTGCGATCCAAGAAGCACGTAAATTAAATATCCCAATCGTAGCGATGGTTGATACAAACTGTGATCCAGATGAGATCGACGTAGTTATCCCATCAAACGACGATGCGATTCGTGCCGTTAAATTGATCACTGCTAAAATGGCAGATGCATTTATCGAAGGCAACCAAGGCGAAGACCAAGTAGTTGAAGAAGATTTTTCTGCTGAATCAACAGAAAATGCTACTTCAATCGAAGAAATCGTTGATGTTGTCGAAGGCGACAATGTATCAGCTGAATAAGAAATGATGGAGCTGTTTCAAAGGCTAGGCGCCAAGCCTCACTCTCCTTTGAAACAGCTTTTTTAAAAGGCAAGTTCAGGCTTGTTAAATGACATTTAGGAGGAAAACAAAAAATGGCAGAAGTAACAGCTAAATTAGTAAAAGAATTGCGCGACATGACTGGTGTAGGTATGATGGATGCAAAACGTGCCTTAGTTGAAGTCGAAGGAGATATCGAAAAAGCCGTTGATCTATTACGTGAAAAAGGAATGGCTAAAGCTGCAAAGAAAAATGATCGGATTGCTGCTGAAGGATTGGCATCTGTTGCTATCAACGGGAATGCTGCTGCAATCGTTGAAGTAAACTCTGAAACAGACTTCGTTTCTAAAAACGAAATGTTCCAAGATTTAGTTAAAGAAATCGCAGAAGTAATCGCTGCAAACAAACCTGCTGACATGGAAGCTGCTTTGCAGTTGGAAACATCAAAAGGTAAAATGGAAGCAGCATTGATCGAAGCAACTCAAGTTATCGGTGAAAAAATCAGCTTCCGTCGTTTTGAAGTTGTTGAAAAAGATGACAACTCTGCTTTCGGTGGCTACTTGCACATGGGCGGACGTATCGCTGTCTTGACTGTTCTTGAAGGAACAACAGACGAATCAGTTGCAAAAGATGTCGCTATGCACGTTGCTGCAATCAATCCTCGCTATGTGAATGAATCTCAAATCTCACAAGAAGAATTGGATCACGAAAAACAAGTTTTGACTGAACAAGCATTGAACGAAGGCAAACCAGCCAACATCGTTGAAAAAATGGTTGAAGGCCGTTTGAAAAAATTCAAAGCAGAAATCGCTTTGGTTGACCAACCATTCGTTAAAGATCCTGACATGACTGTTGAAAAATTTGTTGCTTCAAAAGGCGCAACAGTGAAATCATTTGTTCGTTTTGAAGTCGGCGAAGGTATCGAAAAACGCGAAGATAACTTTGTAGAAGAAGTTATGAGCCAAGTCAAAAAATAATTCTGTTCCTCGAACAGATGGGAACGCATGGAAGTGCGCTCCCTTTTTTTAAGCAAAAACCGATTTTCAAAAAAATTGCACAAATTCAAACAGAATGGCGCCAATATGCTACAATAGTATTGGAGAATGTACGGAGGAATCATCATGGGTAAACCAAAATATCAACGTGTTGTGTTAAAATTGAGCGGCGAAGCATTGGCAGGGGATGAAGGATTTGGTATCAAACCGCCAACGATCCAAGAAATCGTCAAAGAGATCAAAGAAGTCCATGAACTTGGTGTTGAAATGGCGATCGTAGTAGGCGGCGGTAACATTTGGCGTGGTCAGATTGGTGCACAAATGGGCATGGAACGAGCGCAAGCAGACTATATGGGAATGTTGGCAACGGTCATGAATGCATTGGCGTTGCAAGACACTCTTGAGAACGCTGGCGTACCGACTCGCGTCCAAACATCGATCGAAATGCGCCAAATCGCAGAACCTTATATTCGCCGTCGGGCAGAACGTCATCTAGAAAAAGGGCGTGTAGTGATCTTTGCTGGCGGCACAGGGAATCCTTATTTCTCAACAGATACTACGGCTGCCTTAAGAGCAGCTGAAATCAATGCAGATGTGATCTTGATGGCAAAAAATAACGTCGATGGTGTCTACTCAGCAGATCCAAAAATCGATCAAAGTGCAGTGAAGTTTGAAGAGCTTACGCATCTAGAAGTGATTTCGAAAGGATTGCAAGTCATGGATTCCACTGCAAGCTCATTAAGCATGGATAATGATATTCCGTTAGTTGTCTTTAATTTAAATGAACAAGGAAATATTCGCCGTGCAATCTTAGGAGAACATATTGGAACGACAGTAAGGGGGAAATAGAATGGCTGACAAAATTTTAACAGAAGCAAAAGATAAAATGAAAAAAGCAGCAGAAAACTTGCAGCGCGAGTTAGGACAAATTCGTGCTGGCCGTGCGAACGCAAGTATTTTAGACCGTGTGATGGTAACCTACTATGGTGTTCCAACACCACTAAATCAAATGGCATCAATCACGATTCCTGAAGCGCGTATTTTGATGATTACGCCTTTCGACAAAACAATGATCCAAGAAGTCGAAAAAGCGATCATGCAAAGCGACATCGGTATCACACCTGCTAATGATGGTACAGTAATCCGTTTAGTCATTCCGCAATTGACGGAAGAGCGCCGGAAAGAATTGGCAAAAGATGTGAAAAAAGAAGCGGAGAATGCGAAAATTGCTGTCCGTAATATCCGTCGTGATGCGATGGATGCTTACAAGAAGCAAGAAAAATCTGGCGATATCACGGTCGATGATTTAAGAGAATCAGAAAAAGAAGTTCAAACATTGACAGACAACAGTATTAAAGAAATCGATCAGATCGCAGCTGAAAAAGAACAAGAATTATTAGAAGTATAAGAAGCAGGGGCGCACAAGCGCCCTTTTTTTATTCCTAACAAAGAGAAAATGTTTTTGTTTTTCTTTAATATAGATTTCTTTTTTTACTTTTCATAGGCAAGAAATATGATTATTGTTATAATGAAAAAGATGAATTTTACGAAATGGAAGAGGAGCGAATCATATGTTGCGTTTTTTTCCACAAAAAGACAAATATGTTAAGGAAGAAACTGAATACGAACTTGATCCGGCATTACCTGTGCCTCAGCATATCGCGATCATTATGGACGGAAATGGCCGCTGGGCTCAGAATCGGCGTCTACCACGGGTGGCAGGGCACAAAGAAGGGATGGAGACAGTGAAGACGATCACGACCCATGCCTCGCGGCTTGGAGTCAAAGTCTTGACATTGTACGCATTCTCAACGGAAAATTGGAAACGACCAAATGAAGAAGTCGATTACTTGATGCAATTGCCAGTTGATTTTTTTGACACGTTTGTACCAGAGCTGATCAAAGAAAATGTGAAGGTCCATGTGATGGGCTTTACCGAATATTTGCCTGCTCACACTCAAGATGCTGTCAATCGTGCCATCGAACAGACCAAGGAGAATACAGGAATGGTCCTGAATTTCGCTTTGAACTATGGCAGTCGTGCTGAAATGCTGCAGGCGATCCAAAAGCTGTATGAAGAACTAGACCACACACAGGAGACGGTGGAAATCACCGAAGAAATGATGGACCAGCATCTCATGACTGGTTTCTTGCCTGCTGCACTTCGCGATCCTGAATTGGTGATTCGAACGAGTGGTGAAGAACGGATCAGTAATTTTCTTCTTTGGCAAATTGCTTATAGCGAGCTCTTTTTCACTAAAGCATTATGGCCTGACTTTGATGCCCAATTGTTAGAAGCTGCCATCGGCAGTTTTCAACAGCGAAATCGGCGTTTTGGCGGGTTGAACAAGAAGGAGGACAAAAAGTGAAACAACGTGTGATCACCGCAGTGGTGGCATTAGCATTTTTTTTACCAGTTATTTATGTCGGTGGAATAGCCATCGAGTTGACGGCAGCTTTACTTGCCGGAATTGGTGTGTTTGAATTATTTCGGATGAAAGGATTAGCGGTTCTCAGTTTTGAAGGGGTGTTATCGATTCTTGGGGCTGTGATCTTAGTCTTACCTAAAGATCCTTGGTTTGCTTTCTTACCAGCAAATACAGATAAAAGTGCCTTGTTTTATCTGATTGTCTTGTTGTTGCTAGGGATCGCTGTCGTTTCCAAAAATATGTACACCATTGATGAAGCAGGTTTCCCCGTTTTAGTCAGTCTGTATGTGGGTGTCGGCTTTGAACGTTTCTTGACGGCTAGATTAGTACCAAACGGATTAGTTGTGCTGATTTTTGGCTTGTTTATTGTTTGGGCGACAGATATTGGTGCTTATATGGTTGGCCGCCGATTCGGCGCACATAAGCTATGGCCGGAGATCTCACCGAACAAGACCGTTGAAGGGGCATTGGGCGGAATTGTTTCGGCAGTCGTTGTGGCAGCTCTTTATTTGTTGGCATTCCCAGGCAACGATTACTTTGGCCATGGAAGTCTGATCATGATCGTATTGACGATTATTTTTTCGATTGCTGGTCAGTTTGGTGACCTTGTCGAATCAGCTATCAAGCGACACTACGGAGTAAAAGATTCAGGCAATATTTTGCCTGGCCACGGCGGGATTCTTGATCGTTTTGATAGTATGCTGTTTGTTTTTCCAATCATGTACTTATTAGGTGTTTTCTAAAGCAATCATTTAGTTAGTCTAGATAAACGAGCAATAATCACTTGCTTGACTAGATAAGTGCTAGGTCATTAATTTGTTTGATCAGCTCCGCAGAAAGAAGACAATTTTTAACCTCATTTTAACCTTATTTCAACCTCTAAATGAAGCCTGTTTTCACGGGACCAGACATTTAGAGGTTTTTTAGTTCTCGACTACTTGGCGGTCGAAGCTTTTTTGACGGACCCCTGTGAAGAATGCGAGGGTAAGGAAAAAAGAACACTTTTCCTGTTAAGGAATGTGTTGGGAGAAAGAGCCACAGTCTTTTTATGCGTGTTAGAGCTTGGTTCTTTAAATTCTTGTTACAATAACGCCGGAAGTTCCTCATTAGGTGTGGGTGTGATAAAATAAAGAAAGGTTTCCCCTTTAGCAAGAGGGAACAGTGAAAGCGAGGAAACAGAATGAAAACGATTCTTGTGTTTATTATCATATTTTCTGTTGTGGTCGTAATCCACGAATTTGGACACTACTTCTTTGCCAAACGTGCAGGGATTTTAGTTCGGGAATTTGCCATTGGAATGGGTCCAAAGCTTTTTGCCCATCAAGGAAAAGATGGAACGACTTACACGATTCGAATGTTACCATTAGGTGGCTATGTTCAAATGGCAGGCTGGGGCGAAGATGAGACAGAGCTGACACCAGGTATGCCGATCTCACTTGTGCAAGACAAGGATGGAAAAGTCATCAAGATCAATACTAGCAAAAAGGTGCAGTTGCCTCATGCGATTCCGATGGAAGTGGTAGACTTTGATCTCGAAGAAAAGTTGACGATTGCAGGGTACATCAATGGAAATGAACAAGAAAAAGTCGCTTATGCGGTCGATCATGATGCAACCATTATTCATGAAGACGGTGTGGAAGTAAGGATTGCACCGAAAGATGTTCAATTTCAGTCAGCGAAACTTTGGCAGCGAATGTTGACCAATTTTGCTGGACCGATGAATAACTTCATCTTAGCTTTTGTTTTATTCACAGGGTTAGTGTTTGCACAGGGTGGTGTACAAGATGTGAATACGACCAGCATCTCTGGTATCCAAAATGGTTCACCAGCCGCTGAGGCAGGCTTGAAAGATGGCGATGAGATCTTAGCAGTCAATGGCAAGACAGTATCCAACTGGCAGGAATTGAGCAGTGAGATCCAAAATTATCCTGACACGAAGATCCCCCTTGAAGTGAAGCGGGGAAGTGATACATTAACGATTGAAGCAACGCCAGAAGGGAAATATGCTGAAGGAGAAAAAGTAGGATTTATGGGAATCAGTCCTGGCTTGAAAACAAGTCTTGGTGACAAGCTATTAGGTGGCTTGAAATTGACCTTCAACAATGCTTTACTGATTTTCCGAGCTGTCGGTAATTTGATCGTACAACCAGATCTGGACAAATTAGGCGGTCCGGTGGCCATTTTCCAATTGTCCTCACAAGCAGCCTCACAAGGGGTAGCTTCTGTCGTCATGATGATGGCGGCGATCTCCATCAACTTAGGAATCTTCAATTTGTTGCCTATTCCAGGATTGGATGGCGGCAAACTCGTTTTGAACATTCTTGAAGGTGTCCGAGGTAAACCGATCAGTCAAGAAAAAGAAGGAATCATCACGTTAATTGGGTTTGGTTTTTTGATGTTGCTGATGGTGTTAGTGACTTGGAATGATATTCAGCGCTTTTTCTTTTGATTAGAGGAAGCAGCTGATATGGGCCAAGCAGGGTGTATGGTATAGCAAAGTGTTTGCAGCAAAGGAGAAAAAAATGAAGCAGTCGAAACTGTTTATTCCGACATTGCGGGAAATACCAAGTGATGCGGAAACATTGAGTCATCAACTTTTAGTTAGAGCCGGTTATATTCGGCAAGTGGCAGCAGGCATCTACATGTATTTGCCTTTAGCCCAGCGGGTGTTGGAGAAAATTAAAAAATTGATGCGGGAAGAATTAGCCAAAATTGATGCAGTAGAAATGACGATGCCAGTTTTATTGCCCTTGGAACTATGGCAAAGTACTGGGCGAGACGGGCTTTATGGGCGCTCACTGTATCAGTTAACGGATCGAAACGAGCGGGAGTATGTCTTGGGGCCAACCCATGAAGAGCCTTTTACGGAATTGATCAAAAGTGAGATCTCTTCCTACAAACGTCTGCCGATCAGTTTGTATCAGATTCAGTCAAAATACCGAGACGAACAACGTCCGCGCTTCGGTTTGATTCGCAGTCGCGAATTCATCATGCAAGACGGCTACTCATTTCATGCCGATGAGTCAAGTTTAGATACGACTTATCGTCGGTATGAAGCAGCCTATCACGCGATTTTGCAGCGTTGTGGTCTGGAGTATCGCGCAGTGATTGGTGATAACGGTCTGATGGGAGGGCATGATTCCAAAGAATTCATGGCACTGTCGCAGATTGGTGAAGAACTAATTTGCTACTCAACGGAAAGCGACTACGTGGCGAATTGGAAAATGGCCACAAGTTTGTATGTATCAAAGAAATCTCACGAAACCTTTCTTGAGCGCGCAGAGTTGCAGGTTGATCCATCTTATTCTCTGGAAGAAGTAGCTGCAGCTTGTGAGAGTGACTTGACTAAGATCGTTCAGTCCTTTCTTTTGTTTGCTGATGGAGAACCGGTCATGATTCTTCTACGTGGCGATCATCAATTGAACGAAGCAAAAGTCAAAAATTTTCTAGAAGCCGATCAATTGAAAATAGCTACACCAGAAGAATTACGTTGTCATCTGCAAACTGAAGCAATCAGTCCCATTGAGCTGCCGGAAAATGTCCGCTTATATGCTGATCAGCATGTACAAGATTTAGCAAATGTGATCGTCTTTGGAAATCAACCGGGCCATTACTATCAAAACGCAAATGTAGGACGAGATTTTTCCCCATTGGCATTTGCTGATTTTCGATTGGTGCAAGAAGGTGATCCTTCTCCAGATGGCAAAGGGGTCCTAACTTTCACACGAGGAATCGAAGTTGGCCACATTTTCAAGCTAGGAACCAAATACAGTGAAAGACTTGGTGCGACAGTTGTCGATGAGAACGGTCAGGAGACGCCAGTCATGATGGGGTGTTATGGCATCGGTGTATCTCGTCTTCTATCAACAATCGTTGAACAGCACGGCAATGAAGAGGGAATCGATTGGCCGAAAGAGATTGCACCCTATGATATCCATATTATTCAAACCACAATGGAAGACTCGTATCAAACTGCTTTGTGCGAGGAAGTAGAGCAAGCGATGCTTGCTGTCGGTTATGAAGTTTTAGTAGATGATCGCAACGAACGTGCTGGTGTCAAATTTGCGGATGCGGATTTGATAGGCTGTCCGATTCGATTGACCATTGGCAACAAAGCGACAGAAGGGATTGTCGAAATAAAAATCAAACACACAAATGCAACCGTTGAAGTTCGTAAAGAGGAAGTGGCTACGACATTAACGATCTTGTTGACTGCATCTGAATGATCCGTGACAAAAATCGAGGAAGGGGGAGCCCTTTCTCGATTTTTTAATGAAAGACAAAAGAAAAAGAGGTATACTAATTAATACTGAGAAAAAGGAGGATGGTCAATTGTCAAAAGAAAGAGAGACCTTTGAGATTTTATTAGAGCAAATCAATGCTGGTCCTGATTTACGCCAACATCCTTTGATACAGACCGCTCAAATCAAACAAGTCGTGGTCCATCGCCAGTCAAAAGCTTGGACATTTTACTTGCAGTTTGATACATTGCTACCCGTTATGGTGTATCAATCGTTCAAACAACATTTGGAACTGGCCTTTAAGGAAATCGCTGCGGTGCGAATGATCATTGAAGCCAAGGATAATGCCTTCGATCAACAACTGATCCAAGAGTACTGGCCATTAGCACTCGCAAATCAAAACTGTGATCGTCCACTAGTACAGCAAGTCATTAAGAATCAGCTACCGGTAGTGAATGAGAAAAAAGTGATCCTGCCTGTTACCAATGAAGCGGTAATCGCGATTTTGCAGCAACAATATTTACCAATCATTGAAGAAAACTATCAAACATTTGGTTTTCAAAAATTTCGTATCATTCCTGAAATGGATGCCGAACAAGCAGAAGAAGCTTTAAAAGAATTGGAAGCTCGTAAAGAAGAACAGACTGCTGCTTTCCAATTACAGGCTGCTGAGAACTTGATCGCCCATGAACAGCGGAAAAAAGAAGTGAAAGCTGTTGAATTTGACGGTCCGATTGCATTGGGAAGGAATATTCCAGCCGATGAACCCGTTACCCCAATGATTAATATCATTGAGGAAGAACGCCGTGTGACGATCCAAGGATATGTCTTTGATAAAGAAGTTCGGGAATTACGTTCAAAGCGGAAGATCTTGATTCTGAAAATCACGGATTATACGTCATCTTTCAGTGTCAAAAAGTTCTCCAATAATGAAAAAGATGAACAAATCTTTGAGGCAATCGCCAAAGGCAGCTGGGTAAAAGTTCGCGGAAGCGTGCAGGAAGATACCTTTATGCGAGATCTTGTTATGAATGCTCAAGACTTGATTGAGGTAAAACACGAGATTCGGAAAGACTATGCACCTGAAGGAGAAAAACGGGTGGAACTCCATCTTCATTCAAATATGAGTACGATGGATGCCACGAATAATATCAGTGATTTAGTTGCACAAGCTGGAAAATGGGGACATAAGGCGATCGCTATTACGGACCATGGTGGCGCGCAAGCTTTCCCAGATGCCCATCATGCGGGTGAAAAAGCTGGTGTTAAGATTTTATATGGGGTTGAAGCCAATATCGTTGATGATGGCGTTGCAGTGGCTTATAACCCTAAACCAGTTCCTTTGACGGATGCCACGTATATTGTGTTTGACGTGGAAACGACGGGGCTATCTGCCGTTTATGATACAATTATCGAATTAGCGGCTGTCCGCATGCATAAAGGCAATGTGGAAGGCTCATTTGATGAATTCATTGATCCAGGACACCCATTGTCTCGCACCACCGTAGAGCTTACAGGGATCACGGATGAAATGGTTCGCGGTTCTAAATCAGAAGAAGAAGTATTGCGACTCTTTAGAGAGTTTTCTGAAGGAGCAATCTTGGTTGCCCACAATGCTTCTTTCGATATGGGCTTTTTAAATACGAGTTATCGAAAATATGGGATTCCAGAAGCCGAAAATCCAGTTATTGATACATTAGAACTGGCACGTTACTTATATCCTGAGTTCAAACGTTTTGGTCTAGGCGTCTTATCTAAAAAATTCGGCGTCAGCTTAGAACAGCATCACCGAGCGATCTATGATGCGGAAGCCACGGGCCATTTAGCTTGGATCTTTGTCAAAGAAGCGATGGAAAAGCATGGCATGCTGCTGCATGAAGACTTGAACCGCCATGTGGGAGGAGAGAACTCCTTCAAAGCGGCGCGACCATTCCATGCGACGATCTTGGCGAAGACGCAAGCCGGATTAAAAAATTTATTTAAATTGATCTCGATGTCGAACGTGAAATATTTCCATGACAAAGTCCCAAGAATTCCTCGCTCGGAATTGGTGAAGCTGCGGGAAGGATTACTTGTAGGAACCGCCTGTGACAAGGGAGAAGTCTTTGTCGCCATGATGCAAAAAGGGGTGGATGCTGCCCGTAAATTAGCAGAGTTCTACGATTATATTGAAGTCATGCCCAAAGAAGTTTACGCTCATTTGATTGAGACCGAACTTGTTAAGAATGAATCAGACCTAGAAGACATTATTCGCAACCTGATCGAGATCGGGAACGAATTAGGCAAAGTGGTGGTAGCTACAGGGAATGTTCATTATTTGAATGAAGAAGATGCGATCTATCGTAAGATTTTGATCAATTCAATGGGGGGAGCCAATCCTCTGAATCGCCATAGTCTCCCAGCTGTTCACTTTCGGACGACAGATGAGATGCTGACCGCTTTTCAATTTTTAGGCCCAGATACAGCCAAAGAAATCGTCGTGACAAACCCCAACAAAATTGCGGATATGTGTGAAAAGGTCATTCCAGTCAAGGATGATTTGTATACGCCAAAAATCCCAGGTTCCGAGCAAGAAATCACAGATCTAAGTTACAATCGTGCCAAAGAATTATATGGGGATCCTTTGCCTGAGATCGTTGAAAAGCGATTGAAAAAAGAATTAGATTCCATTATCGGAAATGGCTTCTCCGTGATTTACCTGATCTCCCAAAAACTGGTACACAAGAGCAATGAAGATGGCTACTTGGTGGGCTCGCGGGGATCTGTCGGTTCCAGTTTTGTCGCAACGATGACGGGGATCACTGAAGTGAATCCATTAGCTCCTCATTATTATTGCCCAGACTGTCAGTACTCGGAGTTTTATGAGGACGGGTCTTATGGTTCTGGCTATGATAT
The DNA here is from genome assembly GCF_005234805.1 of Enterococcus sp. ARL09-542. Taxonomy (NCBI): domain Bacteria; kingdom Bacillati; phylum Bacillota; class Bacilli; order Lactobacillales; family Enterococcaceae; genus Enterococcus; species Enterococcus sp. ARL09-542. The sequence goes on from NZ_QPQX01000006.1 coordinate 101,492, forward strand.
GCCAGAAAAAAAATGTCCGAAATGCGGCACCCGACTAAACAAGGACGGTCATGACATTCCGTTTGAAACCTTCTTAGGTTTCCATGGAGATAAAGTCCCCGATATCGATTTGAACTTCTCTGGGGAATACCAGCCCGAAGCGCACAATTATACAAAGGTTCTTTTCGGAGAAGATTATGTTTACCGTGCAGGAACGATCGGTACGGTAGCAGACAAAACCGCATTCGGTTTTGTAAAAGGGTTTGAGCGGGATCACAATCTTCATTATCGTGCAGCAGAAGTGGACCGATTGGCCAAAGGGGCTACCGGAGTGAAGCGCACCACCGGACAGCATCCAGGGGGGATCATTGTAATCCCCGATTATATGGATGTCTATGATTTCACACCGATTCAATACCCAGCCGATGATATGAATTCTGAATGGAAGACGACACACTTTGATTTCCACTCGATCCATGACAATATTTTGAAACTGGATATTTTAGGACATGATGATCCGACAGTGATTCGGATGTTACAGGACTTATCTGGAATTGATCCAAAAACGATCCCTACCGATGATCCAGAAGTTATGCGTATTTTTGGCGGAACGGATGTTTTAGGTGTAACAGAAGAGCAAATTTATTCTAAAACTGGTACCTTAGGGATTCCTGAATTTGGGACCCGTTTCGTACGGGGGATGTTGGAACAGACCCATCCGTCCACCTTCGCAGAGTTGTTGCAGATTTCAGGACTTTCCCACGGAACGGATGTTTGGCTAGGAAATGCCGAGGAACTGATTCGGCGCGGTGATGCCAACTTGGCAGAAGTCATTGGTTGTCGGGATGACATCATGGTCTATCTGATTCATGCAGGATTAGATGACGGTATGGCTTTCAAAATCATGGAGACGGTTCGTAAAGGACAATGGAACAAGATCCCGGATGATTTGCGAGATACTTATCTGCAAGCGATGCGGGAAAATAATGTCCCTGAATGGTATATCGATTCTTGTTCTAAGATCAAGTATATGTTCCCCAAAGCCCATGCGGCAGCCTATGTATTGATGGCATTGCGGGTCGCTTACTTCAAAGTATATTTCCCAATTCTGTATTACTGTGCCTATTTCTCTGTTCGTGCGGACGACTTTGATTTGATCGCCATGTCAAAAGGCAAAGAAGCGGTAAAAGAGCGGATGCAAGAAATCAATGACAAAGGCATGGATGCATCGACAAAAGAAAAAAACTTGCTGACTGTTTTGGAATTGGCCAATGAAATGTTGGAAAGAGGCTATGAATTTGGCATGATCGATTTATATAAATCGGATGCTGAGAATTTTGTGATCGATGGCAACAAGCTGATCGCACCATTTCGAGCTGTACCAAGTTTAGGTCTAAACGTAGCCAAACAAATCTGTGAGGCCCGGAAAGATGGTCCGTTCTTGTCCAAAGAAGATCTGGCCAACCGAGGAAAAGTTTCCAAAACATTAATCGAATATATGACAGACAATGGTGTCTTGAAAGATTTACCGGATGAAAATCAATTGTCGTTGTTTGATATGCTATAAGGAAGAAATTTATTATCAACTATAAAAACGATTCGCAGGCACTATCTTTCTCAGAAATGATAGGTCCTCGAATCGTTTTTTTGTTTTATACATCGACACTTTTGCTGCATGTCATAATAAAACCATCAACAATAATGGAATGTAAATCATATAAATCAAAACGGAGTAGCCTAATGAAGAAGCAGCAAACTCTTCATCTCCCTGGTAATTTCTAACCAGGATCGGCACAGAATTTTGAACAGGCATCGATGCTTGGATGATAAAGACTTGCAACATCAATGAAGGAACCTGTATCCATTGACCAATCAGCCACACGATCAATGGAGAGAGGAGAAAACGACCTGCGAGGACACCGGCAAGATCCTTGGTCATACGTAAATTCTTGATACCACTATAGTAAACGATGATCCCAATGATGAACATGGATAGAGGCGTGGTCAACTCAGAAAGATAGCCTCCTAGGCCTGCAATAAATTTCGGTAAAGGAAAATCGAAGAGCATCCAGATCAATCCAATAATAAACCCAATCAATGCAGGAGAGAAGATTTTTTTCAACACAACTAAAGGGTGAAAGGAGACTTTTGCTTCTTCGAAACTAGGGCTGTCTCGAGCGATTTCATAGATCCCAACCGTCCAAAACAAACTAGTGTTGACAATATAATAAAGCAAGACATAAGGAACAGCCTTTTCGCCAAAAATAGCCAGGTTGATCGGTAATCCAATAAAAATTGTATTGGAAAAAGTAAACATGGTGGAGAAGGATCCATGATGAGTGGGAGCTACTTGAAAGAAACGCTGCCAAAGTTTACTGATCCCATAAGTAATGACAATGGATAATAATGGAATAATCATTCCAGAAAACAATGAAAGGAATTCATCGCGGGTAAAATTCTTGATGATATTCAAAAACATACTTGCCGGCAGTGAGAGATTCAAAACAAGTTTTGAAAAGGTATCTGCTGTACGATTTGAGAACCATTGCTTAAAAGACAACCAGTAGCCAATAAACATCAAACTAAAAATCACAAAAATATTGCTATATGCTTGGAACATGAACTCACCTCTCTTTCACTATAGCGAATCTTGATTCCATAATCAATTCAATCAGAAAAGAATACCCCAAAAAAGCAATCAAAAAAACTATGACCGAGAAGAGTCGGTCATAGTTCTAAATTTATTTTCGTTGTTGTTTGCCGGCATTACGGCCTTTTGCATTTTTATGATTCAAGTTTTTTGGCGTTGTAGGCTGCGTCTGCTGCGTAGGAGTGACATCTTTCCGAGGCGTCACGACCGTTTTAGGCGGATTGGCTTTCATTTCTGCTTCAACTTGCGCACGAATCTTAGGTTTCATGATGACATTTGTAATAAAGGTTTGCAGGCAGCTGAAGACCCCGCCGACAACCCAGTATAACGTTACACCAGCAGGTGCACTTAATGACATGAAGACAATCATCAATGGCGAAACGATCAACATTGTTTTCATCGTTTTTTTCTGTTCTTCTGGGATTCCAATGGTTGAAATATATCCTTGTATGAGATACGAAATACCAGCAATGGCTACAAATAGGAAACTTGGTTGTCCTAAGGAAATCCCAAAGAATTCCGAATTTTGAATCCCTTGTGTGTAACGAGCAGTAAAATACAAAGCTGAAAATATTGGCATCTGAATCAGCAGCGGCAAGCAACCGATTCCGCCAAACATGCTGACATTATTTTCAGAATAAATTTTTTGCATGTCTGCTTGTGCTTGCATTTGTTCTTCACGAGTGGTCGCTTTTTTCAAGTTGGCTTGTGCGATATCTACCTGCGGTTTCAAGAACTGCATTTTTTCACTTTGGATCATCGTTTTCTTCGATTGATGGATCCCAAGCGGTAAGATAATGAGGCGTACAACGATTGTCACAGCGATAATTGCCCAACCATAAGACCAATCGAAGTTTTCTACCAGCATGGTGATCAAATTACCTAATGGTTTCACTAAGAAACGATAGATCATGCCGTTTTCATTCGGTGTTCCATCAGAGTTTGTGCTGACGCATCCGGATAAAGTCAGTAAAAGTCCTAACAATCCAGACGAGAGCAGCCATTTATTCATTTTTGACATTCTTTTCTTCCTCTTCACTATAAATTTAGACAAAAATAACTATACTAAAAAAGACCGACTATTTCAATGTACAAAAGGAAATTCATTGAAAAATCAATCTTTCGTCGTAGATTTAGTAACCATATTCAACATCAAAACTTGTTCTTTCCTTGATAGAAGGATCTTCTTGGATCTTTGTACTTGTCACTTTACCAGAAGGAGACGGTGAATCTTTGACCGCTTCAACAAAAGCGTCTACCTGTTTCTCTTCGCCGATAGCTTCGATCGTTACTGAACCATCAGATTCATTTTTGACGGATCCTTGGATCCCCATCCGGTCCGCTAACAATTTTGTCGTGTAACGAAAACCGACTCCTTGGACTCTGCCTTGAACTTGAATGCGTATTTTTTTCATCAAATCATCCCTCGTTTCAGTCAACCTCTATAGTATATGATAGCGTTTTTCTAACGAAAGAACAAGTTTCATCCTTTGACTCATGCTATAATGAGGCGAGGTGAACAGGATGAAGGAAATTCTTTCAAAAAAAAATATATTGATCAAAGAGGTCAAAAAACTCGCACAAAAAAAATACCGCAATCAAACCAATACGTATATAATCGACGGTTGGCATTTGGTACAAGAAGCCATTGCAGCATCGGCACCGATCAATTATCTATTTGTTACTGATAAAGGAATCCAAGAAACCGGCAATCAGTTAAAAGACTATCAAGACAAAGTATTTCGTATCTCCGATGAAGTAGCTGCTTTTCTATCAGATTTACCGACACCCCAAGGGATCTTTGCAGTGATCGAAAAAGAGACGGTTCAAGAAACGATTCATGGAAATTGGCTGATTTTAGATAATGTCCAGGATCCAGGGAATGTTGGGACTATGATTCGTACAGCCGATGCTGCGGGTTTTGCTGGGGTCTTTTTAGGAACAGGCACAGCTGATCGTTACAGCACAAAAGTCTTGCGTAGTATGCAAGGCAGCAACTTTCATTTACCGATCCTTGAAGGGGATGTGCCAGCATTCATCCAAAAATTAAAAGCCCAAGGGACTGCTATTTACGGGACTGAATTGAATAAAGAGGCGGTTTCTTATACGGAGTTATCTAAGAAAGGAACAGCTGCGTTTATCTTAGGGAACGAAGGACAAGGCGTCCATCCAGATATTTTAAGGTTGACCGATCAAAATGTCTATATTCCTATCTATGGGCAAGCAGAATCACTGAATGTAGCTATTGCTGCCGGTATTTTGATGTACTTTTTTGTCAGTTAGACTTTTTTAAGGAACTGTTAAACTCAAAGCAACTCTTTGGATTCTCCTAGAATTCTGTCTGAGCAGATGCTATACTTCTATTTGTAAGAAATAAGCAGTATCAAAAAGGTGGCAGGCATAAATCTATGACAGAAAAATGGCAAGAAGATAGCGAGTATATGTCTTATGTAGCAGATTTGTTAGAGACAGAAGCTGTAAAAAAATTAGCCAATTATGTTCAACATATGAGTTCCACACGTTTAGAACATTCGATCAGCGTTTCTTATTACAGTTATAAATTGGCAAAAAAATGGGGCGGCAATGCTCGTGCAACAGCTCGGGCTGGATTATTGCATGACCTTTTCTATTATGATTGGCGTACAACCAAATTCGATGAAGGAACACATGCCTATATGCATCCGCGAATTGCCGTTAAAAACGCAGAGAAAATTACTGAATTAAGTGATCTCGAGCGGGACATTATTTTGAAACATATGTGGGGAGCAACCATTGCACCACCCCGATATAAAGAAAGTTATATCGTAACCATGGTGGATAAATATTGTGCGGTGAAGGAAGCATCAGAACCAATGACTCAAGCCATGAAAGCAAAATGGCAACAACGGTTTTGGCATAAACAACGACCAACACATCTCTAATAAAACAGGCAAGCGCCTAGAATCTGTAGTGATTTATCAGATTCCAGGCGCTTTTTTTGTATGGTGGTGAAACAATTGGATCGTGGTGCTCATGATTCCATTCAAAGGGCATACTTACGCTAGTTTCCAAAGAAAAATTCGAGAATAGTCATCAAAAAGATGATGATTGCAATTCCGCCTATAGCTAACGCATGTCTTTTTTTGTGCATGAACAAAATGGCGATATATTCTCGTAAAAAAGCATTCGGCAAGTAATAGAAGGCTGTGTGTGAGCCAATCCCATCTGCTTTGACATGCGCTTGGTCGGCGTACATCCCTGCCCGGAAAATATGATAGTTATTGGAAGCAAAGATTGCGTGATATCCTTCTGGACGTAACGAATCCATGATTTCTTTGGAGAATTTCATATTTTCGTAAGTCGTTGTCGAATTGGCTTCCACTAAGATTTCACTTTCAGGGATTCCTTGAGAAACGGCATATTCTTTCATGGCCACTGCTTCAGGAATTTTTTCGTCGCTGCCTTGACCACCGGACATCAAAAGACGAGGGGCTGTTTTCTTCGCACGAAATTGAAGATGATAAAATGCGATGGCTTTATCGATCCGTTGGGCTAATAATGGAGAAACTTTCTCGCCATTAAGGAGACCTGCCCCTAAAACTATAATGAAGTCCTGGTCATAGCGGGGATGATTGAATTGATAAATAACCGAGATCGACAAAAAGTTAAGAAAAACCACAAAAAAATAAAGCAGCGATGCCGGAAAAATTGTAAATAAAACACTGACCCAACTTGGTAAGGCATGTAAAAAGGAATCCGATACCAACAAGATCGTTAAAACGATAGCTAAAACCAATGTCAATAGGTTGGCCAATGAGTGGGATTCTCGGCGTAAAACGACGATTGAATTCCAATAGAGGAAAATAATCAATCCATACAAACCAAAAAGAAAAACGAATAGAAAGCCAACTAATGCAACGGCTAAAATCCCGCCGACTAAAATATCTTCTGTCCGATAAAGATTAACGAGCAAATAAATCCCAAAGGTCAAGATGTAGACATTAAAAAGCAAACCATTCACTAAACGATGCTTGTTTTTAAAATAGGAATATAAAAATAATCCGGCCAAACTAAGCGGGGCTAAGATAAAAAAACTGCCAGTACGTAATTCCGAAATGGACAAATAGGCCAATAAAGCGGCAATCGTCCAACAACACTCGAAGAAAAAGATATCTGGGTCATCTTTTTTCTTGCGGTACCAAAAAACAAAAATCGCTCCTAAGATATAAGCGATACTGAAAAGCCCAATTTGTGTAAAATCCATTCTTTTCACTCCTTTAAATCTAAGAACAGTATACCTAATTTTCGAAGAAAAAGCTTGCAGATGTGGTCAAAGTTGCTGAATTTTCTTGAATTCGCTACAATGGATAGAGAAGAAAGAAGGAGGCACAAGCATGGAATTAGGTGAAGTGATCCGAGTAACACTCCCAGCGTTTTATGTTGTCGGAAAAGAAGGGAAAGGTCTTGCTGAAGAAGGCCCTTCATGGGTACCGGCACTATGGGATCTTGCAACGAAAGATTTTGAAGAAATCGAGTTTTTGCTAGCCGATCAAGAAGCGGAAAATCTGCAGTTCTGGGGATTGATGAGTGACGGAGAGAACTGGCTGGAACCATGGCAAGAGACAGGACGTTACCTTGCGGGTGTCCAAGTCACTACGGATAATTTTCCACCAGTAGATTGGGTCCGTTGGCAAATGCCAGAGATGGAATACATGGTCGTAAAAACAAATGAAGCCAATCTAAACATGATGACAGAGAAGATGCTGAGAGAAGTTCTTCCAGAAAATAATGTTCAACTGGCAGCAGCTATTCAGGAACACTACCTGCCTAATTTTCAAGAAGGGGAAGTAGAACTGTATTTTCCTATTGAACCGATTGCGCCTGTTGTAACCAAAGAAGAGTTACTCTCTTAACAAAAAACTTCCAGTGTTTTAGTGATTACCGGTCTTACCGGCAACGCCAAACACTGGAAGTTTATTTTTGATTAAAAGAGATTTGTAAAGAAATTGGCAACTGATCGCCAGCCGATAACAAAAATATTTGCTTTTTCAACGGCTTTAGTAGTGATCAGCTCAGTAGTAGGGACTTCTTTACTACCATCCATATAACCTAATGTATCTGCAGGAATCGTTGCTGTTACTTTTCCTAAATCCGTTCCTTTGGCAACTGGTGCAGAGACAGTTTCTTCGTTCATTGTTTTGTTATAATCGATTGTTGTAGTGAAGTCTTTTGGATCCATATCTTTACGTACCCAAACAGAAAGATCATTTTTTACCGCTATGGGAACAGTAAGTTCTTTGCCGTTTTTAACAGCGACCGTTTTTGTATCTGCTAACTGATCACCAGCAGATAGAATAGGAACTTGCTCCCACGCATCAAATGAGTAATCCATCAGTTTGCCTGTTTCGGTGAAACGTACACTAGGATTCTCAGCATGACCGTTGACGTTTAACATTACGGTGATAATACGCTGGCCATCTCGCACAGCCGTTCCAACAAAGCAAGCACCTGCTAAATCAGTGGTTCCGGTTTTCAAACCGTCAACACCATCTTTGGCGTTGATGAAACCAGGTAGCATCCAGTTCCAGTTGACCATCTCAACTGGTGAGTAGGAACCTTCACCAAATGTTTTGGTAACCGTGCTGGTGACTTCTAATACTTCTGGGAAGTCTTGGAGCAAATGTCTCGCTACGATAGCGACATCTTTTGCAGATAATTCATTTTCATCAGTGGAAGTGGAACCAGGGTAAAGGTTTTCTCCCAGATAGGTGTTATTCAGTCCGGAAGCATTGACAATCTTAGCATCTGTGATTCCCCATTCAGTGAGTTTGTCTTTCATTTGATCGACAAAGGCTGGCTCCGACCCGGCAATTTTCTCTGCTAGGGCAACGACCGCAGCATTAGCTGATTGAATGTAGCTCGCTTCATAAAGGTCTTTAACGGTGTATTGAACATCACGATGCAAAGGAACATTGGACAAGTCAGGTGTGACACTGAGGTCGGCTGCATATTGTGAGATTTCAACAGGGTCTTCCCAAGTCAATTTGCCTTGCTTGACTTGTTCTGCTACTAGATACAGACTAATGATTTTTGTTACTGAGGCGATGCCCATCGGGGTTTCTCCCTCTTGGTCATATAAAATTTTGCCTGTATCGAAATCCACTGAAAAAGCAGCTTTTGCATCGATAGAAAAGTTTTTGATTTCTTCAGCGGTAAATGTAGTCTCCTCAGCGTGGGAGATCATTGGTATTCCGGCAATAAAAAAGAGGGTTGCTAGACCCGCAATCAATGAATACCAGATTTTGGATAATTTCTGCATAGGTAAACTCCTTCGTTTCTGTATCTAAATCAAAAGTTTAACAAAGAGTTTCCTGAGTTGCAATACTCTAACAGAAAGTTCAAAAATTCGTAAGAACCAGCTTTTTTCTTCTTGCCGAATCACACCAGTGATCGCTTTGTCTTGAAACAACAGTTGTTTTTAGACATAAAAAAAGCTTCTCTTTAACGAACAAAGAAAAGCAGTTTTTTTATCTAATAAAACTATCGGCGAATATGATTTCGGGGATCCTCACTTTGCACTTTTACAGGTACTTTCACTGCTCTTGTTTCTTGCTGCATCAATTGGCGGGCAAGAAACAGCGTTCCTCCAAGTAATGCGGCTAAACCAAAGATTGAAAAAAGTGAAACAAACGTCGCTAACATAGAAATCCCTTCTTTCTGTTTTTAATTAATGTGGAAGGTAGGAATCGAACCTACACCTTAATCTATGAACGATCATCTATCACTCAACGGAACACCTTGTTCAACCACTTCTTATTACTATCATAGCATGAACTGTCTAAAAATGCTGGTAGAAAGTCTGAGCATTTTCAGAGGAAATCAAGAATAAATAATGAAGAAACTTTGAAGAAATCATTCGATTTTTGTCAAAGGATATTGCCAATCTTCTGCTTCATCATAAAGGGTGAAGCGCTGGTCCTTTTGTTCAATGATCAAATGGTAACCCAATGAATCTAGTAAAACCAATCTTGATGGGGTCAGCTCAACGATCACAGTAGGTGAATGTTTCCCATCAATTGTCAGTGAATGCTCCTCTGTGATCTCAATGGATACAGTGTCTTTCATTTTTGAAGTGAACTGCCATTTCCCCACGAATTGTTGGCGGGGCTCAGTTTTTTGCTTTTCTTTTCTTAATATGAGCGAACTGGCAACACCGGTCAAAAGTGACAGACCAATCAACAGTGAACGTTTTTTCACATTTTCACATCCATTCCTACCTATGATGGAACTAGTATACCATGGGGAACAAAGAAATCCTCCTACTTTGGTCGGAACTTTAAAAGTTTTTAATTGACCGCATAATCCATTTATCAAAATCTTACAGCCCTCAGAAAATACCAGAAAATTGCAGCTGCAGCGGATAGCTGCAGCAATGATGCTGACCCAAAGCATTGTTCCATAGCTTATGGTAAAATCAGATAGAAAGTTTTCTGCTTTCTCCTACTTTAATTGAAAGAGAGTCTTTCACTGAGAATCAGAACATCATCAATTACTAGATCAACTGATTTAGCGTTTATTTAAGGAAGTCCGGCTGTTTTAAGGCCGAGGTATTAATGGAGAGGGAAAAAGATGGAATATCCAAATAGTCACTTAGCGATATTTATTATTCGGGAAAATCGCTTTATTGCCCGCTGTCGATTGATGTCAGGGGAGGAAGTAATCGTTCACGTCAAAAATACTGGTCGAGGAAAAGAGGTACTTGTTGCTGGTGCGTTAGTCACTTTGCAATACTGGAATAGTCCAAAGAGAAAAACTAATTATGATTTGATCGCAGTAAAAAAGGGCGACCAATGGATTAATATCGACAGTCAAGTCCCAAACCGTTTGGCCTATGAATCCTTATTGGACGGAACGATTCTTTTACCGCAGATCACAGGCAATCTAACTTTACTAAAGAGAGAAGTGACGTATCACCGTTCAAAGTTTGATTTTTATTTTGAAACAGATGTCGGAGAAAAGGGCTTTATAGAAATCAAAGGGATGACTTTGGAAAACAAACGAGTGGGTGCTTTTCCAGATGCGCCCACCAGTCGCGGATTGAAACATGTAAGTGAACTGATAGATGCCAAGAAAGAAGGGTACTATGCCGCGGTATTGTTTGTCGTCCAATTTGAAGACATTGATGTCGCGACGATCCATCGTGCCATGCAACCAGAGCTAGCAAAAAAAATCGGACAAGCAATTGCAGACGGAATCCAAGTTTTCGCGTATAATTGTCTTGTGGATGAAACCAGCATTTCCATTAATAAAGCAGTACCTTTTGATCTTACGGCTGCTTTTGAAGACCCAAACTTATAAGAAAAGAGGGAATATGAATGATTCATTTAGGGATAATCGGTACAAATTGGATCACGGATCAATTTGTACAAGCTGCACATGAAACGGGACGCTACCATCTAACGGCTGTCTATTCTAGAAAACTGGCGACTGCTCAGTCTTTTGCAGAGAAATACGGAGAAGTGACTTGTGTAGATGATTTAACGGCTTTCTTTCAACTAGAAGAATTAGATACGGTATATATTGCATCTCCCAACAGTTTGCATTTTGAACAAGCAAAACAAGGAATTTTGTCAGGAAAAAATGTGATCGTCGAAAAACCTGCCTTTTCGACACCATCAGAAATGGCTGAGATCATTGAATTGGCCAATGAAAATCAAGTTTTATTTTTTGAAGCAGCGCGCAACATTCATGAGAAAAGTTTTGACACCATTGCGTCTGTCTTAACTGAACATGGCAATATCATTGGTGCAAACTTTACCTATATGAAATACTCTTCACGGTATGATGCAGTGTTAGCAGGAGAGGAGCCAAATATTTTTTCTCCCCATTTTTCTGGCGGCGCATTGGTAGATCTGGGTGTTTATCCCGTTTATGCAGCACTAGCTTGGTTTGGCAGACCACAAAATGTTTATTATTTTGCCCGGAAAATCGTGACAGGAGTCGATGGGATCGGTACGATCATTTTACGTTATGAAACTTTTGACGTAACCATTCAAACTGGAAAAATCGGCAACTCTGACTTGAAATCCGAAATATATTTTGAAAATGGAACACTGGAACTAAATGCAGTCAATGCCATTGAACAAGCGGTATTTTATGACCGTACAAATAATGAAACGGTATTACCGGTGACCGCGCAGGCAAATCCGATGGTCGAAGAAGCTGCAGATTTTGCAGAAGTCATCGAAAATAAAGCAGATCCCCAATTGGGTGCGCGCTATGAAGAATGGATCGAATTAGCTCGTGATGTCAATGAAGCGATCTATCTCATGAGAAAACACGCAGAAATCTCCTTTGACGCAGACAAAGAGTAAGGAATGGAATGTATGACAGCAACTTATTTAGCAGAAGTTTGGCAAGAAAAATGGCAAAGCAGCGGCTTTTCTGCGCCATCACTGATTCAAGAACGGGTTTACCCCCTCTTGAAATCAGGACAATCAGTAGTAGGCGTTTCGCCGACAGGTTCAGGGAAAACATTGGCCTATTTACTACCTTTATTGGAAACTGTAAAAGTTGGTGAAGGCAATCAGCTCCTGATTTTGACCTCTTCCCAAGAACTGGCCATGCAGGTCACACAGGTCGCACGAGATTGGGCCCAGCTTTTAGATTTGCAGGTTTTACCACTGATTGGCGGCGCAAATACTAAGCGACAAATTGAAAAGTTGAAGGCCAAACCAGAAGTTTTGGTGGGGACACCAGGACGAGTATTGGAATTGATCAAATTAAAAAAAGTCAAAACGCAACAGATTCACGGGGTAGTCTTGGATGAAGTGGATCAATTACTGAAAGAAGGGGCCTTTGGGCTCGCTAGCAAAATCTTGACGCTTATTCCAAAACAGGCGACTCGCAGTTTCTTCTCTGCAACTGCCAATGAGGTTCTAAAAGAAATTCAAGAACTGGCTTTTGAAACACCACAGGTCATTGATGTGACAGAGGAAGACCAGAGCAAAGGGGTGATCCATCATTATTATTTGAATTACCCGAGTCGTAAACTAGTGGATGCTTTGCGCCGGTTGGCTTACTTACCAGATTTTCAGGGATTGATTTTTTTCAATGAATTAAGTGCATTAGGTAATGCTGAAGAAAAACTGCTCTTTCATGGTTTGCCAGTCGCCTCCCTTGCTTCAGACCAGAACAAACTGACCCGCCGTGCTTCGCTTGATGGGTTCCGTCAGGGAAAGATTTGTGAATTACTAACGACAGATGTTGCTGCCAGAGGATTGGATGTCGATCAGCTGGGGTATGTGGTCAACACCGAGGTTCCACAAGAGAAAGAATCTTATCTTCACCGAGCAGGTCGTGTGGGACGGATGGGAAATGAGGGCACAGTGATCACGATCGTTCAAGACCATACATTAAAGGATCTAAAGAAAATTGCCGCACAGCTGGATCTAACGCTGCAAGAAGTTTTCTTGCATGGAGGTGCGCTTCACACAGAGCGTCCGGAAGTTAAAAGTGAACCTAAAAAAGAGCAGAGTGTGCAGAAAAATTCCAGAAAAACTTCTGAAAAATTACACACTATGCCAAAGAAAACGAAGAAAAAGCAAAAAAACCAAAAAGATAAAGGCAAAAGACGCCATTGAGCGTCTTTTTGTGTTACCATTAACGGTGGTTAATTACTAGTGTGTAATATTGAGGAGGCATTTTCGTGAATTCAAGGAAAGAAGAAATCTTTCAGACGATCGAACTGCACAAACAAGGTCTGACAGCCTTAGAGGTTGCGGAGATTTTACAAATCGATCGCAGTAATGCAAGCCGTTATCTCAGTGAATTATTTAAAGAAAATAAAATCAGCAAGCGTGCTGGTCGGCCAGTAATCTATGAACCATTGAATGAGGAAGTTCATGTGGATGTGTCCTCCGAGGTTAGTTTTGAAAGTCTGGTGGGCGTTCAAGCTTCTTTGAAAGTCAGTATCCAACAGGCGAAAGCGGCCATTCTATATCCGCCCCGTGGACTGCATACTATTATATTCGGCGAAACCGGGACCGGGAAATCATTATTTGCGGAGTGTATGTATCATTTCGCTGTGGAATCAAAAATGCTGAAAAAAGATGCCCCATTTGTTGCGTTTAATTGTGCGGACTATGCGCAAAATCCCCAATTGCTATTTGGTCATATCTTTGGGATCCGCAAAGGAGCATACACTGGCGCTGCGGAAGATAGTCCCGGACTAATGGCGAAAGCCGATGGCGGTATTTTGTTTCTGGATGAGATTCATCGTTTGCCGCCGGAAGGCCAGGAAATGCTCTTTACCTTTATCGACAAGGGAGTCTATCGTCCTCTAGGTGAAAGCAATCAAGTGTACGAAGCTTCTGTGCAGATCATCGGTGCTACAACAGAATCTTCAGAAACATTTTTGACGACATTCAACCGAAGGATTCCAATGGCCATCACTTTGCCGAATGTGGAGAGTCGTTCACTGGATGAACGATATGAAATCATCTCCTTATTTATCAAGCAAGAAGCAACTCGGCTCAATCAACGGATCGACGTTGAGCGAGATGCGATTTTGGCCTTTATGCTGTATGAAGCAGAAGGCAATATCGGTCAAATCAAACGTGATTTGAAATTAGTCTGTGCCAAAGCATTTCTCCATTATCGGACCTACGGCAAAAAGCATTTATTGATTCGTAAAGAAGATTGTTCACTGCAAGTCCAAAAAGGATTGTTGAAAATCAAAGAAATGTCGGAACGTCTCGATCGATTTTTAGAAGGCAAAGGCGATTTTTTGAGTTTCGAGCCTGGGGATCAAGATGTTGTTTGGTCACAAGATCCTCAAAGAAATATGCAGGTTTACAATGAGATTGAAGAGAAAGTCAGCAGCTTGATCGAGACAGGTGTTGCAACGATCGATCTGGAAAATCTGATTTCCAAGGATGTGGATGCCTATTTTGAAATGTATGTAGAAGAGCTGACGCAAAATCCCGTTCACAAAGAGTTGATTCCAGAAGATATTTGGAAACTGACCAATCACCTTTATGATATCGCTGAGCAAAAATTGGATCGTACATACAATGAAAAAGCACGTTTTGCCTTTGCACTTCATCTTCAAAGTACATTAGAACGCGTAAAAGAAGGCCACATGATCGTTCATCCAGACTTAAATACGATTCGGAAAAATCTGAAATCAGAGTTTCAGGTGGCGATGGATCTATCAACTATTATTGAAGAGGAACGACACGTGGAGATTCCCTTCGATGAAATTGGCTTTATTAGTATGTTTCTAGCTATTCAGGTGAAAAAACAGATCATGCCGCTTGAGAAGGTAGAAGTCGTCGTCTTGATGCATGGAAGAGCAACAGCTAGCAGCATGCTGGAAACCGCACAGGAGCTATTGGAAACCACTAGCGGTTATGCAATGAATATGTCATTGGATACAGAAGTGGGCGCCATGTATGAAAAGTTACTGGCCTATGTTTCTAAGAATAAAGATAAATTAAGCAATGGTCTATTGCTTCTCACTGATATGGGATCATTGAACTCTTTTGCAACACTTATTTATGAAGAAACGGGCATTCGGACGAAAGCAATCTCCATGTCCAGTACGATGATCGTGCTGGAAGCTTTGCGCATGGCAGAGAGTGGACGCAGTCTCGAGGATATCTATCAAAACATCCAGCGTTCCTTTGAGACGATCGTTCAAGAGCAATTCCGCACGGTTCGGGAAGCCAAAGGCAATAAAAAGGCAGTAATCGTTACGTGCTTTACGGGAGAAGGTGTCGCTGCCAAGCTGTATCAGCGCATCTATCCGGTCGTCGATCAAGAGAAGGTCGAAATTATTCAAATGCAATTTATTGAGAAAGAAACCTTCAAGAAACACATCGATGGGTTGCTAGAAGAATATGAGATCAAAGCCATCGCTGGCACAGTAGATATCGATTATCAAAACATTCCTTTCTTTTCGGCTTATGATGTCTTTGATGACGAACGGTTGAATGTGCTGAAGCGAATCGTTTCTGATGAAGTTCCCATCGAGAAAATTGTTCGCTCTCTTGAAAATACCCTTACGCATGTCGGGTCTGTCTACCATTTGATCGAGAGCTTGCAACGAATCGTCCATCAGGTTCAGAATCAGCTGCATGTGACACTAGAACCGACTGTAGATGCCGGGTTAGTGATCCACCTTGCTTTTCTTGTGGAGAGCAATTTGAAGAAGGAACCTTCCCGAGCATTTAAGGATTTAGCAAGCTTCCAAAAGCGGTATCGAATCGAGACCGATGTGTTGCGAACGAACTTGCTGCAAATCGAAAAAAATTATCAAATCAAGATCTCTGAAGATGAGATTGCGTATCTCACACAGATGTTCTTAGAAAATGAAATAAAAAATCATCATGAATCCGCACACAATATTAGTGTGTAATGAGAAAAAGTAAAAGTGTGTAAGCGTTAAATTGGTGCAGACCATTGTTAAATCAAGGTTTGCACTTTTTTTATTTTGGCACGCTTTTTGCTTTATAGTAAAGTGTAAATAATAATT
The DNA here is from genome assembly GCF_005234805.1 of Enterococcus sp. ARL09-542. Taxonomy (NCBI): domain Bacteria; kingdom Bacillati; phylum Bacillota; class Bacilli; order Lactobacillales; family Enterococcaceae; genus Enterococcus; species Enterococcus sp. ARL09-542. Next base: position 117,637 of record NZ_QPQX01000006.1, read on the forward strand.
TAGAAAGGAGTGACAATGATGGCGAAAAAAACGATTATGCTCGTATGTTCTGCTGGCATGAGTACTAGTTTGTTGGTAACAAAAATGCAAAAAGCAGCTGAAGCAAAAGGAATGGACGCAGATATTTTTGCAGTTTCCGCTTCAGAAGCAGACCAACATTTAGAATCAAAACCGGTGGATGTTCTATTGTTAGGCCCACAAGTACGTTTTATGAAATCACAGTTTGAACAAAAATTAGCACCTAAAGGGATTCCTTTAGAAGTCATCAACATGGCTGATTATGGCATGATGAATGGCGAAAAAGTTTTAGCACAAGCAGAAAGCTTAATGAAGTAGTGAAGTAAGAGGAGGATTTTTTTGATGGACGAGCAAAATTTGGAAGCCATTATGGGTTTGATCATGTATGGCGGAAATGCGAAAAGTGATGCAATGGAGGCAATTGCGGCAGCCAAAGAAGGAAATTTTGAATTGGCAGACCAAAAGATTGCGGATGCTGAAGCATCTTTAGTAGAAGCACACCACTCACAAACTGGTTTGTTGACACAAGAAGCACAAGGCAACCATATGACAGTGACCTTGTTGACGGTTCATTCGCAAGACCATCTAATGACATCAATCGCATTTACAGATCTAGCGAAAGAAATCATTGATATTTATCGACGTATGAGTAACGAATAATCTTTGAACGGATAGAAGTAGTTATTTGTTGATTTTATCTCTTAGAAAAATCTTCTTTGGCGAATAGAACTTATAGGAGGACATAAAAATGGATGGATTAACGAGTTGGATGGAGAAATACATTCTCCCCGTAGCAGCGAAGATCGGTGCTCAAAAGCACTTAGTAGCGTTGCGTGATGCGTTTATTGGAACAATGCCCGCGACAATGGCTGGTTCGATCGCTGTAATGATCAATGCGATCATTCGCGATCTGCCGCCACAGTTTTGGCCTAGTTATGATGCAAGTACAATTCCAGTTATACGTGAAATTATTAGTATTAATGGGTTTGTTTGGAATGGTACACTAGCTGTAGCTGGATTGGTTTTTGCTTTTTCTTGGGGGTATAACTTAGCCCGAGCATACCGCGTCAATGACCTTGCCGGTGGGATCGTCGGAATGGCGACACTGATCCAAGGAATCGCTTTTTCATATAGCACATCTGTTGCGACGACAGTTCCTGCAAATTTGATGGATGAAATCAATGCTGGTACAGCAACAACTGGTTGGTCAGCAACAGCTGAAGGAATTACAGCTGGCGGCTGGGGCTGGTTGAATTTGAACCATCTAAATGGGAATGCATACTTTACTGTAATGATCATGGGAGCAATCTCAGTCATCATTTTCTGTAAATTAATGTTAGCCAATATTACAATCAAAATGCCGGATTCCGTTCCACCAGCAGTTTCGAAAGCTTTTGCCGCAATCTTACCGGCAACGATCGCTTTGTATGTTATTGCTATTATTAACTTTATTGTTGGACAATTGACGGATGGACAATTGATTATCGACCTTGTTCAGAAATATATTGCTGAACCATTCTTGGGTCTTTCTCAAGGAATAGGTGCAGTCTTGATCGTTACTGTTTTTGTGCAAATCTTCTGGTTCTTTGGTATCCATGGTCCAAACGTATTGGCACCAGTTTTGGAAGGTATCTGGGGACAAGCACAGTTGATCAATATTGATATTTTCCAAAAAGGATATGATGGAAAAACTGGAACAAGCGCGGTATTAGCAGCCATTGAAGATGGAAAAGCGTATATGTGGGTTCGTGGATCATTCGATGCATTTGCATGGTTTGGTGGTTCAGGTGGAACGATCGTTCTTTTGATCGCCATCTTAGTTTTCTCTAAACGTGCAGACTATCTGACAGTTGCCAAATTATCAATTGGACCTGGTATCTTCAATATCAACGAACCAGTCATGTTTGGTTTGCCAATCGTATTGAATGCGATCATGTTCATTCCATTCATTATTGCACCGCTTGTTGCTACAACAATTGGTTGGTTAGCTACTTACTGGGGATTAGTCTCACCAGTTTCTCAACAAGTAACTTGGGTTGTGCCGCCAATGTTATTATCATTCTTAGCAACCGGTGCAGACTGGCGTGCGCCAATCGTCACTTTAGTATGTATGGTGGTCACCTTCTTCATCTGGGCACCATTTGTTATCTCAGCAAATAAAATTGATCCAAAATTAGGCGAATAGCCCTTTAATCGAGAGGAACTGCTATCGCTTCATAGTTGAGGTAGCAGTTCTTCTTTTCATTCATTTAGAATACAGTTAGAAAACAGCAGCAAGAAAACTGCTCAAGGAGGAATAAAAAATGATCTCAATCGCAAGTGCTATGCAACAAGATGCAATCAAAGAATTATTAGAAGGATACAATGAAGACGGTGTGTCTTACACATTTAAAGAAAAACAAGGGATCAAATTGATTTTTACTACCACAGCTGACGATGCAGAAGCAGCAGCTAAAAAAGCGAAAGAATTGATTAAGGCTCAACCATGGGGATCTGTGCTATACTTTCAAGCAACCGCTGTTTGATGTCGTAATACAACTGATGTCAGGGACGATTAAATAGATAGGGATGAATCAAAATGATAAAAAACGGCTTATTTTTGTGCAGTATCGGGTTGCTTGTGATTTTGTATAGCATGAACCCAAGCAATATGCGTTTAGACATTTTCAGTTTTACTACTGGAATTGCTTTGCTGATAGGCGGCGGTTTGTTGTTTATGAAAGGCAAGAAAAAAGCTGATCAATCAAATGGAGGACAGTCTAAATGAAAATTGAAAAAACATTGAACGTTCCAAGTCCAGTCTTTTTCGATAAAATAATCGACTCAGTGATATTTGATATCCGCAAGGCAACAGGCAAAACGGTTTCCCGCAAACAGTTAGCCGGATATGAGTACGTCAAGGAATTTTCAGCTTCCAGCCGTGCAAAAATCAAAATTGAAGAAGTCATTGAGAATCAAGTCTATCAGTTTCGGACAGAGACAACCAAAAATGAGTTTGTCGTTCGCTATGAGCTGGAAACGATAAATGAAAAGCAGACAAAGGTAATTTATACGGAAACGATGAAGTCATTCGGTATTTTGCAACAAATGAATGATATGCTGCTTGGAACGATTCTAGGTTATTTTAAACGAAAACAATTCAAAAAAATGCTGGTTATGATGGAAGAATCATATTAAAGGGGTCCTGTGACGCCTTTTTTGTGTTTTCCAGGTAGGTAATAGGAGGAAATCGGATGAGTGATGTACGTAGAATGGATGAAGCAGGCCCACAAGAAGTTTTGGATTTAGTGGCTTATGCTTTCCAATGGGAATTAAGTGAGAAAAATAAGGAGCGTTATCGCTTACTAGCAGAGAATTCATGGAACTATGGTTCGTATGATGATCAAGGAAAGTTGGCTAGTCAAATCATGGCCACACCTTTTGCCATTGATTTTCATGGAACAAGCTATCCGATGGCAGGAATCGGTTTTGTTGCGTCATATCCAGAATATCGAAGTCAGGGAAGAATCGACCGCATCATGCGCCGCATCTTGGAAGATTGTTATGAGCAGGGAATTGTCCTTTCCTATTTAGCACCTTTTTCTTTTCCCTTTTATCGTCGCTATGGGTATGAATACGTCTTTGAACGTATGGTCTATGACGTTGCTGCTCATGAATGGGCCGATAGTCCCAAAGTAACAGGTTCGATTCAGCGTCTGCCATGGTCAGAGGCTAAAAGTGTGATCCACGATATTTATCATGCGATGCCAAGACATAAAAAAGGCGGATTGCTGCGAGCAGATTGGTGGGAAACGATCAAATTTACGTATCGTAAGCCGTATACATTTGCCATTTACCGCGATGAAGCTGGGAATAATACCGGTTATTTAGTTTATACGATTCAAGAAGGCAAATTCATCATTGAAGAGTGGGGATACTTAAATATTGAGGCTTATCACGGATTGAATCGATTGATTGTCTCTCATGCCGATTCTGTTGCCCGAATCATTTATCAACCAGGTTATGACAATGATATTCGCCAGGCAATTGCTGCCAAACCAATAGCACACTATCAGGTGAGACCGGATATGATGGCGCGGGTAGTCGATGTTCATCGCTTTTTGGCGCAATATCCTTTTGCTTATCAGCTAAATGGAGCTTTTGCTATTGAGATCCAAGAAGATAAATATGCGCCTTGGAACAATGGGATTTATGAAATCTCTATCAAGGACGGTCAGCATTCAGTCGAAAAAGTAACGCAGACGCAACAACCAATAGTAAAAACAACCGTGCAGCGTTTTGTCCAGTTATTTATGGGATACCAAACAGTTGATACAATGGTTTTCTTGGAACAATTAGTGGTAAATGATGCAGCAATAAACTGCATCAAGTCTAATCTTCCAATAGGAAAACCAATATTAGAAGACTATTTCTGATTTATCGAGTCGTCCAACCAGCAAAATACCTGATGGTTCCCTCGCGTTTTAGGTAGGAATCCTTTAAGAAATGAGAGCAGTGATACGGACAGCTGATGGACCAGATCTGTTTTATCATCTTTGGTTTTAACTTGCTTCTTAGACAAGTGTTCTGTTGCAGCTAAGAGTTTTTTATCTGATAAGCAAAAAACTCTTGTCCAACAAGAGTTTAACAGGTTCTTTCAACGTTCCCTGCCGGAATCGAACCAGCAACTAATCCTTAGGAGGGACTTGTTATATCCATTTAACTAAGGGAACACAACAATCCCATTTTACCTGTAAATTCATCTTCCTGCAACCCTAAGTCATAGTTATTTTTGTTGCGGGATAAGGGAAGATGAGGAATAGAAACCCGATTTATGCAATCGTTTTGCTTTATGGATAAAAATAGGCATGGTACACTTTAGGTGTAACCGATCAAGTAGGAGGTAATGTTGAATGGTAAAATTTGGGAAAGCTTTTTTGTCGCAATTAACAACTGACGGAATCAATGGACCATTTGTCACGATCATGCTAAATACTCACGTAGGTCACCAAAATGTAGAGAAAGATCAAATCAAATTCAAAAATTTTGCTAAAGAAGCAAAACGCCGATTTGAGAAGAGATATCCCGACCACTCATGGAACAAATTCCAGGAAAAAATTGAGACTCTGCTTGCTGATCAGGCATTTTGGCGCAGCAGCACCAAAAGTGTGGCAGTGATCTTAACAGCAGAAGAAACATTGATCCATCGCTTGAGTATTCCCGTGGATGATCAATACTATGTCGGAGATACACCTTATCTGTTGGCGATCATCAAAAATGCCCAATTCAATTATGCCTTTTATTTACTTGCATTGAATCGGGATTCCATGAAAGTATACCGTGTTGAAAACAAGCAAGTCACTGAAGTGGCATTGCCTGAAGACGCTCCTATTGACATTGAGACTGCTCTTGGCGAAGAAATCAGCGGTGGTGGAGATTTCAATTATAGTGCACAAGGTGGACCAAACAGTTCTGGTGAAGGCGTTGCCTATCACGGCTTCAGTGCTAAAGACGAAGAGGTTGAGATTGATCATGTCAATTACTACCAAGCTGTAGACAATTATTTTAAAAATGAATTTCCAAATGAGGAAAATTTACCGCTTTATCTTTTTGCACTCCCTGAAAATCAAACATTATTTAAGAAGATTGCAAAAACAAGTTACTTCAAAAAAGATGCTTGTATTGCGTCATCGCCTGCTTCATTATCCCCACAACAAATTGCTGAGTGTGCGCAAAAATTGATGGACGATCTGATGCAGAATGAAGTAGCTTCTTACAACAAACTGCTTGACCGCAAATTTATGGATCAATTAGTGGACATTGTACCAGCAGCGAAAGAAGGACGGATCGCGCAGCTCTTTATCGCCACTTCAAATTTAGTGGATGGCTTCGGAGAAGACCCGGATACTGAGTATGATCGTCGGCAAGTGCTGAATACATTGGCCAAAAATGTGTTGGAAAACAGTGGAGAAGTCTCTATATTGGAGCAAAAAGATGCGCCGGATGAGAAAAGTTTAACTGCGATCTTGCGGTACTAGTTTCCTAAATATCCGTAAAGCACCAGTTGAATAAATTAGCCTGTGACATAAACAACAAGAAGAATAATCTGAACGATTTACCAGGATTGCTTATCCCTTGTATAGTTGCTACTAGAACTTACAAACTGTAGGAGCAATCGTAGAATTTTTCGGATTAGTCCCTTTGTTGTAGAACATATGTCACAGGCTTTTTCTCTAAAAAAGTGCCTTCTTTGTGGGGAAGTTAAGAAATAATTGCGTTTTCATTTTTTTTAAGTTTGCGATAGTCAAGAAGCAAAAACTGTGCTATAATACGAAGTGTAGTTTTTGTTACGGTAATTTATGGTAGCTTGTTTCATTTTAAAACATCTCCCACATTTTCACCATATACAAGTAATTGCAAAATATGTGTTTTAACACAAGGAGGATTTTTATTATGGAAACAGGTACAGTAAAATGGTTTAACTCAGACAAAGGTTTTGGTTTCATCACTGCAGAAAACGGAAACGACGTGTTCGTTCACTTTTCAGCTATCCAAGGTGAAGGCTTCAAAACTTTAGAAGAAGGTCAAGCTGTTACTTTCGATATCGAAGACGGACAACGTGGACCACAAGCTACTAACGTAAACAAAGCTTAATTATTGCCTATCAGAGCAGCCTAGCTGCTCTTTTTTTGTGCTTTCATTCAAAAGAAGGTAGAGTCTAAATTTGTTTGCATTTTCTGTATTTGTTATACTTGAAAAAAGGGGGACTCAGGATGGGACTGAATGAATTTATTTTGGGACTGGCGAATTTGGAAAAGATTCAACGGGCGCCGGGGTTCTTTAAGTTTACAGAACATAGCGTCGCGGCGCATTCTTTTCGAGTCGCAATGATTGCCCAGACATTGGCTGATATTGAAGAGCAGGCGGGAAATACGATCGATTGGCAGATTCTCTATGAAAAAGCATTAAATCATGATTATACTGAACGATTCATTGGAGACATCAAAACGCCTGTCAAATATGCAAATAAAGAATTGCGGCAAATGCTTTCGACAGTAGAAGAAAAGATGACAGATACATTCATCGAAGAAGAGATTCCAGAATCATTTCAGCCGATTTATCGTCGTAGATTGGCGGATGGTAAAGATGATTCCCTGGAAGGCCAATTGTTGGCGATCGCAGATAAAATTGATTTGCTTTATGAATCTTTTGAAGAAATTTCAAAAAGCAATCCAGATAAAGTCTACAAAGAAATGTTTCGCGAAGCAGTAATGACGGTCAAAAATTTTAATCACCGTCCTAGTGTGTCTTACTTCTTTGAAGCGGTCTTTCCAGAACTATTGAATGCAGATTTCTATGGAAAAGAAAATTTTCTAGAAGAAATCGCAAACCTAATCAAAAATTGAAATGGTCTGTGAAACAAGTTTACCTATGGAAAAAACATACTAAGAGCAGAGGAGAAACTCATCCGTCGATAAGTTCCTCCTCTGCTCTAAGTATGTTGTATGTTTTTGAAGCCTTGTTTCACAGGCTTTTTTTATTACAACAATGATTCTGCTCCATCAACATAGACTTCTGTACCCGAAATGTTTCCTGCATCTTCAGAGGAAAGAAACAGCACGAGGTTAGCTACTTGTTCTGGAATACCAGTCTCCTGACGCAAAGGACGTTCCCGTTCCGGAAAGACGATTGGGATTTTGATTTTTTCAACAGCCTCTTCGATAGCCGTATTCTCATCAATATTTGTTGAAATCGCTCCTGGACAAATCGCATTGACTCGGATGTTGTAGCCGGAAAGCTCGAGTGCCGCCATTTTCATGAAAGCAACTTGACCAGCCTTAGATGTGCTGTAGGCACTAGCGCCGAAATTTTTGAAAATTCGGTTGCCGTTAACCGAACTTGTGATCACGATACTGCCGCCGTTGATTTTTAAAAAAGGAATTGCTGCTTTAACTGTGACAAAAGTACTGCGAAGATTCGTTGTAATGGTCGTATCCCAATCATCTAGTGAAAGCTCTTCGATAGGGGTCCAGGTTCCATTGATCCCTGCATTAACGTGGAGAATATCGACACCACCCAACTCTTGTGCCAACGCTGTGACTGCCTGTAAGAGCTCTTCTCCTTTTGATACATCAACCACACGATAAATCGATTGACCTTCAGTAGCTTCTACAAATGCCTTCAATTCTGTTTCATCAATGTCTAATAGACCAACGACTGCTCCTTGATCCAGAAATTGCTGGGCAACTGCTTTGCCAATGCCGGATGCTGCACCCGTCACGATAACCCTTTTATTTTCAAACCGTTTCATTTAAACGCCTCCTTCTTAATTAAATTATAAAAAAGTTCCTGACCTTTGTCGAAAGATACGGATGGTCCATTGATTTTTGATAGGATGAACGTATGAGGACTTTAGTCCTAAAATCAAGCTTCTCGTCTGATTGATCTCAAAATTTGATTTCCTCGTTATTGGCTAAAACAGATGTAAGAGGCAAAGATTTTGTAGTATAATGCAAGAAGTGCGTAAGGAGGAAGCGAAATGAAACCCATATACGCTGTGGTCGACCTTGAAACAACGGGGACTGATCCTGCCATTGATCGAATCATCCAATTTGGCTGTGTTTTGATCCAAGATGGTCAGGTCATTAATCGATTTGCGACAGATATCAATCCGGATCGAAGAATATCAAAGCAGATCCAGAATTTGACTCATATCACCAATCAACAAGTGAAACGAGCACCGTATTTCGAAGATGTTGCTCATACGATTTATAATTTGTTAACACAAACAGTCTTTGTGGCTCATAATATTTATTTTGACTATCATTTCTTAAGTCAAGAATTAATCCGATGCGGGATGCCGCCCCTTGAGATTCCAGGAATCGATACCGTGGAATTGGCGCAAGTTTTTTTGCCGACAGAAAGCAGCTTTCGTTTGGGAGATCTGGCTGAAAGTATCGGATTTGTTCATGAGAATCCACATCAGGCGGATAGCGATGCGGAAGTGACCGCGGCATTATTGCTGTACATCGAATCGATCATGCGTGAACTGCCATGGGTGACTTTAAAGCAAATCGCCCAGTTGAGCGGTCAAATGGGGATGCAGACCAGTCAGTATATTCAGCGGATCGTCAGTGAACGTACCGAAGAGCCGCTTCCTGAACATTTGGAAGAAATCGATGGATTGGTTCTGCGAAAAAAGAGTGTGCCATTGTTTGATTCAAGCTATTTTCAAGGAGAGTATCCTAAAGTTAAAGCGGATAAGATCAAATGTTTTGATGGTCGCCTCAGTTATCGAAAACAACAAGCGCGGTTGATGAATGCTGTTTATGATCACTTTTCTCATGAAGAAAAAAATCTGATCATTGAGGCAGAAACCGGCATGGGAAAAACCATCGGGTACTTATTTCCTGCAAGCTACTTAGCTACTCCAAAAAAACCATTAATCGTCAGTACCACGTCGATTTTGCTACAGAATCAGATATTGGCTAAAGACATCCCATTAGTCAATCAAGTACTGGAACAACCGTTGCAGGCAACTGTTGTGAAAAGCCATCAACACTACATTGATCTCCAGCGGTTCAAAGCAACATTAGAACAACCGCTTGAACAAAAACAGTATGCCCAGTACCAGATGGGACTTTTAGTTTGGCTGACCAAAACTGAGACCGGAGATTTTGATGAATTGAATCTTGTGCGTCTTGATCATCCGCTGTTTTTGGAAATCCGTCATCGAGGGGTGGATTTTTTGGCAAAGAATCAATCTTTTTATGAGCAGGATTTTGTGCGCCATCTCTATAATAAGATGACACAAAGCAATGTGCTGATTGTCAACCATGCATTTTTGATGCAGGAAAATCGGCGACAGTATCCACTACTACCAACGAGTGACTTTCTGCTGATCGATGAAGTCCAGCATTTGCCGGAGATTGCCGAAAGATATTCGCAAAATTCCTTTGATTCCCAACAGTTCAAACGACAATTTTTGCAAATGAATGAAGAAGGTTTGTTTGAAGAGATCAAGCAACTCGTCGCTGAAGAATTCGATCTTTCCCATTTGTTTTCATTGTATATCGATGCCATCAAATTGATTATCGATACGCTAGAAGCCTATTTTGAAACACTCGTGATCGATGGGGAAGAACTGACACTTGTCCAACGCAAGGATCTTTACGATGGCAGCTTGCAGCAAGATCGTCTCCATCAAAAAATTCATTTGTATTATAAAGAAATTTTAGAAATCCAACAGCGATTGCAGACAACCTTCATGGCGACAGAAGAACGGCGATTGGCTCGGGAGCGCATCCTGATTGCCCGCTTGTTCGATTATTTCCATGATATGGAGGTACAGGCAGCAACGGTTCAATCGTGGCTGATGAATTGGCAACCTCGGTATGTCCATTGGATCAAGAAAAAAGCAGGGACTGCTGCAGCGATGATTGAAGTGGCAGACCTGCAGGGAAATCAAATTATCGAAAGCAAATGGTATTCAAGGTACAAACATATTCTTTATTTAGGCGGTACATTGAAAATTCCTGGTAACAAATCTTACTTTGCTCACCGATTAGGCATTCCTGAAGTGACGGTCAAAACGATTCCGGCATTCTATGATTATGAAAAGCAAGCACGCCTGTTTATTGTCAAACAAGGAATCTCGATTCAGCAAGCAACGAATGAAGAATACGCGCAATATTTGGCCGATGCATTAACACCGTTGCTATTTGAAAATTTGCAGCCAACACTTGTATTATTCACTGCTCATGAAACATTGAAACGGGTCTATGAAAAACTGCATAAAAAAGCCTTGGAACAAGGACGAGAACTTGTAGCACAAGGGACTGGCGGTAGTCGCGAGAAAATCATCAAGCGCTTTTTACTGGCGGAAAATGGGATTCTTTTTGGAACAGATAGTTTTTGGGAAGGCATCGATTTACCCGGTCAAGCGCTCAAAATCGCGGTTGTGACGCGCTTACCATTTGAGAACCCCAAACGACCGCTTGTTCAAGCACGTCATGCTTTTTTAGCATCGGAAGGCATTGATCCTTTCAAGGAGGATGCACTGCCAAAAGCAATTATCCGAATGCGTCAGGCGTTGGGACGTCTGATTCGGTCGGAAAATGATCAAGGAGTAATGGTGGTTCTTGATCGTCGGATTCTTTCTACGAAGTATGGCAAGCGAATACTTAAAGGTTTGCCAAAAAATCTGCCGGTCAAAGAAGCTACACCACAAGAAATGACCGAGGACATACGGGCGTTTTTTGATTCTGGAGCAGAAGAAACACCAAAAAAACATTTTTCTTAAAAGATAGCTGAAATCTGCTATAATAGAGCATATTATTTTTATGGAGGATAACGAGTGAAAACGAAAGACAAAGAACAACGCCGTGTGATGATTTTACTGGGTGCGATCGTTTTTTTATTGATCGTTATCATATTCTCATCGATTTTCTACATCCGTTCGACTCGTCCGATGCGACAGGCACGCAATGAAGCAATCGAAATTGCTCAAAAGTATACGGATTTGAAAGAGGTCGATCAATTTTATTGGTTTAATCGTCAAGCCTCTTCTTTTAGTTTAGTTGGTACAGATGATAAAGAAAATAAAATCATCGTCATTATTCCTAAAAGCGGTGAAAAAGTGTCAGTTTTTAAACAATCAGATGGTCTAACGGAAGAAGCCGCTCGTCAATTAGTTGCCGAAAAGCATCCAGAAGAAACGATCCAGAAAGCTACTTTAGGATTGTTTAAAGAGCAAGCTGCTTGGGAAATCATGACGAAAGATGCTTCTGGTGAACTTCATTATTATTTGCTAGGTTTTAAAGACGGCAAGGAAATCAATGCCATCAATAATATTTGATTTAGAGAAAGGATGGTTGACATGACACTCTCCAAACGAGCGTATCAAGTAGAGCCCTCAGTTACATTAGCTGCAGCTGCCAAGGCTAAGGCGTTAAAAGCACAAGGCGTTGACGTATTGAGTTTGACGGTAGGAGAACCCGACTTTATTACTCCTGAGAATATTCGTCAAGCCGCTATCCAAGCCATTGAAAATGGGAAGGCAAGTTTTTATACCCCGACAGCTGGGATCCCTGAGCTAAAAGAAGCCATCCTACGCTATCTGCAGGAGTTTTATGGCGTAACGTATGACACCAACCAAGTGATCGTAACAGATGGCGCTAAATTTGCGCTTTATGCGTTGTTTCAAGCAGTGATCGATCCAGCAGATGAGGTGATTATTCCTGTGCCATATTGGGTCAGCTATGCAGAGCAAGTGAAACTAGCAGGAGGGCAACCAGTCTTCGTCTATGCTGCGGAAACCGAGCAATTTAAAGTAACGGTTTCTCAACTAGAAGCTGTTAGAACAGCCAAGACTAAAGCCATTATTTTGAATTCGCCCTCCAATCCAACGGGAGCAATTTATTCGAAAGAAGAACTACAGGCTATTGGAGAGTGGGCAGTTGTACATCATATCTTGATTGTTTCTGATGATATCTATGGTCGTCTGATTTACAATGGGCACTCCTTTACGCCGATTGCTAGCTTGTCTGAGGCTATTCGTAAGCAAACGATCATCATTAATGGTGTCTCAAAAACATATGCCATGACTGGTTGGCGGATTGGATTTGCCGTTGGCGATCAGACAATCATTCAAGCGATGACGGATATTGCTTCTCAAGCAACTAGCAATCCTACAGCTGTCAGTCAATATGCTGCTGTTGAAGCACTGTCAGGGAATCAAGACTCCATTGAAATCATGCGTCAGCAATTCGAAGACCGATTAAATAAAATCTATCCGATTGTTGCAGCCATTCCAGGTTTTCAATTAGTAAAACCGCAAGGCGCTTTTTACCTTTTCCCAAACGTCAGGGAAGCAATGAATATGTGCGGATATGAAGACATCAATAATTTTGTGGAAGCAATTCTGGAAGAGACCGGAGTAGCAGTCGTTACTGGTGCTGGGTTTGGTGCACCAGACAATTTACGGATCAGCTATGCAACCGATTGGGCAACCTTGGAAGAAGCCGCAAAACGTTTGCAGGATTTTGTTGAAAAGAAAAGCCGAAAAGCTTAAAATGCTTTATGGAACCCTTATTATCAGATTGGAGAGAAACGTGTGGAATCTATTCAAATTTTAGATGCAAAAAAACATGTTGGCGAAACAGTACAGATTGGTGCTTGGGTCGCAAACAAACGATCAAGTGGAAAAATTGCCTTTCTGCAATTACGTGACGGTACCGCATATTTTCAAGGTATCGTGGTAAAAACCGAAGTGGGCGAAGAAGTCTTTCAGCTTGCCAAAAATTTAAATCAAGAAACGGCAGTTCTAGTAACTGGTGAGATTCGTGAAGATAGCCGTTCGAAATTTGGCTACGAAATCGGCATCAGCGGCATTGAAGTAGTGGGCGAAAGCCATGAATACCCAATCACACCGAAAGAGCACGGCACCGACTTCTTGATGGATCATCGCCATTTATGGCTACGTTCTTCAAAACAACATGCCATCATGCAGATCCGTAACGAAGTGATTCGTGCTACCTATGAATTTTTCAATAATAATGGCTTTATCAAAATTGATCCACCAATTTTGACAGGGTCTGCACCGGAAGGAACAACGGATCTTTTTGAAACCAACTATTTTGATCAAAAAGCATATCTATCTCAATCTGGTCAATTATATATGGAAGCTGCAGCGATGGCATTTGGTAAAGTCTTTTCATTCGGACCGACTTTCCGTGCAGAAAAGTCTAAAACGCGTCGTCATCTAATCGAATTCTGGATGATCGAACCGGAAATGGCTTTCATGCATCAAGAAGAAAGCTTGGAAGTACAAGAACAATACGTTGCTTTCCTTGTACAAAGCGTTTTGGACAACTGTGATTATGCATTAGATGTTTTAGGCAGAGATCGTGCCATTCTTGAAAAGTATACGAAATTACCATTCCCTCGTATTTCTTATGATGATGCCGTAGAACTATTGCAAAAAAATGGCTTTGAGGACATTCAATGGGGAGACGATTTTGGTTCGCCACACGAAACATTTATTGCAAACTCATTTGATCAACCAGTCTTTATTCTTAACTATCCAAAAGCCATCAAACCTTTCTATATGAAACCACATCCAACAAGAGATGATGTCGTGATCTGTGCAGATATGATTGCACCAGAAGGCTATGGGGAGATCATTGGTGGCTCAGAACGGGCCACAGATTATGAATTCTTGCTAGAACAAATCCGTAACCACGGATTAGATGAAAATGAATACTCTTGGTATTTAGATCTTCGCAAGTATGGCTCAGTTCCACATACCGGTTTTGGTCTAGGTCTTGAACGGACCGTTACATGGCTATCAGGTATCGAACACGTGCGTGAAGCCATTCCATTCCCACGCTTATTGAATCGTATTTATCCATAGGGGATATTAAAAGCCAGCTTCTAGGTAGGAAGCTGGCTTTTTTTGGTAAAAGGAAGCAAGGAATCTTAGGGGAATGAAGGTGCGAGTTTTTGGATTTATCAAAAGATCACCATATGCCGGAAGGTGTAACTTTTATTGAAATATAACGGTTTTGTTACATTTATTTTCTTTTTGCTTATTATCAGGTAAAATAAGAACTAATGTAAATAAATAGAGGTTATTTATGATTAAACAAATTGCAATTTCGTTTTCAAAAATCGTTTACTTGTCCTTAGTTAAACTTTTTTCACTAAGGAGACGTCCTAAAAACAATAAAATCGTCTTTTTGTTAAGTTTTCCATCCACAAGTACCTATGTTTTGGATGCTTTAGTTGAAAGATACGGTAATCGTTTGGTTATTTGTTATACCAGCAATGCGCAAGAAACGATTAAACGATTTAATCAAGAAAGAATCGACTGCTATCCTCTGCAGTCATTTTATATCTTGTGTACTAGAATCATCCCGATTATTAAAGCGTCGCAAATGATTATATGTGATAATTATTTCGCCTTTCTAGGGGGGATGTCTTTTGATGAACAAACAAAAGTTGTTCAAATATGGCATGCAAATGGGGCAATCAAAAAATTTGGTTTGCAAGCCCAATATGCTAAGAAAGCAACTGCTAAGGATCAACAACGTTATCAAAAGGTATATGATACATTTACGCATTTTGTAGTAAGTTCTCCGACAATGGCTGAAATTTTTGCTGAAAGTTACAATATCGATCCTATCTTTTTAAAATTCGGTTATCCCATGACGGATTATTATTTCAATCGGAACGAAAAAAACATTCTTAAAGAAAAGAATATTTTATCAAAAGGGACTAATAAAAAAATTGCTCTCTATGTTCCAACCTATAGAGAAAACGACTATGAGCTTCCGCTGGACTTCGAGCAAATTGAAGAACAAATTGGTGATGAATGGGTATTCTATATCCATGCCCATCCCCATGATAAAAAATTAAAAAGCTTGGCTAAGAAATATCCATCTTATTTTATTGATGAAATGCAACATGACCTAAAAAATTTACTTATTGTTGCAGATTGTCTGATCACGGATTATTCCTCAGTTCCATTTGAATTTTCTTTAGCGAATCCAAATGGAAAAATAATTTATTTTTGTTATGACTATGAATTATATGATGATCTTGTGGGGATACAAGAGGCCTTCAAAGATACTCTGGATTCTTCAATCGTGAAAACGCCAGCTGGATTATTTGAAGAAATAATGTCCTCCGAAAAACAGGACTTAGTGGATTTTAATGCGAAGTGGAATACGTTTGTTTCTGGAAATGCAATGAACTATTTATTTGAATGGATTGATGAACAATATGAAAACTGAAGAGATAATGGGAATTTTTGTGGATCAAATTACCTATGAGGATGTAATCAATGATTTACCAAATTATATCAATAGTAGTCGTAAAATGACTATTGTAAGTGTAAACCCGCAAATCATCACTGAAAGCAATAAATTTCCTGAAATCGTGCGATTTATCAATCATAGTACACATCGCATACCTGACGGGATTGGCGTAGTCTTAGTTTCGAAATTAACTGGTGGAAAAATCAAAGAAAGAGTCACTGGTTACGATTTAATGTTGAAATTATTGGATTACGCAAATACTCATAAGAAAAGTGCTTTTTTTTATGGAGCAAAGCCAGAAGTCCTTTCTGATGCAGTTAAGAACATCAATCAGCGATACCCAGACCTGATTGTTGCAGGCGCAGTGGACGGATATACTAAGATGGACGATGGAATCTTAGTTGATCAAATAAATGCTGCTCAACCTGATTTTCTTTTTGTAGCGTTGGGGTTTCCTCGGCAAGAGAAATGGTTGGCTAAAAATACAAATGCGCTTGAGGCATCAGTTTTTCAAGATGTTGGGGGGAGTTTTGATGTTTTAAGCGGTCACGTAAAAAGAGCTCCTGCTTTTTTTATTAATTGTCATTTAGAATGGTTGTACCGTTCTTTGAGCAATCCAAAGAGGATTGGAAGAATTCTACAGTTGCCAGTATTTATGGCGAAAAGTATTTATTGGAAGATGGTGCATAGAAATGATAAAACAAATTATTAGTTTTATTTATCGAACGTTATTCAATATAGTCACAGCAATCTTTCCAGTAAATAAAAAAATAGTTTTATTTGAAAGTTTTAACGGGAATATCCCTTCAGATAATCCTTTAGCGATTTATAATGCTATGGTTCAAGACGAAGAGTTTGCAAACTGGAATCTTTATTGGGGAATAAAAAAAGCAAATCTATTAGAAGCAAAAGCTATGTATCCAGAAATGAATTTTCTTTCTCGCTATTCAATGAAATGGTTATGGGTAGCTTCAAGGGCGGGTTTTTGGATTTTTAATGCACGAATGTCAAACTGGTTTAAAAAAAATAAGCAAACAGTCTATTTTCAAACATGGCATGGGACCCCTTTGAAAAAATTAGGATTAGATATCAAAAATGTTGTCATGCCTGGTACAAATACTAAATCCTATCAAGATAGCTTTATCAAAGAAAGTAAGCGTTGGGATTATTTAGTCGCACCTAATGAATACTCAAAAGAGATATTTAAACATGCATTTGCTTTCGAAAATAATTTTTTAGATATCGGATATCCTAGGAACGATCGTTTAGTACAAGCAAATAATGAGTTTATAGTCAACCAACTGAAAAAAGAGCTCCTAGGAGAAAAACGAGGCAACGTTTTTCTATATGCACCAACTTGGCGAGATGATTATTTTATTTCCAAGGGGAATTACAAGTTTAACATGCCTTTCAAATTAGAAAAAATGATACAACTTCTTGATAAAGAAGATTTGCTAATTATCAGACCGCATTATTTAGTAAAAGATTCAATAGATATAGATGGGTATGAAAATCAAGTTAGGGTCTGTGTTGATGAGGATATAAATGATTTGTTTCTGATTGCTGATTGCTTAATAACAGATTATTCATCAGTTATGTTTGACTTTGCGATATTAAAGAAACCAATGATATTTTATGCTTATGATTTGGTTCATTATGAGAATGAGGTTCGTGGATTTTATTTTGATTATGATAGTTTACCTGGACCAATTTGTAAAGATGAAACAGCATTCTATAATGCGATAAAAAACTTTTATACAGAAACCAGTAAAAAAAATCTCAATGATAAAAAATATCTAGAATTTTATAATAAATTTTGCTCTTGGGAAAATGGAGAAGCTTCTCTAAAAGTGGCAGAATTGATCAAGGCAAGTAATTAAGGGGATACTATATGAGTGCAGTAGGGAATATTAAGTTGCTGATTAACAAAGTATTAAACAGTTTTGTTTCAAAAAATGGTAGTATAGCGTCGTTTTATGCAAAATTAAGTACAATCGATATAAAGAAAAATACGATACTATATGAAGTCAGGGATGGTCAATCAATTGTAGACTCTCCTTTTGCAATTTTTAAGTATTTAGTGAATGATCCCGACTTCGCTCATTATCACCATGTGTGGGTAATCAATGATTTAGATTATCCTACTGTTAATAAAATAAAAGCTTCTTATAAGAATGTTGATTTTGTAGTGAGAAACTCAAAAGAATATTTGAAATGGCTTGCGTCTGCAGAATATTTAGTGAACAATGCTACTTTTCAATCTTTCTTTGTTAAGAAAAAAGAGCAAATTTACATAAATACTTGGCATGGGACACCTTTAAAATATATGGGATTTGATATCCCAGGAAATCCTGCTCATTCGCAAAATGTTGTACGAAATTTTTTAATGGCTGATTATATTCTATCGCCGAATGCTCACACAACTGAAATTTTTTCAAAAAGCTATCGATTAGACGGAATTTTTCCTGGAGTGATTTTAGAAGGAGGCTACCCTCGAATAGATTGCACTAATTCTATTCAACGAGAAGTCATCAAAGAAGAATTAGGTGAGTTAAACCTCGTTTTTGATGATAATTTGCCAACTATTTTATATACGCCAACATGGAAAGGATCATCTATATTAAATCCCTCAAATGATGAAGAACAAATTATAAGAGAAACCTATCTTTTAAAAGACTATTTTAAGGGAAAATATAATGTATTGGTCAAGGTACATCCTTATATTTACAAGACATTAAGCAGAAATGAGCGAATCAAACATATTTTGATTCCAGATAGTTTGGATCCAAATGAGGTATTATCAATTGTTGATTTATTGATCACTGACTACTCTAGCATCTTTTTTGATTTTTTGGTTACAGACAAACCTATTATTTTTTATGTTTGGGACAGAGATTTGTATGAAGCGGATAGAGGAATGTATCTCCCAGAAAGTGTATTACCCGGACCTGTTGCTGAGACAGTCGATGAGCTTATTGACCTGATAGAAAAAAAAGATATTTTTGTGGATCAATATAGACAAAATTATCGTTTAATGAAAGAGAAAATTTGCAATTACCAAGATGGTAATGTAACTAAGCGTTATGTTGAAAGGATTTTCAAAAAAAGGAAATCAGAAAAAATTAAGGAGATACTTCTTAGAAATGATCTGAAAAAACTTATTATTTATCCTGGTGGCATGAAAAATAATGGAATCACAACAAGTTTTATTAATCTAAGTAACAATATAGATTATAGCAAGTATGATATTTCTATTATTCTGAATAAACCTGTTTCCAGTGAAGAAATAAAAAACTTAAATAAGATCAATAAAAATGTTCGAATGCTATTTCGTCCAGGAAATTCACTTTTTACTAGAAATGAATTAATCAGAGATTATTTTATTCAGCTCTTTTCATTGAAGAAAGGGTGGCGCTTCTTGCTACCAGAGAAAGCTTATAAAAGAGAGGCTGCGAGGATTGTAGGAAATATTGCGTTTGATGTTGCAATTGATTTTAGTGGGTATAGCTTTTTCTGGGCAAAATTGATTGCATTCATGAACAGTAATAAGAGAATTATTTTTCAACATAATGATTTATTAAGTGATTCAAAAAAAATCATTAATGGAAAGGCTCCGCATAAAAAAAATCTACCTGCAGTCTTTTCCATTTATTACTTGTTCGATCGTATTCTTAGTGTTTCAAAAGAGACCATGGAAATTAACAGAAAGAATTTAAAAGAATTTATTACGGATGGACAAATTGGTTACACGACAAATACGATTGATATATCTAAGATCATGACAAGTGGATCTGTAGATAGTAGTAATCCAAACGCCAATAATCAAGAAATATCTAATTTTAGATTTACAGGAAACATCATTGCCGCTAAAACCTATCAAGTATATACAAGCCTATCACTGCTGGAAAAAGGAGTATATTTTTCCAAAACAATTACAGAAGATGACGAAATTTATGTACTTGCATCAACTTTTTATAATATGAAAGAGTATGCAAAAATTACAGTTAATGGCATTTATACAGGTTGGATTGAAAAAAGATTTATTCAGGCTTCTAACAAAGGTATCCAAAAGGAAGAAACAATAATAGAAAACCGCTCAATGATTGCTACAATTAACTGCAGCAATGATGAAATGATTTATTATTCAATGAGTGATTTGAATAGTATTCGCTCACCACTTAAATATTTAAATAATACGTATGCTTATATTAGTAAAGAGCAGAAAATTAATGACACCAGCTACTGCTACATTGAAAATAGCAATGGAGAAATCGGCTGGATTAACAAAAATTGTCTTTCAAATTTTCATCAAACGTTTCATCTAAAGGCTTTAAAAAATTATTTTTTGAATAAAAATGTCAAAGAAAAAACAATTGTGTTAGATAAGTTTCAGTCTATATTTATTCAAGGTCAATTCAAATATAAAACAACAATTGGATGGACTGAACCAGTGCCAATTGCTGGAAGCGAACAAGTAGCCATTATGTTTGAAAAAGACGATGTAGCTTTATTTACAAAAAAAGCAACAATTAATCAGAAGGATTACTATTGCACTAATTCAGCAGAAGGAAATAAAATATGGATTGAAGCAAAAAACATTGAGGAAGCAAGAGTCAACTCAATGGAAATTCAAAGTAACTTAATTGATGAAAGAGCCAAGAATCAGAAGCGGATAAGCGGTCCTACCATCTCATCTGACTCTATCAATTTAGTTAATATGGGCAGATTATCACCAGAAAAAAATCAAATCAATTTAATCAAGGCTATCAAGCAAATTATTGAAGATCAAAAAAATGTACGTTTGTATATTTTAGGAGAAGGTCCTTTAAAACTTGAGATGAAGCAGCTAATCAAAAAACTTGAGCTTGAAGAACATGTCTTTCTGTTAGGACATCAAGAAGATCCTTTTTCGATTATGAAACAATGTGATTTGTTTGTTTTTCCTTCAATCTATGAAGGGCAACCTATGGTCTTATTAGAGGCGTTAACGTTAAAACTTCCTGTTCTAGCTACAAATATCCCTGCAAATGTTTCAGTTTTGGGAGAGTATTCTACGACCTACATTGAAGGATTTTCCGCAGAGGATATTGCACAAGCTATACTGAATAGAATATGCAAATTGAATGATACTATGAGATTTAGTCCTGAAGAATACAATAGTGCCGCACTAAAAAGTTTTTATAGAGAAATAGAGACTTGAACAATGTTAAACTGAAAATTTATGGGTAAAGAAAAAGTTATTTAACTTTTACTAGTATCAAATAGAAAGGTGTTTTTTATGATAATAAAACAACTTAAGAAGACTAAAATAAAAATCTCTGAACAACTATCTTTATGGTTTTCTGAAGAATACGAGAAAAATGAAGTTGATACATCAATGATATTTTATGAATCAAGAGATGGTAAAAATATGATTGATTCTCCAAAGGCAATGTTTGATTATTTGTTAAACGATCCTTCTTTTAAAGATTATCAACATATCTGGAGTTATGTACCATCAGAAATTGGATGGGATGATTTGGTGGAAAGATATTCTGAAATGTCAAACGTTTTTTTTGTAGAAAGAAATACTCAACAATATGTATCTTATCTATCTAAAAGCAAGTATCTTGTTACTAATTCAACTTTTCAGTCTTTTTTTGTTCCTAAAAAAGAGCAAATAGTTATTAATACTTGGCACGGAACGCCTCTTAAGAAAATGGGTTATGATATTGAAAATGCGAATCCAGCTGGATCACAAAATGTAGTTAGGAATTTTTTGTTTAGCAAATATATTATCAGTCCAAACGCACATACATCCGAGGTTTTAAAAAATAGTTTCCGACTAGATGGAATCTTCTCGGGCGAAATTTTAGAATTTGGTTATCCAAGAAATGACGTGCTACAACGTAAGGATAATTCTGTTTTAAAACAATTGATAGATAGAGGAATTGACATAGATGGAAGTAAAGAACTGATCCTCTATTGTCCGACCTGGAAAGGAACATCTACATTAAATCCCTCCGATTCTCTACAACAAATTTTGGCAGAAACATCTTTTTTGAGAAGTCAGGTGGGTGAAAAGTATAACGTTTTAGTAAAGGTTCACCCGTATATATTTAATAAGGCAAAAGAAGTTGAGGAATTGAATAGATATTTGGTTCCAGATGATTTCGACCCTAATTATGTATTGTTAGTCACAGATATATTGTTGACAGACTATTCAAGTATTTATTTTGATTTTTTGGTAACGAATAAGCCAATAATTTTTTATTCTTGGGATAGTGATATATATGAATCCACTCGAGGAATGTATTTTGATGAAAATGAATTGCCTGGTCCAATTGTAAGCACGATGAGCGATGTAATTGATTCAATAAATAAGATTGATCAGATAAAAGACGAGTACAGAGAAAAATATACTGTTGCAAAGAAGAAGTTTGTTAGTTATGAAGATGGTTTTTCGACGGAGCGAGTGATAAATTATATTTTTAAAAACAATAGGAGTTCCGTTGGAAGTGTCAAAAAGATGTTAAATAACAAAGAAAAAATTTTGATTTATACAGGAGGTATGCAAAATAATGGTATCACCTCTAGTTTACTAAATCTATTGAAAAATATTGATTATCAAAAATATGATGTGACGTGTTTTATGGGTAATCCAAATACTAGAGAAAAGCTGGCAAATGTTGATAAAATTCCAAAAGAATGTCACCTTATTTTCAAACCAGGCTATGCTATTCTTACTCCAGAAGAAAACAAAACACTTAGAAACATTACATCAAAGAAAAATGTAGATAATATAAACAGCGAGTTATTCCCTTGGAAAGGATTTGAAAGAGAGGCAAATCGAATTTTTTCTAACAACGAGTTTGATGTTGCTATAGATTTCTCAGGATATAGTTTTTATTGGACGAAATATATTCTTTCTTCAAACTCAAAAAAGAAAATTTGCTATATGCATAGTGACATGAATGCTGACAGA
This sequence comes from Enterococcus sp. ARL09-542, assembly GCF_005234805.1. Taxonomy (NCBI): domain Bacteria; kingdom Bacillati; phylum Bacillota; class Bacilli; order Lactobacillales; family Enterococcaceae; genus Enterococcus; species Enterococcus sp. ARL09-542. The sequence continues at coordinate 140,416 of NZ_QPQX01000006.1, forward strand.
CAAAAAATAGTGAATGGAAAACAAGTTCATTATAAGAGCTTAGGACAACTATTTAGCGTGTACAATCGTTTTGACATGTTACTTGCAGTTTCACCTGTAATGGCAGATGTAAACAAAAATTCTTTGATCAACTTCATTCCTGAAGAAAAAATTAGTTTTGTTTTGAATTCACTAGATTTAGATAAGCTATATGGTGATGATGTTATATCTACTGAAAAAAGAAATGTCAACATAAGAAAAGTAAATTTTGAAATTGATTTAATTGACAAGCAAGATGTTATTGTATGGGAAACGTACAAACAAGAATTCAGTAAAAGAATCCCATATAAAAAAGATATGAAAATAAAAGCAATCGCATATGCAAAGTATAAAAATAACGAATTATATAAAATTCTAATGGATGATATTTATGTGGGGTGGGTTGAAGCAGAAAAGTTTGTAAAAAATTATCCTACTATAGTATCAAAAGAGCCGTATAAGTCATATGGATATATAAAAAATGTGAAAAACAAAGTATTTTGGATAGATTTACCTACGAGTGATTCTAGTAAAAGATATGGAACGACTGATTTTTATAAATATATGTATGTTAAAATTGTTGAAAAAGCAATTTTAAGTAATGGAGATATGTATTTCCACATTACTATTAATAATGAAATAGATGGTTGGGTTTATAGCAATGTAATAAATGAAACAATTAAATTTAGTAGAATCAGAAAAATCAAAAATATTTATTCTAATTTTCATAGATTAAAAAACCCAAAACAATTTCCATTGCTGACTCTTAATGAAGAGGGATACGTGAAGGTAAGAGATATAGCTAGTAACGATGCCTTCGAAAAAGCTGCTAATAATGAGGATGATTTTGACTTTTCTAATGTAAAAAATAAAGTTCTTAAATTTACCAAAATTATTAAAAATCATTACGGAGTGTATTATTTGATATATGATGGAAATAAAAAAATTGGTTGGTTAAATAAGAACTTCCTAATTGATCTCATCGATGATTGTATCGTGTCGGAGAAAAAAGTAAGTATTGAAATCTCTATAGAACAAGGTACAATAAAGTACACAGATTGTTTTTTTAGTAACCCTATTGTTAATAACAGTTCTAATACAGTAATAGTTCATTCTGTTATTGAATCCACCAAAGGAACTTTCTTTTCTGATGGGGAAAACTTTTATGAAACAAAAGATGTTGAAGTCATAAAAGAATTTGGTAAGTATGATCTAATGGGGAACTTTGTTCCTATGCCTAAAAATCAGGATTTTAACATTATAACAATCGGAAGACTATCCGTGGAGAAACAACAAGACAAATTGATTTATGCTTTTCAAAATTTTAAAAAGACTATCCCGAATAGTAAACTGTATATATTAGGTGATGGTATCTTAAGAGAAGAACTGCTATCTATTGTTAAAGAAAATAACTTAGAAGATTCTGTATTTTTATTAGGACATGTATCTGACCCATTTACAATTTTAAAGCAATGTCAACTTTTTACTTTAACATCAGCATATGAAGGACAACCCATGGTTCTACTTGAAGCACTATCTCTGGGAATACCAGTTTGTTCAACTAATATACCTGCAAGCAAGTACGTTCTTTCAGATGGAAAATATGGAATTCTATCAGATTCTAACGATATTGATGGTATAGAGGGCATGCTGTTTGAGTCATATAGTCATAAGCAAAATTTTAAAGAGTTTGATGCAATTAAGTATAATATAGAAGCAGTGAATATGTTTTATGAAAAAATAAATAGCTAAACAGTGAATTGTAAAAGAAAATTCTATATAAAAAATTGTTTCGAAGGAGAAAGATTTTATGAAGTACTTTGTATCTGGTGGCGCTGGTTTTATCGGATCTACATTAGTAAACAGATTAATTGAAGAAGGTAATGAGGTTATCGTGGTTGATGATCTTTCTATGGGAAATGTTAATAATCTTATTGATAACAAAAGATTGACATTTTTCAAGGCAGATATAAGGGATATAGAATTGGTTAGAGAAATATTTAAAAATAATAGTTTCTCTTATATTTTCCATCTAGCTGCAGTTGCAAGTGTTGCCGATTCGATAGAGAGACCATTTGAAACACACCAAGTTAATATGGAGGCTACACTTGACTTACTGGAATTAGCAAAAGAGACCCAGAAAAATCTAAAAAGGTTTGTTTTTGCTTCTTCTGCGGCTGTTTATGGAGACGATCAAGTCTTACCTAAATCAGAGATTTCGAGAATAAAGCCGTTGTCTCCGTATGCAATTGACAAATACTCGTCGGAACAATATGTATTACTTTATAATACGCTGTATGGGTTACCGACAAGTGCTGTACGATTTTTTAATGTTTATGGTCCAAATCAAAATCCTTCTTCTCCATACTCAGGAGTGTTGTCTATTATAACGAATCATTTCAAAAAAATAAGAAATAATGAAAAAGATGTGTTTACAATTTTTGGAGATGGGAGTCAAACTAGAGACTTTGTCTATGTTGAGGATGTTTTGCAAGCTCTAAAATTGGTATCAGAAAAAGAAGAAGCACTAGGAGAAGTGTTTAATGTAGGGACTGGCGCTCCTAGTTCGATTAACGATGTACTTGGTATATATGAATCCGAAATGAATATCAAGCCTACAATTCAGTTTGAAGAGTCTAGAAAAGGTGATATTAAGGATTCGGTTGCAGATATATCAAAACTTAAGAAAATTGGGTTTTCACCTAATTATAGTTTAGATGAAGGAATAGCTGAGTATTTAAAAGAAGAAATACAATATTGATAAATGTTAAATAGTTGTGGAATGGAGTAAATCTCAATGAAAGTGACAAGGTCCAATAGTTCGAAATCTCTCAATACGGAAAAGATATTCTCCTTTATGCTAGTACTTCTTTCATTTGTTTTAATTTTACTAACTTTGAATTCAAATGTTTTTTCAAATAGGATAGACGCTCATGATTCTTCCATGTTTCTTTATTTCGGAAAAGGAATATCGGAAGGATTGATACCTTATAAAGATATGTTTGATCATAAAGGGATAGTATTATTTTTTATTCAATATATAGCTAATATTGTTGGATTGGGCAATATATTTTTGGGAATATTTTTAGTGGAGGCAGTTTTTTTATTAATTGCTTTAATTTTTCTTTACAAAACAAGTTATCTTGTTTCAAGAAATCATTTGATATGTGGAGTTGTAATATTGATTTCTTCTGGATTATTTTCTGAATTATACGAAGGTGGAAATCTTTCTGAAGAATATGCATTAACTTTTATCTCTATCTCAATGTACTACTTTCTGAAAGAGATAATCGGTGATTCATTAAAAAGTTACCATTACTTTCTTTTAGGTCTAATGGGTGGTTTAGTATTTTTTATACGTCTAAACATGATTTCTCTTTGGGTAGTCTTTTGCATAGGAATAGCCGTAAGAGAAATTATAAAAAAAAGTTTTGTTTCTCTTTTTAGAAAAGCTTTTTACATTTTTCTTGGTGGAATGTCTATTGTTTTGCTCATTATTGTATTCTCTATAATGACAAATTCAGTTGAGGAAATGATTTTTCAAACATTCACATTGAACATGCAGTACTCTTCAACATCTCTAAAAGAACGAGTGGCAGCGTTTATATTCTTCTTCGGTTTATTTTCAGTATATGGTCTGCCTATTTGGTTTACAGTTTTGTTTTCAAAAATTGTTATTAAATATAGAGAAATAGAGGTGGAGAAGCGGTCTGTTATTGTTTTAATCCTAATAGCACTGATTTTAAATCTATTTACAATTGTTGTCTCTGGTAGAAATTATCGTCATTACGGAATCACGGAAATTCCTTTTCTGATTGTTTTACAGTGCATCGCAATGGGATTTTACTCAAAAAAATTTAGTAGGAAGAAAAATCTTATAGTTATGTTTGTATTTCTTTTTTCCATGCTACCTATATTCTTGCCAACCGTAGGTGAACGTATTAATAATGTTAATAGAAAAGAAACGCCTTCATATCAATCGGAACAATTAGATATTGCCAGATATATAAAAAATCATTCGAACGAGGATGAACAAATTTATGTTCATGCAATTGATGCAAATATATACTTACAATCTAATAGATTCTCTAATTCCAAATTTTTTGTGCTTCCTTCGCTGAATTATGAAGAATTTCCAAAGTTAAAAAATCAATTTACAAATTCTTTACAAAAAAATCCTCCAAAGTTTATTGTTATTTCAAAAAATTCATTCTTAGAGGAGCATCCAAACGATAGAAAACTAAATAAGATTTTAATTGAAAAAATCAAACAAGATTATCACAAAGTAGACGCATTCGATAAGAGCTACTATGTTTTTGAAAAACAGTAGCTTAAAATCGGTGAGATTTTCATCAATACAACTTACAATAATGTTAAACTAGAGTACGAAAAATATTTATTTTATTCCACTCCTCCTAACTTTCGTGTATAATGGTACAAGTCAGTATTACGAAAGTTAGGAGGAGTTGTTTTGAGTAAACAACATCCAGAAGAGAAGTCCTTCAAAGACGTAGTTTTAGGTGCTTTGAAAAAACCTCAAACCAACGAATCGTCTGAACAAAAGCGATCATCTGTTGAGGAACCTATAGAAAGTCGCTCTGCGACCCGCAGTACAAAAAAGCAGAGCAGTATCCAAAAGGGCCAAATCAAAAATAAAACTGTTCAAAAAAACGCTCAAAAAGCGAAGCGTTCAGCTCCTAAAAAGGAAGAAGCTGGTTTAGATGAAAAGTCAGATACCGTTCGTAAGTTACAGCGGAAAAGAGAAGACCGTATCGTCAATCGCATCGTCACAATTGTTGTAATCGCATTAATCGTTATTGGCGGCGTCCTTGGTTTTTCAGTCTATCGATATGTCACTTCAGGATTGCAGCCGTTAGATCCAGAAAAAACAGAAAAAGTTGCTGTTGAGATTCCAAGCGGATCATCAAATAAAATGATTGGCGAGATTTTAGAAAAAGATAAGATCATCAAAAGTGGTATGATCTTTAATTATTATACGAAATTTAATAATCTGACTGGTTTCCAAGCTGGTAATTATCAGTTTTCTCCAAGTATGACTCTGGATGAAATTAGTGCCCAGTTACAGCAAGGAGAAGGGTCAGTGACATCAGATGCGAAAGTGACGATTCCTGAAGGGTATGATATAGACCAAATCGGAGATGCGCTTGCCAAAGCAACAAGTATCTCGAAAGATGATTTCTTAGCTTTAATGAAAGATGACACCTTCTTTAATAAAATGCATGAAGCATATCCAGAGTTGTTGGATAGCGCGGCAAAAGCAGAAGGCGTTCGCTACAAGTTAGAAGGATATCTCTTCCCGGCAACTTATGACTATTATAAAGGAAACACTTTAGAAGAAGTTGTGACCCAAATGATCGATAAAACAAATACTGTTATGTCTAAATATTACGATCAGATCGCAGAAAAAGAAATGACAGTGCAAGAAGTGTTGACCTTGGCTTCTCTTGTCGAAAAAGAAGGTAGTAAAGAAGATGACCGTAAGAACATTGCCCAAGTCTTCTTTAACCGTCTGGCAGTGGATATGCCATTGCAGTCAGATATTTCTATTCTCTATGCGTTAGGCGAGCATAAAGAGTTGATAACTTACGAAGATACTCAAGTAGACTCACCATACAATTTGTATGTCAACACAGGATATGGTCCAGGACCATTCAATAATCCAAGTGAGCAATCTATCAAAGCAGTGTTGGAACCAACACCAAATAATTACTATTATTTTGTGGCAGACATCAATACGCAAGAAGTCTATTTTGCAGAAACCTATGATGAACATATGCGTTTAGTTGAAAAATATGTAAACAATACTTCGAATTAATTTTTATTAGGATATTAGTTTACATTTAAAAAAAACCATGGTAATCTTTTGTGGACTATTCGCAAAAGATTACCTTTTGCAGTTGATACGAAGTTAAAAGGAGAAATTAAAATGGTAGAAAAAGTATACCCAATGACATTAGAAGGAAAAGAAAAATTAGAGCAGGAATTAGAAGAATTAAAGACAGTCAAACGTGGAGAAATCATTGAAAGAATCAAAGTTGCCCGCAGCTTTGGAGATCTTTCTGAGAACTCTGAATACGAATCCGCAAAAGATGAACAAGCCTTTGTAGAAGGGCGTATCACCACATTAGAAAATATGATCCGTTTTGCTGAGATCATTGATAATGAAGGCGTAGACAATGATGAAGTATCGATCGGAAAAACCGTCACGTTCATTGAATTACCTGATGGAGATGAAGAAGAATATACAATAGTTGGGAGTGCAGAAGCGGATCCATTTTCTGGTAAAATCTCAAACGATTCACCGATCGCTCGTGCATTGATTGGTAAAAAAATCAATGATGAAGTAACAATTTCAACACCAGGCGGAGATATGCTGGTGAAAATCACAGAAGTGAAAAAAAGCTGATTTTTTCGTAAAAGTCTAAGCAGAAGATCCTGATGATCACTTTCTCAAAGAGAAAAGGACCAATCAGGATCTTTTTTCGGACTCGCGACGGATGTATGCCATCGAAGAATCCGTTATGATAAAATAGAATCATTGGGAGGAGGAGCTTACATGAAAAGCCCTTGGCGTTTTTTCTTTGTCGTAGAAGCATTATTATTTCTATTTGCGGTCTGGCAAATTTTATCGAATCCACCGTTATTGATTTTATTGATTTTAGGTGTTGTGACGATCTACTTTGTTTCTCGCAGAGAACGTAAAACAAATTTTAATAATTTTTTGATGGTTACCGGTGGTATCGCCATCTTTATCAGTCTTTTAAATAGTCCGGCTTTGTGGCTGATGTTGATTTTTGCGATCCTTTTTATTGGATTGAAAGGTGTGGAAATCACTGGTGTAGATTTTACAAAAAACACATTTTGGCGCAAAAAACAAATGATCATTTTAGAAACAGAAGAACCAAAGCAGTTTCATCCTCATAAAACGAAACAACAATGGATCGGCAATGAGCGGATCGGGAATCAAGTGTATGAATGGGATGATATCAATATCGACATCTTTTCTGGAGATACGATCATTGACTTGGGAAACACATTGTTGCCGAAAAAAGAAAATATCGTAATCGTCCGTAAGGGATTCGGTCGCACGAGAATTTTAGTCCCTGCTGGGGTTGCTATCAAAATGGAACATAGCACCTTTATCGGTACAGTGATTTTCGAAGGCGAGTCAACAGGTCTGAAGAATGAGAAAGTTACGATCTACAGTCCGGATTATGAGGAAAACACCCGCCGACTAAAAATTTTAACGAACACTTTGATTGGGGATATCGAGGTGATTCGGGTATGATTGCTAAATTTTCTCGAGGAATGATCGCTTTTTATAGTGCGGTCACTAGTTTTTTGATGATGATCTTGATTCTTTTTTCGTATCTTTATGCTAGTGGAAAGAAGAATTGGCTGCTAGAAGTCTTTCAGATCAAACTATTCTTTATACCGATCATTTTTCATTTATTAGTTGTTTCGCTGATGGTGGGCCTGGCTGTCTTTCTATTGATTTCTCTTTTCAGAAACCGCCAATACGGGCCAATCGAAGAGAAGCTGCGATTGCTTTCAAATGGAGATATTGATAGTCCACTACTTGACACACCTATCCCTCATGCGCAAGAAAATCGGTTGATTGAAGATGTCGATCGAGACATCAGGAAATTACAGGTCAAAATGAAAGATATGTCAAGTGAGCTTCAACAATTAAATGCTCGGCCGCAGCTAGTGGATGGCAGTACAAAAGAAGAAATCCTTGAAGCCGAACGACATCGTTTGGCCCGAGAATTGCATGATTCAGTTTCACAACAATTATTTGCCGCAATGATGATGATGTCCGCATTAAACGAACAAGCCATCCGGGACGATGCCCCGGAAATGCAAAAGAAGCAATTGGCTATGGTAACGGACATCATCAATGCTTCGCAGTCTGAGATGCGAGCGTTATTGTTACACCTGCGTCCGGTCACATTGGAAGGGAAAAGCCTCAAACAAGGAATCGAGCAATTATTAAAAGAATTGGAAACAAAAATCAAGATATCCTTGAAATGGGATATCGAAGAGTTTACTATGCCAAGCTCTATAGAAGACCAATTATTTCGAGTGATTCAAGAATTACTATCGAATACACTGCGTCATGCCAAAGCGGATGAACTTGAAGTCTACTTGAATCATATTGAACACAACGTGCTGTTGCGCGTGATCGACGATGGTGTAGGATTCGATGTCGACAATCAAAAAGCTGGCAGTTATGGGCTGATGAATATCCGTGAGCGAATCAGTGCCGTTGGCGGCACATTAAAGATAATCAGTTTTAAAAATCAAGGAACAAGTATTGAAATAAAAATCCCGCTGCTTAAGGAGGCATAAAAATGATCAACGTTTTGTTAGTAGATGACCACGAAATGGTACGTTTGGGGGTTTCTTCCTACTTATCCATTCAAGAAGATATAGAGGTGATTGGAGAAGCTGAAAATGGCAAAATCGGCTACGAAAAGGCATTGTCTTTACGTCCCGATGTCATCTTGATGGATTTAGTGATGGATGAAATGGATGGCATTGAGGCAACCAAAGCCATTCTAGCAGATTGGCCGGAAGCAAAAATCATCATAGTTACTAGTTTTATTGATGACGAGAAAGTATATCCTGCAATTGAAGCTGGTGCTGCCGGTTATTTGTTAAAAACATCCACTGCACATGAAATTGCGGATGCCATTCGTGCGACTCAAAGAGGCGAGCGGGTGTTGGAACCGGAAGTAACAACGAAAATGATGGATCGTTTAACAAATCGCACGCCGATTTTACATGATGATCTGACAAATCGGGAAAAAGAAGTGCTGCTTTTGATTGCTGAAGGGAAAAGTAATCAGGAGATTGCGGATGAGTTGTTTATTACACTCAAAACGGTTAAAACCCATGTATCAAATATATTGTCGAAACTAGAAGTGGAAGATCGAACACAAGCAACCATTTATGCCTTTAAGCATGGCTTGACAAAATAAGAATCTCATCATAAGGGTACCTCCTCATAGTCAGTTGAGGAGGTTTTTGATATACTAGAGTAGGATTTGTAAGGTAAAGGAGCGTTTAATGTGAAGCAGAATTACGCGATTATTGGTCTTGGAAGGTTCGGCGGCAGTATTTGTCGAACATTGATAGAATCCGGACAAGAAGTATTAGCCATTGACAGCAATGAGGATCGGGTCAATGAGTATATGAATATTGCTACCCATGCGGTGGTGGGCAATGCACAGGATGAAATGACGTTGCGCTCATTAGGAATTCGTAATTTCGACCATGTGATCGTAGCAATCGGTGAAGATATCCAAGCAAGTATTCTTGTGACTTTGATGGTCAAAGAGATGGGGGTACCGAACGTTTTAGCAAAGGCGCAAAATGAATATCATGCTCGGGTTCTTGAGAAGCTTGGTGCTGATCGAGTTGTCCACCCAGAACGGGATATGGGGATTCGTATCGCTCACAATCTAGTATCAAAAAATATCTTGGATTATATTGAGCTTTCAGATGAATTTTCGCTGGCGGAGATTCGTGTCTCAAATCCGCGTTTCTTTAATAGGTCCTTACTTGATTTGAATTTTCGTCAAAAATATGGATTGACCGTTGTTGCTATTCGTCGAGGACCTGGACAAGTGATCGTGTCTCCCGCAGCTGATTCGATCGTGCGTGAGAATGATAATCTACTCGTGATTGGGAACACGGATGATGTGGATATTCTTGATGAACATATGAATGATTAGGAGTGAAAAATGATGAATATAACTATTACAGAAGCCGCAATTGATTGGTTCAAAAAAGAACTGTCAGTCGACCAAGGAAGCGGCGTTCGCTTTTTTGGTAAAATCTATGGGAAAACTCAGATCCATGATGGTTTTTCAGTAGGAATGTCAGTAGATAAACCTGAAAATCCTATCGTTCAAAAGACAGTTTCAGACATGCTTTTTTTTATTGAGGAGGCCGACGAGTGGTTCTTCAAAGGGTATGATCTACAAGTCGACTACGATGAAAAGCTAGATGAACCTAAATATAGTTTTACTGAAAACAATTAATTAAAATAAAGATACAATGTAACAGTATGAGTCTATGACTGAAGTTTAGTGGATTCCATATCGCTAGCTTTGATCATAGACCTGTTCGTTAGGAGATGAAACCATGTTATCAATTATCGTACCTTGCTTTAACGAAGAGAGTAGCTTACCACTTTTTTTTGAAGAGACTGAAAAAGTAAAAGATCAGGTAGGCATGCCTTTTGAATATTTGTTTATCAATGATGGGTCATCCGATCAAACACTCGCAGTGATGCGCAAGCTGCATCAAGAGCATCCAGAAAGTGTGCGGTACCTTTCGTTTTCACGTAATTTTGGAAAAGAAGCAGCCTTGTATGCTGGCTTAAAAGCAGCAAAAGGGGATTTTGTTACCGTAATGGATGCAGATTTACAAGATCCTCCAAGCCTTTTGCCTCAGATGTTTGACTTGCTCAACACAAAACAATTAGACTGTGTTGGAACGCGCAGAGCCGATCGCAAAGGGGAGCCTAAAGTTCGTAGTTTCTTTTCAGAAGCCTTTTATGCATTGATCAACAAAATTGGTGAAGCACATATGGTCAATGGCGCACGAGATTTCCGTTTAATGCGTCGGAATATGGTGGATGCAGTTTTAGAACTTTCTGAATACAATCGGTTCTCCAAAGGAATCTTTAGTTGGGTAGGTTTTGATACAGAATACATTGCCTACGAAAATCGTGAAAGAGTAGCTGGAGAAACTTCTTGGTCATTCTGGAGCTTATTCAAGTACTCGATTGATGGCATCGTCAATTTTTCTGATACGCCATTAAATATTGCTTCTTTTGTTGGCGCGTTGTCTTGTCTAGCTTCTGGAATTGCACTGCTATTCATAATTATTCGTACTTTTATTTTTGGTGATCCTACCTCAGGCTGGCCTTCTTTAGTTTGTATCGTATTGTTTGTTGGCGGTTTGCAATTGCTTTGTCTAGGTATTATTGGAAAATATATTGGAAAAATTTTTCTGGAAACAAAAAAACGTCCCCTTTACATTTTAAAGGAGACAGAAAAAGATCAAAAATAATTTTTGGGAATAAAAAAGCAGCGCTGGTTGATGATCAATACCCTTTTGTTACATCGACTTGATTTCGAACCAATTTTTTCTCGTGGATAAAATTGCGGAAGTTATCCATAAAGATGGCCATGAATGCTTTTTGAAAATGTGGGGTCAACCCGGAAATATGCGGGGTGATCAACACATTTTCCAGTGTCCATAGCGGATCATTTGCGGGTAAAGGTTCTTCTTCAAAAACATCAAGAGCCGCAAATGCGATTTCTTTTTGGCGGAGGGCTTCTGTCAACGCTACAGTATCTACACTAGGTCCACGCCCAACATTATAAAAAGAAGCGGATGATTTCATACTATTAAAAAAATGGCTATTATAGATTCTTGTAGTTTCAGGTGTCAATGGTAAGATATTAATCACACAATCAGCTTTCTGACTTTGTTCAATCAACTCTTCAAGTGGATAAGTTTCCTTGAAACCATCAACGGCATGCCCCGTTGTATTTATGCCGACAGGTTGGGTGCCAAAAAAATTTAAGGCCTTTGCTAAAGCCTGCCCAATTTTACCTGTACCTGCGATCAGTATTTCTTTATCAGATAATAATGAATAAGGAATACCATTGGGCTGCCATTGTCTTTCAGCCTGTTTTTTGATGGCGGTAAAAATTCCTCTGGATTCCATGAATAATAAAGCAATTAAATGATCAGTGATCGATTGTGCATGAATGCCGCTACCATTAGAAAGTAAGATGTTCTTTTGGGCAAACTGTGCTAGAGGTAGCGTATCCACACCGGCTGAAATGGCTTGGACCCATTCAAGAGAAGCATTAGCCAGTAACTTTCCAGCCCATTCTTCTTTCCAGCCAATCGTGATTGCAACATTTGACCAGTCGATGGAAGTTGCTTCATCATAGTGGATAAACTGATATTCATCACTGATTTCATGAATTTGTGTGATAAATTCATCACGAAATTCTCTGCTAGATAAAATATATTTAGTCATATTTGTTCCTCCTTTATTTTAGTGTATCAAAGAACAAAGAAAAAACCATGCGCAAAGATCTATGCATGGTTGGATAGTTACTAGCTTTTTAATTGGATTTTAGGCGAACCTTTGACGCCTTGAGTGAATAGAAACAGTGCTGCGAATAAGATAAATGTTGTCCCATCAAAATTTGGTACGAATAGTTGGATCAGCACACTCAAAATTGTTGGTAAAGCAGCACTAACGATTAGTATCTTAAGGTTTTCAAAAAAGCTGTAAGAAAAAAGTTTTAGTTTTGTATAGATAGTTGCAATAAATGTACCCATGATCAATGTGATTAATAAATTTAAAAATGTAGGGTAGAGCGCTACTAAGAAAACAATAAGTTGTAGCCACCAAGGAATTTGATTGCTGCTCAGTGTTTCCCGAATCTTTTTGCCATCTAAATTATTAAATGCTGGTTCATTATAAGAAAATTTTAATTGATTTGTATCTAAGAATGATGTGGAAAGTCCTGTTCCAGGGAAACTGACAACAATTTCTTTTTTTAATAGTCCCACACTCAACACATTTGCAGTGGCATCTGAAGCAATATCGGTAGCGTTGCGTTTTCCTTCAGGGTCGAAAGTAAAAATGATAGAGTCGGTTTGATAGATAAACCCTTCTCCTTGTCCATTCGTTGTTAATTGACCATTTTCAATCGAAAAATTGGGGATTTTTTGCGCAATTTTTTGACTATCTCGCTGGAAATCCTGAAAGATATCATTGACTTGCAAAGTGATTGGTACGGCTAAAATAACGGTAGCTCCAAGTAGAAAAAGAATCACTTTTGAAAAAGCAGCGTCTTTTACATATTTGAGATTTGGGATTCGAATAAATGCACTTTTTAGCATTTGTATGATTGTCATTTGTTTAACTCCTTTTATGTAACTAAAAATAATTGTAACGAAGGCAGCAACAGAACACAAGGACTTATGACAGAAAAGTCCGATTATCTCTAAAGTGTTCTTTGCTGATTAATGAGTAGAATTGGAGATCGAGTATGGAAAGTTTAAAAAATGTGAAAAATAAACTACAAGAAAAAAAATTATGGGAGCCGTTAACGTATTTAATTTTTGGTGGATTAACTACTTTGGTCAATTTAGTTGTTTATTTTCTCTTTAGAGAAATCTTTGATTTTCATTATATGATTGCTAATGTGATTTCTTGGGCAGCTTCTGTGTTGTTCGCATTCTTCACGAATAAGATTTGGGTCTTTGAAGCAAAAAGTGAAACAAAAAAAGAATCGTGGCTTGCCTTTTGGAAGTTTCTTTTCTTCAGAGTCCTTTCGCTGGGATTGGATATGGCTTGTATGTATCTATTGATTAGCGTACTAGGAACCGGTGATTTTATCGCTAAGCTTGTTACACAAATCGTTGTCGTCCTAGCAAACTATGTTTTCAGCAAGTTTCTGATTTTTGCACCAAAAAAAATTGATAAAAAGTAAGCATATGTTTTGATGAACCACTTTTTATCTGATAATGTTACTTATGTAATCACTATCACTGAGGAGGAATTTTTTATGTCTTACACATTACCAGATTTACCTTATGCTTATGATGCATTAGAACCTTACATTGATGAAGAAACGATGCATTTGCATCATGACAAGCATCACAATACTTACGTCACAAATTTGAATGCAGCAATTGAAAAACATCCTGAATTAGGTGAAAAATCAGTTGAAGAATTACTTGCTGATTTTGATTCGGTGCCTGAAGACATCAAAACAGCTGTCCGTAATAACGGTGGTGGTCATGCAAATCACAGCTTTTTCTGGGAAATCTTGGCACCAAATGCTGGTGGTGAACCAACAGGAGCCATCAAAGAAGCCATCGAAGAAACATTTGGCAGCTTTGCTGATTTCAAAGAAGAATTCAAAACAGCAGCAACTGGCCGCTTTGGTTCTGGCTGGGCTTGGTTAGTCATCAAAGATGGTAAATTAGCGATCACTTCAACTGCGAACCAAGATTCACCATTAATGGACGGTCAAACGCCAGTTTTAGGCTTAGATGTTTGGGAACATGCCTACTACTTGAAATACAAAAATGTACGCCCTGATTATATCAATGCTTTCTGGAGTGTTGTTAATTGGGATAAAGTAAATGATTTTTATGCGAAAGCAAAATAATCATTAAGTAAGGGAATTATTTTTAATCAGAATAAAACTATCCCAACGATAAAAGAAAGCACGTTGCATCTTAGCATCAGCTTCGTGTTAACCATAAGTTCTCACTGCTACCTTTGATTCGTTGGGGGTAGTTTTATTTTTTGAAACATATTGCTAACGCTTTCATTTTCAGCTATAATATTGAAGACGGAAGCGTCTTATTTTAATTACTGGAGGATTTACACGCATGGAACATGGAAAAGTAAAATGGTTCAATAATGAAAAAGGTTTTGGGTTTATTACAGTTGATGGCGGAGATGATGTCTTTGTTCATTTTTCTGCGATCCAAGGAGATGGCTTTAAGTCTTTAGAAGAAGGTCAAGAAGTCGAGTTTTCGATTGTCGAAGGCGCCCGGGGACCGCAAGCGGCAGAAGTCACGAAAATCTAAACTAGAACAAGCTGAGGGGGACCTCAGCTTTTTTTAATTTGCTATTTTCGGCCAAATTTGTTATCTTCAGTGTATTATAAATAGATTAAAAATGAGGGATATTTGATGAAACGAGTAATTACGTATGGGACATTTGATTTGCTCCATTATGGTCATATCAATTTATTGCGCCGAGCAAAAGAACAAGGAGACTATTTGATCGTGGCATTGTCTACGGACGAGTTCAATTGGGATGAAAAACAGAAGAAATGCTACTTTTCTTATGAAAAACGTAAACAGTTATTAGAGGCTATTCGCTATGTTGATTTAGTTATTCCTGAAAAAAACTGGGAACAAAAAGTTTCTGACGTCAAAGAGTACCACGTGGATACTTTTGTCATGGGTGATGATTGGGCTGGTAAATTTGATTTCATTCAAGAAGAAACAGATGCCGAAGTTGTTTATTTAGCTAGAACGCCTGAAATATCAACGACACAGATCAAAAAAGACTTAAAAATAAATAATTAATACTTAAAGCATAAAAGGTATCTTTAAATGGTGCCTTTTTTTGTACACTATTTCCGTTTTTTTCTTAAAATTTATTAGATGTTTTTCGTTGTTTATTTTGTCTTAGAGGAAAATATGATATGATGTAGCTTGAGTTGTAGCAAATGAATAGAATTTCTTTGAGAATGGATGAAGAAAGTGGAAAAAGAAATAAAAGTTCGTAGTACTTTGGTTACAAAGGAATATGACCTATACAAAAAGAAATCAGACAAAGTGAAAGCATTATTCAAATTTTATCATCGAAATGTTCCACGTTTTTGGGCATTAAAAGGCGTTAGTTTTGAAGTGCGTGCAGGAGAGTCTGTAGGGATCATTGGGATAAATGGTTCTGGAAAATCAACGCTTTCAAATGTGATCAGTGGCATTATTCCTCCAACATCAGGCACAATGGAAGTCAATGGCGATACGTCGATTATCGCAATTGGAGCCGGATTAAAATATCAATTGACAGGTTTAGAAAATATTCGTCTAAAAGCATTGATGTCTGGAATGACCAATAAAGAAATCGATAAAAAAATGGATGAAATCGTAGCATTTGCCGATTTAGGTGATTTTATTAATCAACCTGTAAAAAGCTATTCCAGTGGGATGAAGTCACGTTTAGGGTTTGCCATTGCTGTTCATAATGATCCAGATATTTTGATCATTGATGAAGCTTTATCTGTTGGAGACGAAACTTTTTATCAAAAATGTGTGGATAAAATCATGGAATTCAAAGAGTCCGGCAAGACTATTTTCTTTGTCAGCCATGCTTTAGGACAAGTTGAAAAATTATGTGACCGTACAATCTGGATGCATTACGGCGATTTGCGCATGTTTGGTCCGACTGAGGAAGTAATGGCGGAATATCGCAAGTTTATCGACTGGTTCAAGAAGCAACCGAAAAAAGAACAAAAAGCTTACCAAGATAAATACAAAGAAAATCAAAAGGCATTTAATCTAGAAAAATTAGCTGAAAAAAGCCAAGATGATAGCTTGCTGAAAGAGCAGCATCTATCTGAACAAATGATTCAGAAGAACCTTAAACGAACTCCTTTAGGTGAGAAGATGACGATTCCAACTAAAGGACTTTTGACTCTTGCGATAGTAGGAACACTGTTTTGCTCTCTTGTTTCTTTCAGTGGCAGATCCATTAGCTATGCGCTAAAGCATCCGGTTGATGCAATTGTACAAGTTTTCAAGTAAAGATAACTATTTCTTTATTTAGTTTAGATAGAAAAGGAAGAGTTTAGTGAAAGAAATTGCTGCAGTAATAAAAGAACAATTTAATCATGCGGGAATTATTTTCCGTATGTCTCGATACGAGGACAAAGCAACCTATCAAAGCCACTATCTTGGTCTTGCATGGCAAATCTTGAACCCTGTGATTCAAATTGGTATCTATTATTTAGTCTTTGGGCTAGGAGTCAATGGTAATCGGAAAGTAGATGGCGTACCATTTATTATTTGGATGTTGATTGGGATCACAGCTTGGTTTTATATCAATTCTTCGGTACTTGGAGCGTCCAATAGTATTCACCGACAAGTTGGTATGGTAGCCAAAATGAAATTTCCAGTAAGTATCTTGCCGTCAATCAATATTATCAGTAACTTGTCATCTTATATCCCTATGGTAGCTATTGTGATTGGCTCGCTCTTATGGGCGGGAGTAACACCGTCCGTTTATTGGTTGCAATTTATTTATTACTTTATTGCGATGGTTATTTTCTTATTTGCTTTCGGATTATTAAATGCGACCATTACAGTATTGATACGTGACTATCATATTTTCTTACAATCAGTATTACGTTTGTTGTTTTATGTTTCAGGACCAATTTGGGATATCAATAATCGAAATATGCCGGAATGGTTAATTAAGCTATTACGTTTAAATCCCTTTTATTATTTGATTGAAGGCTTTAGAGATGCCTTTTTATCACGTGGTTGGGTTTGGGAAAAAACGACCTACACCTTAATTTTTTGGGGAATGACTTTAACACTATTGATAATAGGTAGTCATCTACACATGAAGTTTAGAGCGCGATTTGTGGATTATATTTAAGTATAAAAAAACTATTTTTCAATTAATACAAAAAACTATCCGAAGGAATGAAGGGGTCTGTTAAAGCGTGTCTCTTACTTTCCTTAGGATAGTTTTTTTAGATGTGTTAATGAATAGGGATGTACGCCGTTAAAAGTTAAAATAACAAATTCTTTATCGTTTCATTTTTGTTGCAATCGTGTTAAGATTCTGTAATAAAACAGAAGCAAGATTGCTGAATTTGTAAAATTGTGGCAAAATTTAAACGATTACCTAATAATTTTGTGATAGAGGTGTAGGATGCGTTTATATCAAAAAGTAATTTTAGGATTGTTGGGCTTGGTGGCAGTAAGTATTGTCGGTGTCACTGTCTATGGAATGAAAGTATACGATGATACGAATAAAACGTTCAATAATATTACGCAAAGTGCGGATCGTAAGACGAAAAAACGTGAAACGGCAGTAAGTATTGAAGATAGAGAACCCTTTTCGATTCTTTTGCTTGGGATTGATACTGGAGCGTTGGGGAGAACCGAACAAGGGCGTTCAGATAGTATGATGGTCGTTACGGTTAATCCTGCCAAGAAACAATCAACGATCGTTAGTCTTGACCGTGATATCTACACTCAAATTGTTGGGTATGGCATGTTGGATAAGCTGAACCATGCATATGCCTTTGGTGGCGAAGCAATGTCGATGGATTCCGTTGAAAATCTGTTAGACATTCCTATTGACCATTATGTTACGATTAACATGCAAGGTATGCGAGATTTGATCGATGCAGTTGGAGGCATCGAAGTCACTAATAAAATCGATTTTACTCTGGAAGGAGTGCATGTGCCTAAAGGAACCATTACTTTAGATGGGAAAACCGGTCTTGCCTATGCACGCATGCGAAAACAAGATCCGGAAGGCGACATTGGACGTCAAAAACGGCAAAGAGAAGTTGTCACTAAGATCGTTAAAAAAGTAATGAGCTTGGATGGCGTCAGCAATTATCAAAAAATATTAAAAGCTGTTGAAAAGAATTCAAAAACAGATTTGACTTGGGATGACATGATGGATATCGCTACCAATTATTTGCCTGCGTTCACGACAATCGATCAAGAACAATTGCAAGGTGAAGGCCAAATGATGAATGGGGTCTATTACCAATTATTAGGTATCAATCAATTGCTGGAAATGCAAAATAAATTGAAAGAACAACTGAATCTTCCTACCAGCGAGACTTTGTCTCAAGGAGATGAACATACTGATGGTTATACAAACTATCAATTGTACGACGATACGAATTACAATAGTGAAGAAAACTCAAATGAGAATCCAGGTGAACCGTCAGACATTTATGATGATGGAGCCGGGTATCAGGAAGATACTGGCGATTACTCTGGATATTAATAATGAAAACCAAAGCAAACGGTCATTGATCGTTTGCTTTTTACTTTTCCACAGATGGAAGTTAGAAAAATGTGTTTCACGGGATTAAAATTGGAAAAGATTAAGAAAGCTTAAAGTGTAGCAGATTTTTTCTCAACAAAAAAATCTTTTTGCGTAACTGTGAAACATTACAGTGGATGAGAACGAATTCTTATAATTTTCTCTAAGGATACTTGGATAATTTTGATTTCTTCTGTTTATATTGAAAATTTTTGGTAAAATAAGACGGTAAGCAGTTTGTAATGAGAGGATAGAAGAGATGAAGAATCTAAAAGATAAAGTCATTAAGAATATACGAAAAGGGCCTGAGGAGCCTAAGACAAAATCTTATCGCAAATCCCATGTTCCCTTTCGATTGAATTTTCTCTTTTTTGTGATTTTTGGTCTTTTTGTTGCGTTGATCGTGCAATTAGGTTATTTACAAATCGTCAATGGTGATAATATTGAGAAGCAATTGAAAGCTTCATCCGTGGTAGAAGTCAATGGCAGCTCTCCACGAGGAATGATTTATGATGCATCTGGCAAACCGCTTGTCAAAAATCAAGCCAATGCAGCCATTACCTTTACAAGAGGAAATAAGATGACAGCTGAAGATTTATTGAAGACTGCACAAAAACTAGCTACATTGATCGATATTCCAATCGATAAGAATCTGACAGAGCGGGACCTAAAAGATTTTTGGTTGGCAGATCCTGAAAATTTGAAGAAAGCGCAAGATCAATTAAGTTCCAAGCAAAAAGCGCTCGGGGCTTCTGATCAGTATGCGGCAACTGTCGATAAAGTAACGGATGAGGATATTGCCTTTAATGATGATCAGTTAAAAGTAGCTTCCATTTTTAAACGAATGAATAGTGCACAATCTTTAAGCACTGTTTATTTAAAAAATTCTGATGTATCTGATGAAGAACTAGCAATTGTGGCTGAGAATATGACCGAACTTCCCGGAGTTTCGACTGGCACAGACTGGACTAGAAAAATTGTTGAAGGCAGTTCATTGGCAAGTTTGATCGGAACTGTGACAACAGAAGAACAAGGGATCCCTGAAGAAAATTTGGATGAATATCTAGCGAAAGGGTATGCTCGTAATGATCGTGTAGGACGAAGTTATTTAGAGAAGCAATATGAAGAAGTCCTTCAAGGATCAAAATCAAAGTCTCAAATCACATTAGACAATAGCAATAATATTGAAAGCCAAAAAGAAATCTATGCGGGCTCTAAGGGAGATAATCTTGTACTGACGCTAGATGCCAAGTTCCAAAAAGAAGTTGATGAAATCTTACAAGATAACTTTAAGTCTTTGATGGATTCAGGAGCTGCAGAATACTCGCCTGGAGTCTATGCTGTTGCGATCAATCCTAAAACTGGCGGGATTTTGGCAATGTCAGGTTATCAACATGAGGCAGAATCAAGCAAATTGCAAGAGAATGCAATCGGAACCTTCATCAATGCTTTTGTTCCAGGGTCTGTAGTCAAAGGTGGTACGTTAGCAGCTGGTTGGGAAAATGGTGTCTTGAATGGGAATGAAGTCTTATATGACCAACCAATCCGCATCGGCTCTGATGTCAAAGCTTCGATCTTTAACCCGACAGGAGCAAACAACCGCAATTTGTCAGCTGAACAAGCCTTAGAAGTTTCTTCCAACTCCTACATGATGCAGGTTGCTTTACGCTTGATGGGCATTGAGTATCAGCCTGGAATTTCAATTCCAACAGTTGATCGTCAAACAGAAGCCTACAGTAAGCTGCGTACAGCCTTTGCCTCTTTTGGGATGGGGACGAAAACAGGGATCGATCTTCCTGGCGAAGCAACAGGGATCAGCACACCTGTCGACAAATTAGATACGGTCAGTGATGGCGGTAAGATCCTGGACTTAGCCTTCGGACAGTTTGATACCTATACGACATTACAATTGGCTCAATATGCAGCAACTGTGGCCAATGGCGGCCAACGATTGCAGCCACATATCGTTTCGGGTATCTATGGGAATGATGAAACCGGTGGTTTAGGAAGCTTGAAATCAGCGGTAGAACCTACCGTTTTGAACGAAGTTGGTTTAACTACTGATCAGATGAAAATCATTCAAAATGGATTTTATGATGCCGTTCATGGAACAGATGCTTGGGCTACAGCAACAGGACTAGCTTCTGCTAAAATGGAACTTTCTGCGAAAACGGGTACTGCGGAGACACCGATTGTCGATGAAAATGGCAAAACCATCAATCTGGTCAACCTAAATATTGTTGCTTATGGACCAAGTGATGATGCAGATATAGCAGTTGCAGTGGTTTTACCACAGGTTAAATCTTCAACTACTTCGTATCCAAACGTAAAAATCGTGAAAGAAATCATGGATGCTTACTATGATTTATATATGAAATAAGCAAGGCATAATCGTTGAATGAGTAAGAGGGAGTTGATGAACGGTTCGTTCGCTGATGATTTTCCAAATCAGTGAAGGACGGTTCATCAACTTTTTTTATAGCAAAATACTTTCTATCGGAATTATTAAGAGATTATCAATAATTCGGAGAGAAACCTCTTTTTTAGTAAGTGGGTCTTGCTATTTTTGGTTGAATGGCATAGAATACTCTCGGTCAACAAGAAATGAAAAAGCAGGATTGGTTTCAATCATTTTTCATTTTAACTGACTTCTATTATAATTGACTAGAATTGCAGGGGGCTATCATGACGAAGCAATGTTTAACGAAACAAGAATTGATGGAACGCCTAGGGGAGTTCTCACCAGCAGAAAAAAAAGAAATCCGCGAATATTTGCAACGGAAGAATCCATTGCTGTTTCGCAAATTTGAACGCATGAAACATGAATTATTTCGTCTAGAATCAAGACGGATTCAATGTGAAATCGAAAAAAATGAAAAGGAGTTGAATCAGCTCGATCATAAGATTCTCATGAAAAAAGAACATTTTCTTGAGTTATTAATCGCAATTCGAAAGAAAAGAGGATAATGGATGGAATTTATTGAACTTATCATCATCATCGCGATCCTCGTGACCTTTTCAAATATTGTCAGCAAAATACTGCCATCAGTACCGATTTTCTTCATTCAGATTATCTTAGGCATTCTGCTAGGATTGACTGAAATGGGACAAGAAATCGCATTCGAACCAGAGATGTTTCTAGTGATGATCATTGGACCGCTATTGTTTCGAGAAGGAGAACGAGCCGATGTTCCGGAAATCTTGAAGAACAGTAAGATCGTTTTGTTTCTGGCCTTTGGCGGTGTTTTGCTGACCTTATTTGCAGTGGGAACGACACTGCATTGGCTGATGCCATCGATTCCTTTGGCTGCTTGTTATGCTTTTGGCGCTGCCTTAGGACCAACAGATGCGGTAGCCGTCTCATCTTTAGCGAAACGCTTAAAAATTTCCAAGAACATCATGCATATTTTAGAAGGCGAAGGTCTTTTGAATGATGCTTCCGGGGTAACAGCGCTCCAATTTGCTATCGTTGCTTTAGTCACTGGTAGCTTTTCTGTTATGGGGGCTGGCTTTCAATTGCTTTTTTCGAGTATTGGCGGCGGCTTGATTGGTTACTTGATCGTTTGGTTAAAACGGCGGATCATTCGCTTTATTGAAAAAATATCTGCCCAAGATGTCACTGTTTATCTGTTGATCGAACTACTATTGCCTTTTGCAGCCTACTTGATTGCAGAAATGGTTGGAGTATCTGGTATCATTGCGGCAGTTGTTGCCGGTGTAGCGCAAGCACAAAGAAGACGACGAGTCTCTTTGTTCGATGCGGAACTAGCCAATATCTCTGAAAGTACGTGGTCAACAATTGTATTTACGTTGAACGCCCTTGTTTTTTTATTTTTAGGGATTGAACTTTCGCAAGTATTTTCACCCATTTGGGAAAGCAATTCTTATGCAAACGGTCATTTAGTCTTGACCATCGTAGTAGTAACGCTCGTTATCTTCTTCATTCGTTTCTTATTCCTTCTTTTTTATTATCAGTTTTTACAATCAAAAAAAATCGTGGACTTGAAGCAAGTAGCTTTGTTGACCTTTGGAGGGGTCAAAGGAACGGTCAGCTTAGCGGCAATTTTTATCTTGCCTGTAACGATCAACGGTGACCAATTTGAAGCCCGCAGTTTGCTCTTATTTTTGACGGCTTGTGTCATCTTAGCGACTTTAGTGATCAGTGTACTTGTCTTGCCCTATTTGGCAGATGGTGAAGCTGCCGAATCTGTTGATTTCAATCAGTTGCTGATTTTAGAAGAAGTCATCCAGATCTTGGAAGAAGAAGAGAAAGAAATTACGGATGCCAAAGAGCGCTTAGCGACAGATGCAGTAATCAATACTTATGAAAATCGACGCTGGGAATTGTATCGCAATAGTTTAACTGATTCTGAAAAGCAAGAGATACAGGAAATTCAAGGATTGATTCTATCCATTGAACAGGATGGTTTGGATGAAGCCTACCGAAAAGGTGAGGTTAGCTCCAATGGGTATCGCTTTTATTCCCGGTTCATTTCGCAGCAGCAGCATTCGTTAGCAAAACAGTTCTTGTCTTTTTTCAGTTTTTGGCTTTTGATCATTCAACGTTTTGTACGGATCATTTTTCATCCCAAGCTGTTTTGGCAGCGCCAGCAGCAGCTGAAGGATGCATTGAAACAAAGAGATATATCAGAAGTACAAAAAATCTATATCAAAAACAGTGATTATATTTTTCATAGTTTAAGCAACTTAGAAGATGTCTACGATTCATCTTTGATCAACTTCTTTATACGTCAAAGGGAAATGAGCTTAAAGCGTTTTGAGCATAATAACTTCATTGAGACTATCATGATTGAACAAGAACCGATTTTTGTCAAAAAAGTTTTACGAGGCTATTATTTAGAACGAAAAACGATCGATGAATATGAGGTAGCCGAAAAAATTCCAACGATCTCTGCAAACGAATATCGACGCAACGTAAATCTCTTGGAATCTTATGCGATGGCTCGCGCAGATGAACAGCCGAAACAGCGAATGTTTCGTAGATAAAACAACAACTTCTTCGTCTCAGGGTTGAGATGGAGCGGTTGTTTTTTTCTTTTTTCTTAAAGACCCTGTCATGCTTATGTGGTACAATGGGCGAAGAAAAATAGATCTCAGGAGGGATTCTGTGAAAGAATTAAAAGTAAGTGAGCTTACAAAAACTTACGGCGATAAAACATTATTTGATCAGCTTTCTTTTCTGATACATGAGAAAGACCGGATTGGCTTGATTGGTGTCAATGGGACAGGCAAATCAAGTTTACTAACGATCTTGGCTGGAATTGAAGCCGGAGATGGCGACCGTCCCTCTGTTTTTAAACCACAAGATTATCGAATCGGCTTTTTGGCGCAAGAAAGTCAATTAAAAGAAGAATTATCGGTTGTTGATGCGGTCTTCCAAGGAACAAGTCCATTAATCAAAACCGTTCGTGACTATGAGAAAGCTTTGATTCAGCTGGAACAAAATGGCTCAGATCCTACAGTGCAAGCTGCCTACAGCAGAGCAGAAGAAGCTATGAATAAAACAGATGCTTGGAATACGGATACAACGGCAAAAATCATTTTGCAGAAATTAGGGATTTCAGATTTAAAACAACCAGTCAATGAACTTTCAGGTGGGCAAAAAAAACGGGTGGGGTTAGCGCAAGTGTTGATCGATGAACCGGATTTACTATTGTTGGATGAGCCGACGAACCATCTTGACTATGAAGCTATCCAATGGCTAGAAGGCTATTTGAAAAACTATCGCGGCGCACTGATGATGGTCACTCATGATCGCTATTTTCTTGACCGGGTAGCCAATCGCGTGTTTGAACTCTCTTTTGGTAAACTTTATGAATATCAAGGAAATTACGAGGACTATTTATTAGCCAGAGCAGAAAGAGAACGTATTGAAGAAACCCAAGAAGAAAAACGGCAACAGTTATATAAGCACGAGCTGGCATGGATTCGGACAGGCGCCAAAGCGAGAACGACTAAGCAACAAGCGCGAATTGATCGTTTCGACGATTTGAAAGAGAATATGAACCAAGTCAAGCGGAATGGAGAAGTGCAGATTGATGTTGCGACCTCACGTTTAGGTAAGCAAGTGCTGGAAATCAAAGAAGGTAGTTATGCAATTGAAGGCAAACCAATTCTATCTCAATTTGATTTATTGATTCAGTCGCGAGAACGTTTAGGCATTACTGGTGAGAATGGTGCAGGTAAATCAACCTTGCTGAATGTGTTGGCGGGACGTCTCTCATTAGATTCAGGAACACGGATTATTGGCTCAACCGTCAAATTAGCTTATTATACGCAAACCAATGAGACAATGGATCCGGAACAGCGGATGATTGCTTATTTACAAGAGGCAGCAGAAGAAGTAGAAAAAACAGATGGTGCCCATGTCAGTGTAGCGGAAATGCTGGAACAATTTTTGTTCCCCCGTTTCATGCACGGAACAAAGATCGGTAAATTATCTGGTGGTGAAAAACGCCGCCTATTCTTATTGAAATTATTGATTGGTCAACCAAATGTTCTATTGTTGGATGAGCCAACGAATGATTTGGATATTGATACATTAACTGTTTTGGAGAACTATCTTGAATCATTTCCTGGTGCCGTAATTACAGTTTCTCATGACCGTTACTTTTTAGATAAAGTTGCTGAAAAATTACTTATTTTTGAAGGCAACGCGCAAATTGTTCGCTTCTATGGTTCGATAAACGAATATTTACAAAAGACAGCAACGAAACAGGGCACAAAGAAAACTGCAGCCTCACAACCTGACAAAGGGCTACAAAGCAAATTTGTTTCCGAAAAGCCAGTCAAAAAGAAACTAAGCTACATGGAACAAAAAGAATGGGCAACGATCGAAGATGAGATTGCTCTGTTAGAAGAACGAGTCGACGCACTAACTGAAGCGATGAATCAGCAGGGGGATGACTTTACGAAATTACAGCAGCTCCAAGCAGAAGTTACAGAAACAGAACAATTGTTAGAAGAAAAAATGACACGCTGGGAATATTTAAGCGAGTTTTCAGACGACTAATAAGGAGGCCCATTATGGAACAAGCATATCTTGATTTAGGAAAAAAAATTTTAGAAACGGGAAATGTCAAAGGGGATCGCACAGGGACTGGAACCAAAAGTATTTTTGGTCATCAAATGCGATTTGACCTCTCTCAAGGATTTCCATTATTGACAACCAAGCGCGTACCTTTTGGTCTGATCAAAAGCGAGTTACTCTGGTTTCTTAAAGGAGATACCAATATTCGATTCTTACTGCAACACAAGAATCACATTTGGGATGAATGGGCTTTTGAGCGGTATATTAAAAGTGAGGACTATACAGGTCCTGATATGACTGATTTTGGCCGTCGCTCATTAATTGATGAAGAATTCAATGCCAGCTATCAAGAGGAATTGCAAAAATTTTGCGAACGTATTTTAAATGACGAAGCATTTGCAGAAAAATTTGGTGATCTAGGTCATGTTTACGGGTATCAATGGCGTCATTGGGAAACTACTAAAGGGGAATTTATTGATCAGATCAAAGAAGTGATTGAAATGATCAAAACAACGCCAGATTCTCGGCGCTTGATTGTTTCCGCATGGAATCCAGAAGATGTGCCGTTGATGGCGCTGCCTCCTTGCCATACCATGTTTCAGTTTTATGTTCATGAAGGTCGACTAAGTTGTCAGCTTTATCAACGAAGTGCCGATGTTTTTTTGGGGGTGCCTTTCAACATTGCTAGCTATGCGTTATTGACTCACTTGATCGCTCACGAGACAGGACTCCAAGTCGGCGAATTTATCCATACTTTAGGGGATGCCCATCTGTATAGCAATCATATGGAACAAATGAAAGAGCAGCTTTCCCGAACAATTCGTTCTGCACCTACGTTGCACTTAAATCCTGAGAAACAATCGATTTTTGACTTTGAGATAGGAGATATCACGATTGAAGGCTACGATCCGCATCCCACGATCAAGGCACCGATCGCTGTCTAACTTATTACAGTTGGGAGTGAGAAGATAGATGACAAACGATTTACAGCGGGGAATCGTCGCAACGCTGCATATTACGTCAAAAGATACCATTTCATTATCAGATGTAGAAAAAACAATTACGATCCTTCGTTCTTATTTTTCGCAAGTCATTTTAGCAGTTTCTGAAGTAACGAAACCTGAAATCAAGCGGTATTTATGGCAGCTGCCGCCCCAGATCTATCTCTTTGAATTGCCAGCAGTCGGTGCTGGTCCAGCACGTCGGCAAGCTGTGGCACGCGCTGGAAAGGCATTTCCGCAACTCGCTTCCTTTCAATTATGTGATTTTGATCGTTTGATCACTTGGTGTGAGGAATACCCAGATGAACTGTCAGCTTTGAGCTGTCAGCCGTTTCCTACGAACACTTTCTGTATATTAGGACGTACAAAGAAAGCCTTCCTAAGCCATCCAACTGCTTGGCAGCGGACAGAAAAGCTGGTCAATGAAATTGCAGCGGAAGTTTTTCATATCAAGGGTCTTGATATTACCGCCGGCAGTGTCTTGTTTTCTGCGGAATTGATTCCTTTACTAGTATCCGCAGATTCTTCAAGATGGACGGATGGCGAATGGCCAACCAAAGTGAAGCATCATGGAGGGCATATTTTTTATCAAGCGTGCGAAGGCTTGTGTTATAAAGAAAGAAATACCGATCATCTGCAAGCACAGCCTGCTTATCAATTAATGAGAAGGCTGCAGATTGCAGCGGCTATTGCAGATTCACTTTATCTAGAAAGGGAGTTTTGAAACATGTTGATTGCACTTTGGGCACAAGACAAAAATGGTTTGATTGGAGAAAACGGCACATTGCCATGGCATTTGCCAAACGATCTGAAATTCTTCAAAGAACAAACTACTGGAAATTCGCTCATTATGGGGCGAAAAACGTTTGAGGGCATGAAGAAAAAAGCATTGCCAAATCGAACAACAATCGTTTTGACCAGTGACACAGCATATGAAGCAGAAGGCGTATTAGTTATGCATGATCGACAAGAAGTCTTGGATTATACTGCACAGCAAGATCATCCTGTGTTTCTAACTGGGGGTTCTGGAGTTTTCGAATCGATGATCGAAGATTGCGATCAGTTGTATCGAACAGTGATCGACGAGACATTTACCGGAGATGTCTACTTTCCTGAGATCGATTGGTCAAACTGGCATTTGGATAAAGTCATAGAAGGCGTAGTGGATGAAAAGAACATCTATCCGCACCGGTTTGAGTTTTATAGTAAGCAGAAAAAATAAATAAGGCAGCTGTTACAACATATGGTTGTAGCAGCTGCCTTATTTAAGTAAAAGTGGGTTGGATCATGTAAACCAAAGAACGGAAAAATACATTAGTCCAGCTCCGAGCATAACAAACAAATGCCAAACCACATGCATGAAGCGTACGGATTTGATACTGTAGAATAATGCGCCGACGGTATAAGAGACACCACCGCTTGTTAACAGAAAGGTACCCCAAAAACCCAGTGAAGCAATCAATGGTTTAAATGCAATCACGCAGAGCCAGCCCATAATAATATAAATTAGTGTGGATATTTTTGAAACCGTCTCTTTTTTATGCAGTGTGAGTGACTTATAAACGATCCCGCTGATGGCTAACAACCAAATCAAAATGAAAAGTGTCCAGCCCAACCAACCTTGAATACTCAGCAAGCAAAACGGCGTATAACTGCCTGCGATCAATAAAAAAATCGAGGCGTGATCAAAGACTTGGAAAACTTTTTTTGCTCGTGTGAACATCAAACTATGGAAGAGCGTAGAGAATAAGAATAACAAAATCATCATAGAGCCATAAATCGCATAGGAAATGATGTGAATAGGGGAATCTAATCGAGCCCCTTTAATCAAAAGAATAACGAGTCCAGCTATACTTAATCCAAATCCGATACCATGGGTCACCGCATTGAGTACCTCATTCAGAATCAAGTAGCGTCGTGTAAATTTCATATGATCCATCAAGCACCTTCCCTTCGAATTTAAATAAGATGAAAAAATTTTTTCTCTCTGTTATACTGATTATAAATGGTCTATGGTTATTTTACCACGAAAAGAGACTTGATTTAAAGAGAGAGTGAATGTATGATGGCAAAGCTTAAAGTTGTAACGGATTCCTCCTGTACGATGGAGCCAACCGTTCGAGACCAATTGAATATCCATGTAGTTCCGTTATCTGTAATGATCGATGGGATGGTTTATCCAGATGATGATTCATTGCCCGGAGAACGATTCATGCAAATGATGGCACAAGCAAAAGAACTTCCAAAAACGAGCCAACCACCGATTGGCCATTTTGTGGAACTGTTCGATGAATTAGGAAAAGATGGTAGTGACGTTTTATCGATACATATGACAAAGGGTCTGAGTGGAACTGTCGAAGCTGCCAGACAAGCAAGTAATTTGTCGAAAGCAAATGTGACAGTGATCGATAGTGATACGACAGATCAAGCATTGTCGTTCCAAGTGATTCGGGCAGCTCAATTAGCACAAGAAGGCAAGACATTAGCTGAAGTTTTGCCGGAAGTTGACAAAGTTCGAGAAAATACCAAATTATTTATTGGTGTCTCTACATTAGAAAATCTGGTAAAAGGCGGTCGAATCAGTCGTGCCAAAGGGTTATTATCCAGTTTATTAAATATGAAAGTGATTATGGATTTCGACCATTCAGAATTGATTCCAATCGTAAAAGGACGCGGTGTAAAAACATTTAATAAGTGGTTTGAAGAATTGAAAGACGAATTGAAACGCATGCCGAATGTGAAACAAATAGGGATCTCTCATGCAGAGGGGTTAGAGATCACAGAACAATTCAAAAAAGAATTGCAGCAACTCTTCCCAGAAATGAATATTCCACTACTTCATACCACCCCAATCATCGCTACCCATACCGGCAAAGGCGCATTCGCCATTACGTATTACACCGAATAATTTTAATGACAGTATCCAAGCGATTCGTAAACACGAATCGCTTTTTGCTGCGAATCACAATGATTGGCTTGCGAAGCAAGACAGAATTGATGATGAGCAGTACTAGGCGAGCTGAGCGAGCGTAGTAACCTTGAAAAGAATCACAATGATTGGCTTGCGAAGCAAGACAGAGTTGATGATGAGCAATGGCGAGCCAAGCGAGCGCGACCTTGAAAAGAATCATTATGGTTGTCACTCGAAAAATGACTTTTACATTCTTTTTAATGTAAGTTTAGAAGCAACTGCAGACGAAACAATGAGTACAATGAGTAGCCGAGCAGTTGATGAAGCGGGACTCGAATCAAGCAGATGGGTAGAAATTGCTTCATACTTCGCTGCTCTTCGTTGATTGAGTTTCTCGTCAATCAAAACATTTCGACTATGAATTTAATGAGAATTTTGATAAAATAGCTTAGATTATAGGTTAGGAGATTGAAGATCCGTGAAGTGGAAAAAAGTAGCAATTTATCTTTCAGTTGTATTGATCGTAGCTTTAGGTACTGGAATGCTCGGTCATTTTTTGATTCCAAAAGCGCAACCATTGCTCACACCAGTTGCGAGAACGGCAGAAGAGGGAAAGACCAAAAATGTGATCAATTACATGGCCTTAGGCGATTCGCTGACTGAAGGAGTCGGTGATGAGACGCAACAAGGAGGATTTGTGCCCATCGTTGCAGCCGATTTGCAAGATCGGTATCATTTAGCAAATGTTGTGACGACGAACTATGGAATTGCTGGAGAGCGCAGCGATCAAATCCTGAAACGAGTGAACAAAGACAAAGAATTGCGCAGTGACCTAAAGAAGGCTGACTTGATTACATTGACCGTCGGCGGGAATGATGTATTAAAAGTGATTCAAACTAATTTTTTTGGTTTGAGTGTCGATTCTTTTACCAAACCCATGGCCGACTATCAAGAACGATTAGTAGAGATGTTTGAGCAGATTCGTCAACTGAATGAAACAGCACCCATTTATGTGTTAGGGATATATAATCCTTTTTATTTAAATTTTCCAGAAATTACTGATATGCAAACGATTATTGATAATTGGAACAAAGCAACAGAAACATTTGTCAAACAACAGCAAAATGCTTATTTTATCCCAATCAATGACTTGCTATACCAAGGACTAAGTGACGAAGTTGGGATCGCAGATACGGATTCTTCTGAAGCAGGCGCTTCAGGATCAGCAGAAACTTCGGATACCACAACTTCCACCACCAACGGTATGACCGGTACTTCAGAAACTGGGGGAACAAAAGTGACCAACAATGTACTGTATGATGGGGATCGTTTCCATCCAAACAATCTAGGGTATCAGCTAATGGCGAATGCTGTTCGTGATGAATTAATCAAAACCCAAAATGTTTGGCTGATGAAGGAGGAAAAATAATGAAACAAGAAACTAATGATGTGGATAAAAAAAGTCCAATCAAAAAAATGAATTGCTGGAAAATTGCTTTTCTAGTTTTAGTAGGCATTCTGTTGGGAACAACTGTCTTTTTTGCTTCACGGGTGTTTCAACAACGTGAATCTGGGATCTCAGAAAGTGCAGAACTAGTCAAACGAGACGGTAATCCTGTTTTGACCATCAACAGTAATAAGAGTCAAGTCAATCAATTGATCGATTTCTATTTAACTGATTTTCAGAAAGATCAAGAAGTAAAATACAATTTCGAGTTGAGAAATGAGGCACTACTGACAGGTCAATTTAAAGTGCTGAACTTTCCAATCACATTTTACTTATACTTTGATCCTTATGTCACCGAAGAAGGCAATGTTCAGTTAAAAGCCAAAAGTTTATCAATTGGTACTTTAGATCTGCCGACCAGTGAAGTGTTAAAAATGATCAAGCGCAGCTTCAAGTTTCCAGAGTGGATCGAGGTCAATGCGGATGAACAAATTATTTTGATTCGCTTGGATCAATTCCGCATGCAAAACGGCTTGTTTATCAAAGCGAATAAAATCAATCTAGTAGATGATGAGATCCAAATGAGTCTCTATCTGCCAGCAGAAACGGAGGACAAATAATGGAACGAGCAATTTTTGCGGGAGGGTGTTTCTGGTGTATGATTCAGCCTTTTGATGAGTTAGAAGGAGTACAGTCCATCTTTTCCGGGTATACGGCTGGACACACGGTTGACCCGACCTACGAGGAAGTAAAAAGTCATAAAACCGGTCATACAGAGGCTGTTGAGATCATTTTTGATCCAGAAAAAATCAGTTTTGAGGAATTATTGACTATTTATTGGCAACAGACGGATCCCACGGATGCTTTTGGGCAGTTTGAAGATCGAGGAGACAATTACCGACCAGTCATCTTCTATTTCAATGAGGAACAAAAACAAAAAGCAGAAGCAAGCAAAGCCGCTTTGCAAGCATCGGGTCGCTTTAATGCCCCAATCGTAACGAGTATCGAACCTGCACAACCTTTTTATTTGGCAGAAGAAGAGCATCAAGAATACTACAAAAAGCATCCTGAAAATTTTGCTCGCAATCATGCGAGACGAGCAGCTTTTCTTGAGGATCACTGGGAGAATACGCATGCGTAAAAGTTTTTATACTTATTTAATGGCCATCAAAGGGCCTAGTCATACTGATGAGGCACAGATCTTTGCGACACATGCAAGTCATGATATTCAATTCCCAAAACATACCGACGATTATGATGAAGTTTCTTCTTATTTAGAATTGAACGTCGATTATTTGCCTTCTATGGATATTTTTGATCGTATTTGGGAACAGTATGTGGAGGATAATAAATAAGAGAGAGTGGAGTGGAAACTTCCTCTCTTTTTACACTAGAGGCTAAAAAATTAATGGACAGAAAGGTGTCTTTCTATGAAAAATGTTTCTTTTCACCGTTATGTGATCTCACTGATTTGTGTCGCGATCCTCTCGGGAGGCGGTGTCTACATTTGGCAAAAAAGTACGGCTGCAACACAATCCCCACAGAATCAGCCCACAGTGGCGACATCAAATGAACTGGAAAAAGTTCAAACGCTTTTTGACCAAATTCGTGCCAATTATTACCAAGAAGTAGATGAGGATGTCTTGGTCGAAGGGGCATTAAAAGGAATGACCGATGCATTAGGTGATCCTTATACAACGTATCTTAGTGAATCAGCAGCCAATGAATTGGATCAGTCTTTATCAAGCAGTTTTGAAGGAATTGGCGCCACCCTTACCCTTGTCAACGACTATCCAGAAGTGGCACAAGCCCCTATCAAGAACTCCCCAGCTGAGAAAAACGGTTTGCGTCTAAACGATCGTATTTTGAAAGTGGATGGGAAAGAAACGAAAGGCCTGTCATTAACAGAGGTCGTAAACAACATTCGTGGCAAAAAAGGGACCACAGTCAAGTTGACGATCCAACGGGAAAAAGAGACCTTTGACGTATCGATTACACGAGATACGATTCCAGTGGATACTGTTCATACAGACCTTGATAGTGAGAAAAAAATCGGGAAAATCGAAATTACGACTTTTGGTGAAAGTACTGCCTCCGAATTAAAAGAAGGAATTGAGTCACTGAGAAAGAAAGGAGCAAAATCATTTATTCTGGATGTCCGGCAAAATCCTGGTGGACTTTTAGATCAAGTACAGATCATGGCTAGCATGTTTTTAGAAGATGGAAAAACGATCGTTAAGTTTGCAGATGATAGTGGTGTCATAAGTGAAACGAAGGCAAGTGCTGCTCTTGATGAAGGATTCAAAGTCACAGAACCGGTTGTCGTCTTGGTTGATGGCGGCAGTGCATCGGCCGCAGAAATTTTTGCAGCTGCGTTGCAAGAATCCGCAGATATACCAGTTGTTGGTACAGAAACCTTTGGTAAAGGAACTGTACAAAATGTAAAAGAATTAGGAGACAATAGTGAGTTAAAGATGACGGTCATGAAGTGGCTGACGCCAAATGAAGAATGGGTCAATGAGCAAGGTGTAATGCCAGATCATCAAGCAGATTTTCCTGAGTATGCCTATTTAGCTCCATTACCAAGAGACAAAGAATTGAAAGAAGGGCAAAGCTCAGAAGCAGTTGATCGGTTGAATCAGTTTCTTTCTGCACTAGGTTATCGGACCACCGGAGATACATTTGACCAAACCACCGTATCAGCCGTTCAAGCCGTTCAGCAAAAAGCTGAGCTGGAAGTGACAGGGAAAGTGAATGCAGAAACAGCACAAGCAATTGAGAAAGCTGTGACGGATCAATTAAAACAAGAAGATCATGCTTATTTGAAAGCTGTCGAGTTATTATCAAAGTAGTAACAAAGTAAAAGAGGAGGGACATCATGCAGCGAAGAAAAATCTGGATCGATCGCTTTTGGTTCATCATTAAATACGCGATTATTGCATTGGCCTCTGCATTCCTGATTCGTGCATTCTTGCTGATCCCTGTACCGGTGGGCGGAAATTCAATGGAAGGTACCTTAAGACAGGGTGATATGGTTTTGATCGAGAAAATCTCACTCATCAAGCGATTTGATGTCGTCGTTTTTCAAATGCCGGATGGTTCCACCTATATTAAGCGAGTGATTGGATTGCCTGGTGAATCCATTCGTTACGAAAATGATCAACTATATGTTAATGATCAGCCGGTAGATGAGAATTTCCTAGTGAAAAATCGAAAGAATGATCACGAAAATGTCTCTTATACGAATGACTTTGATCTACAGTCATTGTTGGGCGTTGAAAAGCTGGGGAAAGACAGCTATTTCGTGATAGGTGACAATCGTCGTGCCTCTAAAGACAGCCGATCATTTGGTGCCATTTCTGGAGATGCGATTTTAGGAAATGCTCGTTTTGTTTATTACCCACTAACCCATATGCGCTTTATATAATGAAAAACAAAAACATCATTTATTCATATTTTTGCGTAGGTATCGCTACTTTCAAAAAATATGAGTAGATGATGTTTTTAATAGCAGCTAGTATTTTTCTGCAGAAATCAATGTTGTTGGATCCTTTGCTTGATAATAAAATGCTGTTCTTGTGTCATGTTCTTTACATAATTATTTAACACTTACTTTGTTGTTTTTCGTTATTCTATTGAAACGAACAAGCAAGAAATAATTTTATAAGTAAGCGTTGACAGTGCCATTTTAAGCTGATATACTTTGGCTGTAAGTTAGAAAAAGGAACGAGAAATAGCGCCGCAGCTGTTTCTTGAGTTATGTTACTGAGACGATCAGGCAGAACTCAGAATATATATCAAGTACACTTTCTTTTGTAAAGTTTATTTGATATTTATTCTGAGTTCTTTTTTCTGGAAAGGAGAAACGAATGAAAGTTAAAAAGATTATCAATAATAATGTTGCCTTAGTGGATAGAGGAGGGCATGAGTCGATCATCTACTTAACAGGAGTCGCATTCAAGAAAAAAGTTGGCCAACATATTTCTGACTCTGAAGTAGAAAAGACCTTTGTCTTAGATAGCCAAGATCGATTAGAGCATTTTAGCTACCTCTTATCTCGCGCCGATGATCAATTGATCCTGCTTGTAAACGAGCTCGTACAATATGGAGAAAAAGAAATCGGCAAAAGTGCCAATGATTATCTTTATTTAGCTTTGTTAGATCATTTATCCTTTGCATTGAAACGGGCAAAAAAAGATCAATATTTGAGGAGTCCATTGACTTGGGAGGTAAAAAAATTCTATCCCAGTTATTACAAAATTGGGTTAGAAGCCTTGGAAAGGATCAATCAAACCTTTCAAGTCGATTTTCCTGAAGATGAAGCCGTTGCCATTGCCTTACATTTTGTTAACTTGCAGGAAACGAAAGCAAAGTTTGATGAACAATTAGCTGATATGGAAACGTTGCGGGATATGCTGAATATTATCAAATATCATTTTACGATTACTTTAGATGAAAACAGCATGAATTATATGCGTCTTGTGACCCATCTCCAGTATTTCATCGAACGATTGCGGAACAACCAGACCTATTCCGACAATGAGTCTCAACTTTATAAACAAGTGAAAGCAATGTATCCGGAAGCATTTGCCGCGGTTGAAAAAATTGAGATCTATGTCAAAGGAAAGTTCAACAGTTACCTGACACAAGAAGAGTACACCTACTTAATGATCCACATCAATCGTGTAACAGAAAGAGGAGAATGACATGAATCAATACCATGATTTCAACGAGCAAATCATCAAATTAGTTGGCGGAAAAGCC
This sequence comes from Enterococcus sp. ARL09-542, assembly GCF_005234805.1. NCBI lineage: Bacteria > Bacillati > Bacillota > Bacilli > Lactobacillales > Enterococcaceae > Enterococcus > Enterococcus sp. ARL09-542. The sequence goes on from NZ_QPQX01000006.1 coordinate 176,281, forward strand.
AATATTCAAGCTGTTGTGCACTGCATGACTCGTCTTCGTTTTACTTTAAAAGATCGCTCAAAAGCAGATACAAAAAAATTGCAAGAGCTGGAAGGGGTTATTGATGTGGTAAGCAATAATGTTGCTTATCAAATTATCGTAGGAACCCATGTAAACGATGTTTACAAAGATTTAATTGACCAACTGGGAATGTCAGGAGACGAAGCAGACCAGTCAAAAACGAAGAAAAATCCGATCAAGGCGATGCTAGATGTGATTTCGGAATCAATGAATCCCATTTTAGAACCAATCATCTGTGCAGGTTTATTAGCCGCATTTCTTTCAATTATTTCATTAACCGGTTTGATTTCGACAGATAGCTCAACGTATCAAATTTTTGATGCATTACGGTCGGCTGTTTTTTATTTCTTACCTATTTTAATGGCGATGAGCTGTGCCAAACGATTAGGCGCCAGCCCTTATCTAGCAGTGGCTTTAGCAGCAACCATTTTATCTGAACCGATCAACAATGTTTCAGGATTGAGTTTATTTGGTATTGGGTTACCACAGATCACTTATTCAAATAGCTTTATCCCGATTTTATTAGCAGTATGGTTCATGGGCTATGTAACAAAGTTTGCCAAAAAAGTCATTCCTAAAAGTTTGCAGTACTTTATGTCTCCTTTAGTGATCATGCTGATTACTTTGCCAGCCACACTCCTGGTTTTTGGTCCATTAGGGTTTTATATTGGGGAAGGCATCATTGGCTTCTTCAATCTATTGATGGACACGATAGGTAGCTGGTTTGTGATGATGCTCTATTCTGCATTACAGCCATTCATCATTATGTTAGGCGCCGGCAATTTCATTATGCCTGTTGTGGCTTCATTGATTGCAGCGAATGGATATGATCCAGCGTTTATCTCATCATGTACAATCTCTGACATCGCTGTCGGCGGAGCAATGCTTGGATACTTCTTGCGTGCTCGCAACTTGAAACAAAAACAACTATTTGGGACCGTGACTTTATCCGCCATTTTAGGAGTTACCGAACCAGCCATCTATGGTGTATTCGTTAAATTCCGTCGTCCGTTTATTGCTGTGATGATCGGTGGAGGTTTAGGGGGACTGTTCGCCGGTTTAACAGGTGTCAAAGCTTATTCAATTGCTTGGGGATTATTTGGATTACCTGCCTATATTGGCGAAGGCGACTTCATGAATCTTTGGTTAATGGTGGCAGCGGTTGCGATCAGTTTTATTGGTGCGACTATCGCAGCCTATATGTTAGGGATTCCAGTAGAAAGTGATGAAGTACCGGCGGTTAAAGAGAAAGAACAACCTGTATCTTCTGAAATGATTCGTTCTACTGCTTTAAAAAGTGTAGTGGAAGGAGAAGTGGTTCCTCTCAATGAAATCAATGACCAAGCTTTTTCAACTGGTGCTTTAGGGAAAGGAATCGGTATCAAACCTATAAGTCATGTGATTCATTCGCCAATCGATGGGGAAGTGCTAACAGTCTTTCCTACCAAACACGCGATTGGTCTTCGCAGTGACCAAGGCGTTGAGGTCTTGATCCATATTGGTATCGACACTGTTTCGTTAGAAGGCAAGTATTTTACGATGAATGTGAAGCAAGGTGATCGTGTGAGGACAGGACAACCAATCGGTGAAGTAGATTTTGAAAAAGTTCGTGAAGCCGGGTATGATCCAACGACTATTGTGGTCATTACGAATACGAATGATTTTCTTGATGTGATCCCAACATCCAATAACCAGTTGGTAAAGTCGGATGATTTACTAAATATTGTCTTGCAATAGAAACCGTAATAAAGAAGATAGAAAAGGTGAGCAGATGAAGTTAAGAAATGATTTTTTATGGGGCGGCAGCATTGCCGCTCATCAATGTGAAGGTGCTTGGCAGGAAGATGGCAAAGGCCCAGCTATTATGGACTATGTCACAGTAGGCAGCTATGAACAGCCTCGTGAGATCGATAAAGAACTTCTTGCTAACAAGGTTTATCCTTCTCATACAGGCATCGATTTTTATCATCGTTATCAAGAAGATATTGCTTTGTTTGCGGAAATGGGATTCAAGGCATTACGGATTTCTATCGATTGGTCAAGAATTTATCCTAAAGGGGACGAAGCAGAACCAAATCAAGCCGGTATCGATTTTTATCATCGAGTCGTTGACACGCTATTAAAACATGGTATCGAACCGATCATTACGCTCTATCACTTCGAAATGCCGATTCATCTAGTGACAGAATATGGTTCATGGACAAATCGCAAAGTCGTTGATTTCTATTTGCGCTTTTGTCACACGATGTTTGAAGCATTCAAAGGAAAAGTCAGATACTGGGCCACTTTTAATGAGATGAACCATATCGATTCTCAAAGTGAGGCTAGTGATATCTTTACCTATATCATTGCCGGATTAAAGTACTCTGAAATCGATGCTAAGGCCCAGACATTAGCCATGATTGGCTACAATATGACGCTTGCAAGTTGTGCTGCTGTCAAAATGGGACATGAAATTGATGAAAACTTCCAAATTGGCTGTGTTTTTGGTATCGAGCCAGTCTATCCAGCAAATTGTGATCCCGTCAATGTTCTAAATGCCTATAAACAAATGGATCGTGACTTCTATCAGATCGATGCAATGTGCAATGGTCTGTTTCCCCAATACAAACTGGAAGAATATGCAGATCAAGGCATAAAAATCGTGATCTCTGAGTCAGATAAAAAAGTGTTTGCTGAGGGCAAAATTGATTTTATTGGCATGAATTACTATGCGTCTTCTGTCGCAGAATATGAAGGTGCATCGGAAGGAAAAAGTGCTTTATTTGGCGGTCTGCAAAATCCTTATTTGGAAAGCAGTAAGTGGGGATGGACGATTGATCCGATTGGCATGCGGTATTTGTTAAATTACACTTATCGAAAATACGGATTACCAATCATGATTACTGAAAACGGACTAGGTGCAGTGGATGAAATCGCAGAAGATGGGCATGTTCACGATGCGTATCGCATTGATTACTTGCACAGACATGTCGAGCAATTGTTGCTGTCAGTTGAAGAGGATCAGGTAGACTGTATCGGTTATCTAACGTGGGCGCCGATCGATTTAGTCAGTGCTACGACAGGTGAGATGAAAAAACGCTATGGATTTATCTATGTCGACAAACAAGATGATGGAACAGGGTCCTATATGCGTAAGAAAAAAGATTCCTTTGAGTGGTATCGGCAAGTCATTAACTCCAACGGTGAGAGTATCAAAAGGGAGAATCATGAGTAAAAATTAGTTTTCTATTCATTTCATTTGTATTTTTTTTCATCAAAACTTGTATCGATACGCACTTTAATAAGAAATGATGGCGATCTAGAAAGAAGTAAATTCTTTCTAGATTTTTTTGTTTTCATTGTTTTCATAAATCAGTATGAGCGATGGGAACCTCTTGGTTTCAAAAAGGTTTGATCTTTTCGATTTTGTTGATCTTAGTACTTAGCTACGATACATAGCTGCATTTCGTTTTATTTCTATTACTTATATATTCAAACGAGGTAGCCGCTTGCTTGAGCAATGTGAAAAAAATGTTCTAGAAATAACGATAAAATTTTTTACAGTGTTGTAATTCTGTCAGACTTTTGGCATTTTTTCTTCAAAATTGATAAGATGATTTGAGTAAAAGACGTAAAATGAAGTATAATTTTAACTAGGCTGAAAATTGGTCTTTTTCTCAAAAAAAGTTGGCTTCCTACATCCTGACACTCAGCTAGCTACTTTTAGCTACTTTTTCCTAATTTTAGCTACTTTCACAAGCCAGCAAGTTCTCTTGGACTGACACTGAGTGACAGAATGAATTGAGCCGTGGGCCAAATCCCCTCATGGTATTTTTAAATTAGTCTGCCAAGTGATTCTAGTGAATGAATTAACAAGGAAAGGCTGTGGAATCAGCCAAATAATGGCATATAACAGAATAGTCAGCGTAGTTGGGCAGTTTTTGGCCATTTTTTGGAAATTTGCTGGACTGTAAGAGCAGGTTGAATGAGCAAATCACCACTACAATACGCGTCTCATAGGTATAGTTGCAGGTGATTGGCAGGTAGTATTTCCAATTAAACCAATTCGTGTTAAAATGCGTAGGATACTCGGCAATCAGGAAATTTTCTCGATTCGTCCGATACTTTTAAGAGAAAGCCAAAACAATGTCTGAAAAAGACTGGTATGAAAGGAAATTAATTATGAGTACCATTCAATGGTTTCCAGGCCACATGGCCAAAGCAAAACGTGAAGTAAGCGAAAAACTAAAATTTGTCGACATCGTGTTTGAACTTGTAGATGCTCGTCTCCCCGTTTCTTCAAGAAACCCCATGCTGGATCAAATTTTACAACAAAAGCCACGCTTGATCTTGATCAATAAAGCAGACTTGGCTGACCCTCAGCAAACAAAACTCTGGGAAGGCTATTTTAGAAAACAAGGTTTCTTAGCCATGGCGATCAATGCTCAGGATAGTCAAGGAATCAAAATGATCGTTCCTAAAGCAAAGGAAGTTCTGCAAGAAAAAATTGCTCGTGACAAAGCTCGTGGGCTCAAACCACGTCCGATAAGAGCAATGGTCATTGGGATTCCTAATGTAGGAAAATCAACATTGATGAATCGCTTAGTCGGCAAAAAAATTGCTCAGACTGGGAATAAACCAGGTGTTACCAAAGGACAACAATGGTTGCGTTTTGGTACAGAATTGGAATTGCTGGATACACCAGGAATTCTCTGGCCTAAATTTGAAGATCCTGAGATTGGCAAAAAATTAGCTTTGACTGGCGCTATCAAAGATCAACTCATCCATTTAGATGATATTGCTCTGTTTGGGTTAGACTTTTTTGCTCGCTACTATGAAGGAAGAATTGCTCAGCGTTATTCACTTTCTGCGGTAGAAGAACAATGTCTAGCACCAGAACTATTGATGAAGATCACTGAAAAACGTGGCTACAAAGACAATTATGATCGCGGTAGTGAATTAGTCGTTTTTGATATTCGACAAGGGAAGCTGGGAAGGTACACATTAGATCGTTACGAGGAGTTAGGTGAAAAAGATGAAAGAGCCGATTAAAACTATCAAAGAGCGACTATTTGCCGAGGAGGTTGACCCGGCTTATGTGGCTCAACTGATGGCAGACGAACGCTCTGGTGTCCAAAAGCTGATTACCAAGTATCAAAATCAGCAGCGTAAACAGCGACAAATGCAAGAAAAATATGCAGAAATGTCTGTATTTGAACAAGAACTCTATCAGAAAGGGCTTCGGTTTGTTGCCGGTTTAGATGAAGTCGGCCGGGGACCGTTAGCTGGGCCTGTAGTTGCCGCGGCAGTGGTTTTACCGAAGAATTGCGGGATCATTGGCTTGAATGATTCGAAACAACTTTCTGCGAAAAAAAGAGAAGAATTATTTATTGAGATCCAAAATAAAGCGGTAGCGATTGGCATCGGTATTGCAGATCATGAGGAAATTGATCGTGTGAACATTTATCAAGCCAGTAAGAATGCGATGAAACGAGCGCTAGCTGACTTATCGATTACACCAGAGCATTTATTGGTGGACGCTATGACGCTTGATACCGATATTCCTCAGACCAGTCTGATCAAAGGGGATGCGCGGTCGATCACTATCGCTGCTGCAAGTATCATGGCTAAGGTATTTCGGGATAATTTAATGAAAGATTATCATGGTGTTTTTCCTCATTATGGATTTGATCAAAATGCTGGTTACGGTACGAAAACCCATTTAGAAGGATTAGCTGCCCATGGGATTTGTCCTATCCATCGCAAAACGTTTGCACCAGTAAAACAGTATGTAAAATAATTCATCAAACAGCCTCATTTTTACGAATCTTATTAGTGAGATTCTTTAGAAATGAGGTTGTTTTATGTACTATCAGGAATGTACGCCCTTCGATAAAATCCTCCTTCGCTTGTCATTTGTACAAGGAGTCGGTATTCAAAGTCAGTGGCAGGTGGTCAAAGGCTGCCTCGCACAAGAAAATTGGACTATAACGGCTGAAGAAGTTATTCAAATGACAGGGATCACACGCAATATTCGTCGTTTTCAACAGTCGTGGCATCAGTTGACAGAGAGTGACTTAGCGGAAAAAATGGCCGACCAGTCATTTATCACCTTTTTTTCAAAAGACTACCCACCTGCACTGAGAAAAATCGCTGATCCACCATTGATCCTCTTTTACGAAGGAAATCTGGCATTACTCCAAAAGCCTTCACTGGCTGTTGTCGGTGCTAGACAAGCGACAAGCTACGGTCAGCAGATTTGTAGAAAAATCATTCCGGAACTAGTGAAAAAGAAGTACTTGATCATTAGCGGCCTTGCCCAGGGATTAGATAGTTTCGCCCATGAAGCAGCGATTGAAAGTGGTGGACAAACCATTGCAGTTATAGGAACGGGACTGGATCAGTGTTATCCTAAGAGTTCGCAACGTCTTTATTCTCAGATCAAGCAGGAACATTTGCTGGTTAGTGAATATTCGCGAGGAACATTGCCGCATAAACATCATTTTCCCATGCGGAATCGACTGATTGCGGGAATCGCACAGGCAGTTTGTGTGATTGAAGCCAAAGAAAAGAGTGGCTCTTTGATTACTGCACAGTTGGCTTTAGAAAATGGGAAGGATGTATTTGCCGTGCCTGGAGAAGCTTTGACCGATCGATCAAAGGGGTGTCATCAGTTGATTCAAGATGGAGCAAAATGCACGCTGACAGCAGAAGATATCTTAGAAGAATTGCCTTAGGCTTTTGAACTTATGATGATCCTTTCTTGACAAAACTTTTTCTGAAAGCTATGATAAGCTACGATTTGGATGTTTGGAAAGCAAGTGGATTGTTTGCCGAATATATTATAGTAGGAAAAAATGAAGGAAGGAGCCATTTTTTATATGGCATATAAATATCTAGTGATCGTGGAGTCGCCAGCAAAGGCGAAAACCATTGAAAAATACCTCGGGCGCAACTATAAAGTTGTTGCGAGTGTTGGACATATTCGTGATTTGCCGAAAAGCAAAATGGGCATTGACGTCGAAAATGACTATGAACCTCATTACATCTCGATTCGCGGCAAAGGCGATGTCATCAAGAGCCTTCGTTCTGCAGCTAAAAAAGCAGAAAAAGTTTATCTCGCAAGTGACCCGGATAGAGAAGGGGAAGCTATTGCTTGGCATTTAGCTTTCTTGCTAGGACTAGATTTAAAAGAAAAGAACCGGGTCGTTTTTAATGAAATCACAAAAGATGCAGTTAAAGCTGCGTTCAAAGAACCTCGTACGATTGATGTCGATTTAGTAGATGCGCAGCAAGCTCGTCGGGTATTGGACCGTCTGGTAGGTTATTCAATTAGTCCAATTTTATGGCGCAAAGTCAAAAAAGGATTGAGTGCGGGCCGTGTTCAGTCAGTAGCATTGAAAATCATCATTGATCGCGAAAAAGAAATCCGCGAGTTTATACCTGAAGAATACTGGAGTATCGATGGCAACTTTAAAAAAGCAACGAAAAAGTTCAAGGCGACTTTCTGGGGGCTAGATGGTAAAAAGAAAAAACTACCAAACGCTGAAAGCATCAAAGAAGTGACCGATCGTTTAGATGGCAAAGATTACCAAGTGACCAAGGTAGAAAAGAAAGAACGAAAGCGCAATCCTTCGGCTCCTTTTACAACCAGCAGTCTTCAACAAGAGGCAGCCCGCAAACTGAATTTCCGTACACGTAAAACAATGATGGTAGCCCAACAGCTTTATGAAGGAATCCCATTAGGCAAGCAAGGAACGGTGGGGTTGATCACCTATATGCGTACCGATTCTACACGGATCGCGGATACAGCTAAAGGAGAAGCGGCGGAATTCATCGAAACAACCTATGGCTCAGCTTTTTCAGCTCATGGTGGCAAGAAAATCAAGAATGCACAAGGGGCGCAAGATGCCCACGAGGCTGTACGTCCTACAAGCGTCATGCGTACACCAGAAGAAATGGAAAAGTACTTGGACAAAGATCAGTTGAAACTCTATCGCTTGATTTGGTCTCGTTTTGTAGCCAGCCAAATGACTCCTGCGATTTTGGATACAATGAAAGTGACGCTACAGCAGAATGGCGTCATATTCATAGCTAACGGATCCAAAATCAAATTTAAAGGATTTATGCAAGTGTATGTTGAGGGACGAGATGACGGCAAAGAAGACAAAGAGAATATTTTGCCGGAATTAAACGAAGGGGACGTTGTTCAGTCGATCTCTATCGAACCAAAACAACACTTCACACAACCACCTGCTCGTTTTAGCGAAGCAACGTTGATCAAAACTTTAGAAGAAAATGGTGTAGGGCGTCCATCGACTTATGCACCAACTTTAGAAACGATCCAACGGCGCTATTACGTTAAATTAACTCAAAAACGTTTTGAACCAACTGAATTGGGAGAAATCGTTAATTCGTTGATTGAGGAATTCTTCCCTCAAATCGTCGATACCCATTTCACAGCCGAGATGGAAAGCAGCTTAGATAGTATTGAAGCGGGCAAACAAGAATGGATCAAAGTCGTGGACCAATTCTATCGACCATTTGAAAAAGAATTATCCAATGCGGAAGAAAATATTGAGAAAATCCAGATAAAAGATGAACCCGCTGGCTTCGATTGCGATATTTGTGGTCATCCAATGGTCATCAAGCTAGGTCGTTATGGAAAATTTTATGCTTGTAGCAATTTTCCAGATTGTCGAAATACAAAACCGATCGTCAAAGAAATCGGAGTGGAATGTCCAGTTTGTCACCAAGGACAAGTTGTTGAAAGAAAATCCAAGAAGAACCGAATTTTCTTTGGCTGCACACGCTATCCAGAATGTGACTTTACGTCATGGGATAAACCAGTAGGCAGAAACTGTCCAAAATGTGACAACTATTTGGTTGAAAAGAAAGTCAAAGGCGGCAAGCAAGTCGTTTGTATCAAAGGTGATTATGAGGAAGATGTTCAAAAGTAAGCTATCGATCGTTTTTGACCTCTCAATAAAAAAATGAAGTGAGCGCAAGAAGTATCTGCTGAGAGACAGCAGACTTCTGCGTTCCTTTTCAAAAAACAGAGCTGTGACACAAGGAATAGAATAAAAAATAAGCAGAGACAAACGGTGATCTGAAGATCAGCATCTGCCAATGTAAGGGTTATTTTTTGTTTTGATGACTTTTGGCACAGACTCTTTTACTATAAAGGAGACGAAGTATGAAAAAAATCAATGTAATTGGTGCTGGATTAGCAGGAAGCGAAGCTGCTTGGCAAGCTGCTGAGGCAGGAGTGGCTGTCAATTTGTATGAAATGCGTCCTAAGAAAACGACAGAAGCCCATCATACGAATAATTTTGCGGAACTTGTTTGTACAAATTCTCTTAGAGGAAACAATTTAACCAATGCAGTAGGTGTTTTGAAAGAAGAAATGCGCCGCTTGAATTCGGTTATTATCTCTTCGGCCGATCAGACAGCGGTTCCGGCTGGTGGTGCACTAGCCGTTGATCGGGACGATTTTTCTGAATTAGTTACAAAGCGGGTGAAAGAACATCCGTTGGTAACAGTGATCGAAGAAGAGATCACCGAAATCCCAGAAGGAATTACGGTAATCGCTACTGGACCATTGACTTCAGAACCGTTATCCAAGGCGATTCAAGCATTCAATGGGTCGGAAGGCTTCTATTTCTATGATGCCGCAGCGCCAATCATTGATAAATCAACTATTGATATGGATAAAGTTTACTTGAAATCACGATACGACAAAGGAGAAGCAGCATACCTGAATTGTCCGATGAACGAAGAAGAATTTTATGCCTTTCGTGAAGCCTTGGTAAATGCCGAAGTCGCTCCTTTGAAAGAGTTTGAAAAAGAGAAATTCTTTGAAGGCTGTATGCCAATTGAAGTGATGGCCTCTCGTGGTCCAAAGACGATGTTGTTTGGACCAATGAAACCTGTTGGTTTGGAAGATCCTAAGACAGGCAAACGGCCTTATGCAGTGATCCAATTGCGTCAAGATAACGCTGCTGCCTCGTTGTACAACATTGTAGGTTTCCAAACGCATCTAAAATGGGGAGAACAAAAACGGGTCTTTCGGATGATCCCTGGATTAGAGCAAGCTGAATTTGTCCGCTATGGTGTAATGCATCGGAATAGTTTCATGAACTCGCCAGAACTTCTGCAACAAACCTATCAATCTCGCAAACGTGATGACTTGTTTTTTGCTGGTCAAATGACAGGAGTAGAAGGGTATGTTGAAAGTGCGGCTAGCGGTCTAGTAGCTGGAATCAATGCAGCAAAACTTGCAAAAGGGGAAGAACCAATCATCTTTCCGCAGGAAACAACAATCGGCAGCATGGCGTATTACATTACGCATGCAGAAGGCAAACATTTCCAACCAATGAATGCCAATTTTGGCTTGCTTCCTGAACTGCCCGAACGAATCAAAGATAAAAAATCCCGTTATGAGGCATTGGCTAATCGTGCGCTTACAGCTTTAGAGGCTGCCAAAGAAACAGTTGCAAATTAAATGTCGAAAACTTTCTCACGAGAAATTGTTGAGAAAGTTTTTTTTTGAATTGTCTTGAAACTTGGTAGCGGTTATCATATGATTAACAGTAACAATAGCGAAGGTGGTGACGATCGTGATTGGGGAATGGGTCACATTGCTTCAAGAGTATCTGCAGCAGTTTCCATCTTATATTCAAATAGTGGGCTGGCTGATTGTACTATTTGTTTTGATATTTGCCGTTTTTCTGCTTTTCAGTTTGTTGCTAGGCCCGTTTATGTGGCTTTTCAATCGCTTGACAGATAAAAATCGCAGCAATGTTCTTGGTCATGAAGATTTTTTGATTGGTGAATTGACAGAAAAGATCGTCGGAAATACCCTCGGTGAAGTGATGGAGATTGGCAGTAAGACAGCGCGTTCTGTTTATCCGGCAAAGTTCTATAAAGAAGAGGATATTCGGGAAAAGCGAGAATTACCAGTCGGAACCAAAGTGATTATTGTTGATTTTGACAAAAAAGGTATTGCTTTAGTGGTAGAAAACCACAATTTTATTGAATAGGGAGTGTTGGAAAGTGTTAGATACAGGGAATGCATTAGATTTTTTAAGTAATCCAATTTTATGGATCATCGTTTTAGTCGTGTTATTGATCGCATTTTTAATGATTCGTTACCGAATCGGCAAGCCAGATGAAGCGTTGATCGTAACGGGGTCATTTTTAGGTAAAGAAGGCATCAAGATTTTAAAAAATAGCGGAACATTCGTGATCCCAATTGTTCAAAAAGCACATAAATTGAGTTTACTGACGCATAAACTTGAAATTGGCACACCAGAAGTTTATACCGAACAAGGGGTACCGATCAAAGCAAGTGCGACGGTTTTAGTTAAAGTTGGTAACAGTACGGAATCGATCAAAACAGCTGCAGAACAATACTTAGGCAAATCAACCGGCGAGTTGGAAGATGAAGCACAAGAAGTACTGGAAGGCCACTTGCGGGCGATTCTAGGGACAATGACCGTTGAAGCAATTTACAAAAATCGAGATGATTTTGCGGAACAAGTACAAGAAGTCGCATCTACCGACTTGAAAAAAATGGGATTAGAGATCGTTTCATTTACGATCAAAGATGTTAGTGACAGTAACGGCTACTTAGATGCTTTAGGACGACCGCAGATTGCTGAAGTGAAGAAGAATGCAGAAGTTGCAGAATCAAATGCATTAAGAGAAACACGAATCAAGCAAGCCGAAAATGAACAATTGGCACAGCACGAGGAAATTCGTCGCCAAACGGAAATCGCAGAAGCAACGAAAGATATGGCATTGAAACAAGCACAATACAAACAAGAACGGGAAGTAGCAGATGCTAAAGCAGAACAGATTGCTGTGGGCGAAAAAATGAAAGTCCAATTGATCGAACAAGAAAAGAACATCGAGATCCAAGAAAAGCAAGCTGAACTGACGGAAAAAGAATTGAATGCTACAGTCCGTAAAAAAGCAGAAGCCGATAAATATGTTGTAGAACAAAATGCCTTGGCAGATAAAGCAAGAGAAATTGCTCGTGCCCAAGCAGAGGCTGAAAAAGTTAAACTAGCTGCCCAAGCAGAAGCAGAGAGAATCGAAAAACTCGGTTCGGCAGATGCTGAAAGAATCGCTAAAGTCGGTCAAGCAGAAGCCGAAAGTCGCGAAAAAATGGCGATTGCTTTAACTAAACTGAATGAAGCAGGTATTTTGATGGAATTCATCAAAGTATTGCCTGAAATTGCCAAAGAAGTTAATGCGCCACTCAGCAACATCGATAAAGTGGTCAGCTTTGGAAGCAACGACGGACTCCACGACATGGGAGAAGCCGGCTTGGCACGGACATTTGATACTATCAAAGAAACAACTGGCATCGATTTAGTCAATCTCATTAATCAAACCATGTCTACTAAACAAGGAAACAAAGAGTTAGTAGCAGCCATCGAAAGCCAAAAGCCAGTAGAAAATCAACCAAACACAGACAATGACACCCAACCAATCGAATAACCCAAACAACGCACTCAAACGAGTGCGTTTTTGCTGCGAATCACAACGAGTGGCTTGCGAAGCAAGGCAGAGTTGATGATGAGCAGCGGGGAGCAAAGCGAGGGTAGCAACCTTGAAAGAATTCCCTACGGCTGACTCTGGAAAGAGTGGAACGCAAGTTCTACTTAGTTCACAGTGAGAAGCAACTGTAGACAAAGCATATGCCAAGTTGAATTTGGGGCAAGTCCTTCGCAAGTTTTCGTGTAAATCATAACAATCAAAAAAAGCTTCGAGAAATCTGCGGATCTTTTCTAAATTCTCCCTTAAAGAATTTTCATAATTATGTCTAAACTTTGAAATATTGGTTAAATTCTGACAATTCGTTTGTTTTTTTTAAAACTCTATGATACAGTTATTTCGAGTCGTGAAATGGGGGATTAGTTTGCCGGAGAACGAACTTCAAAATGATTTTTTTCGTTATCTAATTGTTGAACGAGGCTATTCTGATAAGACCAAGTCTGCTTACCAAGAAGACATGGAGGATTTCTTTCGTTTTTTAAAAGAGTCTGGCAATGAAGACTTTCTTGCCATTGATCACCGTGACGTCAGAGTATACCTTAGTTTTTTGAATGAGCGCAATTACAGTCGCAATTCGATCAGCCGTAAAATGGCCAGTTTGCGGTCGTTCTATCACTTTTTAACGAAACACGAAGTCATTAAAGAAAATCCATTCGCTTATATTCACTTAAAGAAAAAGAACGCAAAATTACCGCGTTTTTTTTATGAAAAAGAAATGGAGGCACTTTTTGAAAGTGTAAAAGGGCACGAACCTTTGCAGCAACGAAATCGAGCTTTGTTGGAGATCCTGTATGGATCCGGACTGCGGGTCAGCGAATGCAGCAACCTAACCTTGTCAGACGTTGATTGGGAGAATGGTGTATTGTTGATCCATGGGAAAGGAAACAAGGATCGTTATGTTCCTTTTGGCAGCTATGCGCAAGAAGCGTTGCGAGACTATGTCTCAGCTGGACGCCAACAGTTGATGGAGAAACACCACAAACGGCATGAGATTATTTTCGTCAATCATTTAGGTGACGGAATCACAGCGACGGGGATTGAGTATGTGTTGAATCAAATCATTCGCAAAAGTAGTTTGGACAGCAAGATCCACCCCCACATGTTGAGGCACACATTTGCCACTCACTTATTAAATCACGGGGCTGATATGCGGACCGTTCAAGAATTGTTAGGCCATGCCAACTTATCTACGACGCAGATCTATGCCCATGTCACAAAAGATAGCTTGCAAAAAAATTACCGCCAATTTCATCCAAGAGCTTAAAAATTGGCGACAGGAGGAAAAAATTATGAAATCACCTTTTCATTCAACAACGATTTGTGCTGTTGAAAAAGATGGCAAATTCGCAATGGCCGGAGATGGTCAAGTAACAATGGGAGAACAAGTCGTCATGAAGGGGACGGCACGCAAAGTACGCCGAATCTATAACGGTGAAGTCGTAGTTGGATTTGCTGGAAGTGTGGCAGATGCTTTCACACTGGAAGAAAAATTTGAAGGAAAACTCAATGAATACAACGGCAACTTACAACGTGCTGCTGTTGAGTTAGCGCAAGAATGGCGGACACAGCAATCGATGCAGAAACTAGAAGCAATGCTGATCGTGATGAATCAGGAAGAAATGCTCTTGGTTTCTGGGACAGGAGAAGTCATTTCACCCGATGAAGGGATTTTGGCTATCGGTTCTGGCGGCAATTATGCACTCGCTGCAGCCAGAGCGATGAAACGTTACGGCGGTGATCTTTCTGCAAAAGAAATTGCTGAAGGAGCATTGAATATCGCCGCTGATATTTGTGTCTTTACCAATCACAACATTATTGTTGAAGAGTTTTAAAGAGGGATGAAGCTATGACAAATCAAAATATATCACCAAAAGAAATCGTCAAAGAATTAGATCAATACATTGTTGGCCAAACTAGTGCCAAGAAATCTGTTGCAGTAGCTTTACGTAATCGCTACCGTCGTCTCCAGTTGGATGAGAAAATGCAGCAAGATGTGACGCCGAAGAATATTTTAATGATCGGACCGACTGGTGTCGGAAAAACAGAAATTGCTCGCCGATTAGCGAAGATCGTTGATGCGCCTTTCGTTAAATTAGAAGCAACTAAGTTCACCGAAGTCGGTTATGTCGGACGTGACGTGGAATCAATGATTCGGGATCTTGTGGAAAATGCCATCCAGATCGTAAAAAAAGAGCAATACAAAAACGTTCGGCTGCAGGCAGAAAAGAAAGCCAATCGTCGACTGGTTAAAGTACTGGTACCTGGAATCAAAAAAGAGCAAAAGAAATCCACGAATCCATATGAACAAATGATGAATATGTTCAATCCTGGTCAGCAGGCAGAAGAACCAAAAGAAGAACTGACGGACGAAATCCGCAGCAACCGTCAAGCCATTTATGAGCAATTAGAAAAAGGCTTATTGGACAATCGTGAAGTAACGATCCAGGTGGATGAACCAAAAACACAGTCACCAATGATGAACAATGGATTGGAACAAATGGGGATCGATTTGAATGAAACATTAGGTGCATTGAAACCGCAAAAGAAAATCGAACGGACAGTAACGGTAAAAGAAGCTCGAGAATTATTGATCCAAGAGGAATCTTCAAAATTAGTGAATGATGCGGATATCCATAGTGCGGCATTGCGTTTAGCCGAATCTAGCGGGATCATCTTCCTTGATGAAATCGATAAGATCACATCAAAATCGCAACAATCAGGCGAAGTTTCTCGTGAAGGTGTGCAACGGGATATTTTACCGATCGTGGAAGGGTCACAAGTCAACACGAAATACGGCCCTTTACAAACCGACCATATCCTATTCATTGCTTCAGGTGCCTTTCATTTGTCAAAACCAAGTGATTTGATCCCTGAATTACAAGGACGCTTCCCGATTCGTGTAGAACTTGATGATTTAACGAAAGAAGACTTTGTCAAGATCCTGACGGAGCCAAACAATGCTTTGATCAAGCAGTATATTGCCTTGTTGGGAACAGAGAATGTGACAGTCACTTTTACGCTGGAAGCAATCCAAAAAATTGCGGAAATTGCCTTTCAAGTGAATCGCGATACAGATAACATTGGCGCCCGTCGCTTACACACAATTCTAGAAAAGTTACTTGAAGACTTATTGTTTGAAGCATCCGACATGCAAATGGGAGAAATCACTATTACAGAAGCGTACGTTGAAGACAAACTTGCTTCTATTGCCAAAGATGAAGACCTAAGCCGGTATATTTTATAAAGGGAGAGAACCAATGAAAACACTTTTAGAAAAGACACGTCAAATCAATGAATTACTGCAACAAAAAAATACCTTCAATCTGGCATCTGATTTGCCTTATGATAAAATGGCGGTTATTTTAGGTGACATACTCGATAGCAATGCTTATATTATCAGTAGTGACGGTAGTGTGTTGGGATTCGTTGAGACGCATGATGTCAACAATGAACGTATCAAAAAGATGTTTGTAGAAAAACAGTTTCCTAAAAATTATACAAGTTTAGTAGATAATTTATCTTCGACAGAAGCAAATGTTCCCATCAGCAACGATATGACTGCTTTTCCTATTGAGATGCGGGAGTTATATCCGAATGGTTTAACAACAATCGTGCCCATTTATGGTGCAGGCGAACGGTTGGGCACGATCATTTTGTCTCGGATCGAAAAAACGTTCGATGACGATGATCTAGTCTTAGCAGAATACAGTGCAACTGTAGTTGGCATGCAGTTTCTTTATCAAAAATCCCGCAATATCGAAGAAGACGTTCGTAGTGCGACTGCCGTACAAATGGCGATCAATACACTGTCATACAGCGAATTGAAAGCTGTCCAAGCGATTTTTGAAGCATTAGAAGGGGATGAAGGACGTTTGACCGCTTCTAGTATTGCGGATCGAATCGGTATTACACGTTCTGTTATTGTAAATGCATTGCGCAAACTGGAATCAGCAGGTATTATTGAGTCACGTTCCTTGGGAATGAAAGGAACTTATTTAAAAGTGTTGAATAGTCGTTTCAAAGAGGAATTGAACAAACATCAATATTAGGAGATGGCGATATGACAGTTACGATCAGCGCAGGGCATTTGCAGGCAACAATTGCCGAAAAAGGAGCCGAACTGCAAAGTTTGATTGATGTGAATACCAACTTAGAATATATTTGGCAAGCTGATCCTGCACATTGGGGAAAGCATGCACCAATCTTATTTCCGATAGTGGGTGCGTTGAAGGACAATCAATACCGCTACAAAGGTGAAACGTATCATCTGCCACGGCATGGTTTTGCTCGAGACATGATGTTTGAAGTCGTGGAGCACAAAGTAGATTATGTTCGTTTACTACTAGCTAGCAGTGAGGAGACAAAGAGCAACTATCCCTTTGATTTTCAGTTGTTTGTTAGTTACGAATTAGGTGGAGACGGTCTTGTAGTCAAGTATCAAGTCGTAAATGATAGTCAGGAAGACATGTTCTTCTCTATCGGTGGTCATCCTGCATTCAATGTACCGTTAGGAGAGGATAATGTATTTGAAGATTTTTATCTCACATTCTCACCTAAGAAATCTCGTGTAAAATTGCCGTTGGTAGGCAATTATATCGATCTGGAGCAGCGGACATTGGGACAAACGAACACTGATCTACGGTTGACTCATGAGATGTTTAAGAACGATGCCTTGATTTATGAAACGAAAGGGTTGAATTCATTTTCGATCCGCAGTGAAAAATCTCCTCACAGTGTGACATTGAGCTATAATAATATGCCTTACGTTGGCTTTTGGACGACTTATCCAGTAGAATCTCCTTTTTTATGTATTGAGCCATGGGTAGGTATTGCAGATACCTTAGAGACTAGTGGCGAACTACATGAAAAAACAGGAATCCAATGCTTGGCAGCCAACGAGCAATTTGAAACGAAATATTCGATCACAGTTAAGTAAGCCTATGTGAATAAGAAAAAAAGAAGCTGGGACGAAAGTCATGAATGACTTTTCCCAGCTTCTCCTATTCTTTTTTATTAAGACCAAAAGAGATACGGCTCTCTGTGCCGTCTTTGATCCGCTTGATATTTTCACGATGACGGATAAAAATAAAACAGGTGACACCAATTGCGATACACGTCAATAACCAATTTTGTTTTGGTAAAATCATTGGTGCGACATAAGGCAATAGGATTGTCGACAAAGTGATCAAGCAGGCTGCAATCATACTTGTCAGGCTGACCATGCTGGTTATGAACAAACAAATCACAAAAATAAGCGCTGAATAAATGAAGAAAATTGGATTGTAGCCTAAAAGCATGCCTGCGCTGGTCGCCACCGCTTTCCCTCCTTTGAACTTGGCAAAAATTGGAAACGTGTGACCTAGAATAGCACAAACACCAAACCAAAGAGGATTGATTGTTGTGACTGAAAAGATCGCCGGCAAACAAGTAGCCAAGGTACCTTTCAGAATATCCATCAATAAAACAATGACGCCAGCTGATTTGCCAAGAACACGAAAGGTATTCGTAGTTCCTGTATTCCCGCTGCCAAATTGGCGAATGTCTTTTTTGAAGAATAGCTGACCGATCCAGACACCAGAGGGAATCGAACCGAGCAAATAAGCAATAAATAGTAACAGAATCGTCTTCATGATAACCCACTTTCCTTGAAAGTCTAGAGCAATTTTAGCATGAAACCGTCGCAGCAACAATAAGAAAATACTGAAGCTATGGATAAACGAGCAATGATAGATGGATCATCCAAAAGCTAAAAGTGACTTTGCCTTGTCGAACGGTAGGAAAAAGGATAAGATAGTTTAGAAAAATGTTCGCTTGAAAAAAGCCGATTTTATGTTAAGATTTTTTTTGCGAATCATTCATGTTGGGTTTCCGCGGAAACCCACTTAATTTAGTTAAAGGAGCGGTGGCTTTGGCAAAGAAAACCACAGAGTATAATGATGCCTCGATACAAGTCCTAGAAGGCTTGGAGGCAGTGAGAAAGCGACCTGGTATGTATATCGGATCGACTGACGGCCGAGGCTTGCACCATTTGGTCTACGAAATCGTTGATAATGCGGTCGACGAAGCACTATCAGGATTCGGGAATGAAATTGATGTCACTATCCACAAAGACAATAGTATCAGTGTGCGAGACAATGGTCGTGGAATGCCGGTGGGAATGCATGCTTCAGGAATCCCAACAGTCGAAGTCATCTTTACTGTACTGCATGCTGGCGGCAAATTTGGCCAAGGGGGCTATAAGACATCAGGTGGACTCCACGGAGTGGGTGCCAGTGTCGTAAATGCGCTATCAAGCTGGCTAGAAGTTTCTATCGTACGAGATGGTATCGAATACCAAGAGAAATTCAAAGATGGTGGCAAACCTGACGGTACATTGAAAAAAATCGGAAAGACGCGGAAAGCAACTGGAACAACCGTACGTTTCAAGCCGGATGACACGATTTTTACAACAACGAAATTTTCTTATGACACGTTAGCAGAACGATTGCGAGAATCAGCTTTCTTATTAAGAGGAGTGAAAATCACCCTAACAGATGAGCGGGCTGAATTGCAGCAAGAGGTCTTTTTATTTGAAGAAGGAATCAAAGAGTTTGTTGATTATTTAAACGAAGAAAAAGATACATTAACGCCTGTTGTGTATTTTTCTGGCACAAAAGAAGCAATCGAAGTGGAAGTTGCTTTCCAATATAATGATGGGTATTCCGAAAATGTCCTATCATTTGTAAATAACGTGCGTACGAAAGACGGCGGTACCCATGAAGTGGGAATGAAGATCTCTATGACTAAAGCTTTCAATGAATATGCTCGAAAGGTCGGCCTGCTGAAAGAAAAGGACAAAAATCTGGAAGGCAGTGATTTTCGGGAAGGTTTAGCGGCAGTTCTGTCGATTCGGGTACCAGAGAATCTGCTTCAATTTGAAGGTCAAACAAAAGAAAAACTAGGAACGCCGATCGCACGAAATGCGGTAGACAATGTGATTGGTGAACAACTGGGTTATTACTTGCAAGAAAATAGCGAGATGAGCCAAATGCTTGTCCGTAAAGCCATCAAGGCTCGGGAAGCGCGGGAAGCTGCTCGGAAAGCACGAGAAGAAAGCCGCAGTGGGAAAAAACGCAAAAAGGGCGAATCGTTGTTATCTGGAAAATTGACACCAGCCCAGTCTCGTAATCCGAAAAAAAATGAGTTGTACTTAGTCGAAGGAGACTCGGCTGGTGGATCAGCCAAACAAGGCCGAGACCGTAAGTTTCAAGCAATTCTTCCGTTACGTGGAAAAGTCATCAATACCGAGAAAGCCAAAATGCAAGACATTTTGAAAAATGAAGAAATCAATACTATGATCTACACGATCGGCGCAGGTGTTGGTCCAGAATTTTCGATCGAAGACTGCAATTATGACAAAGTGATCATCATGACCGATGCAGATACAGATGGTGCTCATATCCAAGTCTTGTTGCTGACCTTCTTTTATCGCTATATGAAACCATTGATCGAAGCTGGCAAAGTTTATATTGCATTGCCGCCTTTGTACAAAGTTTCAAAAGGCCTAGGCAAAAAAGCCGTAGTTGAATATGCCTGGACAGATGACGAATTAAACGCGGTGACCAAAAAAATTGGTAAAGGCTATATGCTGCAACGGTACAAAGGGTTAGGTGAGATGAATGCAGATCAACTTTGGGAGACAACGATGGACCCAGAAACAAGAACATTGATCCGTGTTCGAATCGATGATGCGGCACAAGCGGAACGACGGGTTACTACATTGATGGGTGATAAAGTAGAACCGCGGCGGAAGTGGATCGAAAGCCATGTCCAATTCAGCTTGGAAGAAGACGGCAGTATTTTAGAGAAAAAAGAAGAGACGATCCCTGGATTGGTCGAAGAAAAATTACAAGAAGCTGAGCAAATTTCAGCAATCAGCTTGTCTGAGGATTAGGAGGGGATCTCTTGGAACATAAAAACAATATACAAGAATTAACATTAGAAGAAGTGATGGGGGACCGTTTCGGCAGATACTCTAAATATATTATCCAAGAACGGGCATTACCGGATATTCGAGATGGCCTAAAGCCCGTTCAGCGACGAATTTTGTTTGCCATGAATCAAGATGGAAATACTTATGACAAAGGATTTCGTAAGTCCGCAAAATCTGTAGGGAATATCATGGGGAATTTTCATCCCCATGGAGATTCCAGTATTTATGAAGCCATGGTCCGTATGAGTCAAGACTGGAAATTAAGACAAATCCTGATCGAAATGCACGGGAATAACGGGAGTATGGATGGTGATCCGCCAGCAGCTATGCGTTATACAGAAGCCCGTTTGTCTGAATTAAGCGGAGAATTATTGAAGGATATTGAAAAAGATACCGTTGAGTTAGTTTGGAATTTTGACGATACCGAAAAGGAACCAACTGTTTTGCCAGCAAAATATCCCAATCTGCTGGTCAACGGGTCGACAGGGATCTCTGCCGGTTATGCAACTGAAATTCCCACACACAATTTAAGTGAAGTCATTGACGGAACGATTTATTTGATTGATCACCCGAACGCCTCATTGGATAAATTGATGGAATTCATTCCAGGTCCAGATTTCCCAACTGGCGGCATCTTACAAGGAAAAGAAGAAATCAAGAAGGCATATGAAACAGGTCGTGGGAAAGTGATCTTACGTTCAAAGACTAGAATCGAAGATATCAAAGGCGGCAAACAGCAAATTGTCATCAATGAGATTCCTTACGAAGTCAATAAAGCGAATCTGGTCAAAAAAATGGATGAGATTCGTTTAAACAAAAAAATCGATGGGATTGCCGAGGTCCGGGACGAAACGGACCGTACCGGTTTGCAAATTGTGGTTGAGCTGAAAAAAGATGCCAATGCTCAAGGAATTTTGAACTATCTATTTAAAAATACGGAACTGCAAATCAACTACAATTTCAACATGGTAGCCATCGATGAAATGCGGCCGCAGCAAGTCGGGTTGAAACATATCTTAGAAAGTTATGTGAAACACCGTCGGGAAGTCATTGCTAAGCGGAGCCGCTATGAGCTGAAGAAAGCGCAGAAACGTCAGCACATCGTTGATGGGTTGATGAAGGCTCTTTCGATCCTCGATGAAGTGATCGCGACAATCCGCAGCAGTAAAGACAAAAAAGATGCAAAAAATAATCTGGTCGTTCAGCATGGGTTTACAGAAGAACAGGCAGAAGCCATTGTAACATTGCAATTGTATCGCTTGACTAATACAGATATCACGCAATTACAGGCAGAAGCCCAAGAATTAGCTGAAACGATTCGCGAATTGACGAAAATTTTGAATGAAGAAACGGAATTATTAAAAGTCATCAAAAAAGAGCTAAGAGAAATCAAGAAGAAATACCACTCTGATCGGATGACCGAGATTGAAGCAGAGATCCAAGAAATCAAAATCGAGACCCAAGTACTTGTCGCCCAAGAAGATGTTGTGGTAACTGTTACGACAGATGGCTATGTCAAACGCAGCAGCTTGCGGTCTTATGGCGCTTCTAAGCCAGAAGAGTTAGGCATGAAAGAAGGCGATGCACTGCTTTATATCGGGCAAGCAAGCACATTGGATCATTTGTTGCTGGTGACCAATAAAGGGAACGTCATTTATCGCCCCATTCATGAGTTGCCGGATCTCAAATGGAAAGATCTAGGGGAACATATTTCGCAAACGGTAATGAATCTAGCGACCGAAGAAACCATTTTAGCTGTATTCACCTATCAAGAACTTGATCCGCAAAAGAATTTCGTGCTGATTAGCAAAAACGGTATGATTAAACAAACAAGAATGACAGAATTTGAACCTTGGCGTACGTACAAGAGTCGGCCATTGACTATGATGAAACTAAAAGATGAGGCCGATGAACTTGTCAACGTGTATTTAGCGGATCAAAATGAGCCGTTGGATGTCTTTCTAGTTAGTTATCGTGCTTTTGGCCTACGCTATCCATTAGCCGAAGTGCCTGTTGTAGGACCAAAAGCTGCTGGAGTCAAAGCGATGAATCTTAAAGAAGATGATCAGATCGTCAATGGATTATTGGTTTACTCGGAAGGAGATACGCCTGTAATCATGGTCACTCAGCGAGGGGCGGTCAAACGAATGCTGGCTCAAGAAATCAGTCAGTTAGGACGAGCGAAACGAGGACTGATGGTTCTCAGAGAGTTAAAGAAAAATCCTCATCGGATTGTTTATATGGGAAGCGGTGAAAACCAATCCCTGATTTTGACTACTCAAAAGGGGCAAATGATCGAGATCGAGACGAATCAAATCCCAATCAATGACCGGACATCGAATGGGTCCTTTGTTACCGATGAAAAATCCGGCGGCTTGATCCATGAAGTTGCTCGAGTGATTGATCCTGCGATTCAAGAAGATTCTGTACTATAAGTTAAATGTAAAACACGCATCTGTACCAATACAGACGCGTGTTTTTTTCTATATAATTAATTTTTCACATTTTCAAAAAATGGACTTTAATAAAAAATTCACATTTAAAAAACGTTGATTTAAAAGCTGTTTCGTTGCGTTTTATGTTTTAATAGCTAATTTTGTTAAAAATAATTCTTGTAAATGCTTGCAATGCAAACGCTTTGTGTTATACTATTCACGTAAAGCTGTTACACTTAGTGAACAGAAAATTTAAGGAGGTCCATCAAATGGAACAATGGAATGGATTTAAAGGAAAAACTTGGAAAGAAGAAGTTAACGTACGCGACTTCATCCAAGAAAACTACACACCTTATGACGGAACAGACGAATTTTTAGCTGGCCCAACTGAAGCAACTACAAAGCTTTGGGATCAAGTTATGGACTTGAACAAGCAAGAACGTGACGCTGGCGGCGTTTTAGACATGGATACTAAAATCGTTTCAACGATTACTTCTCACGGCCCGGGCTATTTGAACAAAGAGTTAGAAACAGTTGTCGGGTTCCAAACAGACAAACCTTTCAAACGCAGCTTGCAACCGTTCGGCGGTATCCGAATGTCAGAACAATCAGCAGAATCTTATGGGTATGAAATTGATTCTGAAGTTTCTCACATCTTCCGTGACTACCGTAAAACACACAACCAAGGTGTATTTGATGCGTACACTCCTGAAATCAGAGCTGCACGCCGTTCTGGTGTTATCACTGGACTTCCTGATGCTTATGGTCGTGGTCGTATCATCGGTGACTACCGTCGCGTAGCATTGTATGGTGTGGATTACTTGATCAAAGAAAAACAACAAGACTTGTTGTATTGCGGCAATGGCACGATGTCAGACGATATCATTCGCCAACGTGAAGAATTAAGTGAACAAATTCGCGCATTAAGCGAATTGAAAGAACTTGGTACAATCTACGGGTTTGATATTTCTCAACCTGCACAAACTGCAAGAGAAGCATTCCAATGGTTATATTTAGGCTATCTAGCAGCCATCAAAGAACAAAACGGAGCAGCAATGTCTCTAGGACGTACGTCAACTTTCTTGGATATCTATGTAGAACGCGACCTTAAAAATGGCGTGATCACAGAAGAAGAAGCACAAGAAATCGTTGACCATTTCGTAATGAAACTTCGTCTAGTGAAATTTGCTCGTACACCTGAATACAATGCATTATTCTCTGGTGACCCAACATGGGTTACAGAATCAATCGCCGGGATGGGTGAAGACGGACGCCACATGGTAACTAAAAACAGCTTCCGTTTCTTGCACACACTAGCAAACTTGGGACCAGCTCCAGAACCAAACTTGACTGTTTTGTGGTCAACACGCTTGCCACACAACTTCAAAACATTCTGTGCGAAAATGTCTATCCAAACATCAGCAATCCAATATGAAAACGATGATGTAATGCGTGGACATTGGGGCGATGACTATGGAATCGCATGTTGTGTATCTGCTATGCGCATTGGTAAACAAATGCAATTCTTCGGTGCTCGTGCGAACTTGGCGAAAACGTTGTTGTATGCAATCAATGGCGGGGTCGACGAAAAATCAAAAGCGCAAGTGGGACCTAAATTCCAACCAATCACTTCAGAATATCTTGATTACAATGAAGTAATGGAAAAATATGACACAATGATGGACTGGATTTGTGATTTGTATGTCAATACATTGAACATTATCCACTACATGCATGATAAATATTCTTATGAACGAATTGAAATGGCCTTACAAGATACAGATATCTTGCGTACGATGGCTACTGGTATCGCAGGATTCTCTGTAGCAGTTGACTCATTATCTGCTATCAAATATGCGAAAGTCCGCACAATTCGTGACGAAAACGGCATCGTTGAAGATTACGAAATCGAAGGCGACTATCCTAAATATGGAAACAACGATGATCGCGTAGACGATATTGCTGTTAACCTATTGAAAACTTTCATGAAGAAAGTAAAACGCACAAAAACTTACCGTAACTCAAAACATACAACATCGATCTTAACGATCACTTCAAACGTCGTTTATGGTAAGAAAACAGGGAACACTCCTGACGGACGCCGCGCTGGTGCGCCATTTGCCCCAGGTGCGAACCCAATGCACGGCCGCGATACACACGGTGCGTTGGCTAGTCTTTCATCTGTTGCGAAATTGCCATATGACTATTCATTAGATGGTATTTCAAATACATTCTCAATCGTACCTAAAGCATTAGGACGTGACGACGAAACACAGCAAGAAAACCTAGCAACTATGTTGGATGGTTATGCAGCAAAAGGTGGTCACCACTTGAATATCAACGTATTCAACCGCGACACATTGCTTGATGCACAAGCGCATCCAGAAAAATACCCACAATTAACAATTCGTGTATCAGGTTATGCAGTTAACTTCATCAAGTTGACAAAAGAACAACAAGATGACGTTATCGCTCGTACCATGCACGAAGCAATGTAATAGCACAAAAAAAGGCGGCGGATGGAACATTCCGCCGCTATTGTTATGAATCACTGCGACTGCGAAGCAGAGCAGATGATGAATAATACTAGGGGAACGAAGAGACCGTAGTAATCAAAGTCCGAAGGGAATCACTGCGACTGTGAAGCAGAGCAGATGATGAATAATACTAGGGGAACGAAGAGACCGTAGTAA
>NZ_QPQX01000070.1:0-275 GCF_005234805.1 Enterococcus sp. ARL09-542
TCTACTCTATCTTTAACTGTTACTGGCACCTTAACCGTTGTACTTGATCCATCTGGGTACGTAACTTCTATCGTTCCTTCATACTTACCTGGTTGAGTTGTATCAATGACACCTTCTGGTGTAACATCGTTCACTTTCGTGCCTTCCGGCAACTCTTCAAGATTAGTTACATTATCCGTTAAATCAATCGTTCCTCCATAGTTGACTTCTTCTTTTTCTACTTCTGGAGTATATTTTTCAGCATCATTTCGATTGTCCACTACTTCCACTGGAAC
>NZ_QPQX01000071.1:0-271 GCF_005234805.1 Enterococcus sp. ARL09-542
TCGTTATAATATCATCTGTTTCCGTTTTGGTCAAGCCCTTTTTTCAAAAAGTTTTTTTGAAAGGTTTTGACTGTCGGTGTGTTTTGCCAACGTTGATAAATTTACCATTATTCTCTCTGAGGGTCAAGCATATTTTCTGTTTTTCTCCAATAAATTTTCTGAAAAGAAAAAAAGCCGTATCAACGGCTTTTTTAGGTTCTATAATATTTTGTGTTGGTGGAAAATCGAAGGCGATTTTCTACTAACACTTTTTCTTCGTTTCAACTCAAAA
>NZ_QPQX01000072.1:0-266 GCF_005234805.1 Enterococcus sp. ARL09-542
CTTTTGATCAATACACCATTCTCGGCGCCTTTCCCAGTTCCCCCCATGATTGCCGTTGGTGTTGCTAATCCTAAGGCACAGGGGCAGGCAATGACTAATACCGAAATAGTGCTCGTCAGTGCAAAGATCCACGACTCTTGTCCGAAGAAAACCCATGCCAGTCCTGCTAGTAACGCTAAGCCAATCACGATCGGAACAAAAACACCCGAAACTTTGTCAGCTATTCGGGCAATTGGGGCTTTCGAACCTTGGGCATCTTCCACTAG
>NZ_QPQX01000073.1:0-264 GCF_005234805.1 Enterococcus sp. ARL09-542
CTGAATGAGTAATCCATTAGAAAAAATGACCATATATAACCTTTCTGATGAGTTGGGTATATCTAAAAATACAGTGAGCAATCAACTGGTCAATGCAGGTTATGACCTTGCTCGGTATAAAGATAATGGGGTTATCATGTTAGACAATGAATTGATTGGTGTTGTGCGGTCAATTTATCGGTCAAAAGGTGGTCAATTGACTGTGAATTTACCGGACAAGCTGAAAGGCATGGATTTCCTGTAGGAAAAAGAAAATAAATTTTG
>NZ_QPQX01000074.1:0-257 GCF_005234805.1 Enterococcus sp. ARL09-542
CACCTCCTTTCTAAGGAATAGTACGGAAGACTACACATCGTTTGCCTTTGTTCAGTTTTGAGAGGTTTACTCTCAAAGATAAATACCCGGGGCCTTAGCTCAGCTGGGAGAGCGCCTGCTTTGCACGCAGGAGGTCAGCGGTTCGATCCCGCTAGGCTCCATTAACGACAGAGGTCGTTAAGTTTGTTCATTGAAAACTGGATATCGAAGAAAATCAAAACAAGTAACACACACCGAGTTGACAAGTTAAAGAGTTT
>NZ_QPQX01000075.1:0-249 GCF_005234805.1 Enterococcus sp. ARL09-542
TCACGAATCTCCGCTTCAAAGTCTCGCATGGTATTGCTTTCTTTTTTTAGAAGATCCCATTTATTGACAACTAGGATGATCCCACGGCCAGCTTCATGAGCATAGCCAGCGATTCGTTGGTCCTGTTCACGTATTCCTTCTTCCGCATTCAAGACCATTAGAACCACATCGGACCGTTCGATGGCACGCATCGCTCGCCTGCCACTGTATTTCTCTGTTGATTCGTAAACTTTTCCTTTTTTACGCATT
>NZ_QPQX01000076.1:0-247 GCF_005234805.1 Enterococcus sp. ARL09-542
CAACAGATTTAACATAACCATTATTTTCATTCAGTCGCATTAACTGTTCAAAGTCTAAAATAAATACATCATTTTGAGTATGATAATAAATATTTTCTTTCAGTTTTCCAACAATGGTAATTCGGGCAATTGACCACCGTATTTTCAAGGGGGTGTAAAAAGTTTTTACATTTAACCGCCTGTTAGCTAGGGCTGTTAAATTTTCCCACTCATTTATGATCGTGCCACGGTTACTCAAATTTTATTC
>NZ_QPQX01000077.1:0-246 GCF_005234805.1 Enterococcus sp. ARL09-542
GGAAAGACTGTTTTAAGCAACTGACAATAGCTGGCATTCATGTCCATCACTAGGTAATTGCCCTTTAAACGGGCTTTTCTAGGAAAGTGCAGGAAGTATTGAGTTAGTTTGTAAAGTCTGCGATCTTCAAGGATCGTAAATAGCTGATTGGTTGTCCCATAAACACAAATAAAACTCATGGAACCAGAAACAGACTTCATTGATTTGAACTCATCAATACACAAAACAGTCAGAAGGAAGTTCATA
>NZ_QPQX01000078.1:0-232 GCF_005234805.1 Enterococcus sp. ARL09-542
ACCTAGAATAGCACAAACACCAAACCAAAGAGGATTGATTGTTGTGACTGAAAAGCTCGCCGGCAAACAAGTAGCCAAGGTACCTTTCAGAATATCCATCAATAAAACAATGCCGCCAGCTGATTTGCCAAGAACACGAAAGGTATTCGTAGTTCCTGTATTCCCGCTGCCAAATTGGCGAATGTCTGTTTTGAAGAATAGCTGACAGATCCAGACACCAGAGGGAATCGAA
>NZ_QPQX01000007.1:0-176255 GCF_005234805.1 Enterococcus sp. ARL09-542
GCAGAGCAGATGATGAATAATACTAGGGGAACGAAGAGACCGTAGTAACCAAAGTCCGAAGGGAATCACTGCGACTGCGAAGCAGAGCAGATGATGAATAATACTAGGGGAACGAAGAGACCGTAGTAATCAAAGTCCAAAGGGAATCACTGCGACTGCGAAGCAGAGCAGATGATGAATAATACTAGGGGAACGAAGAGACCGTAGTAACCAAAGTCCGAAGGGAATCACTGCGACTGTGAAGCAGAGCAGATGATGAATAATACTAGGGGAACGAAGAGACCGTAGTAACCGAAGTCCGAAGGGAATCACTGCGACTGCGAAGCAGAGCAGATGATGACAAGCGTAGTTTGTTCATCAAACTATTGCCTCACTGCGAGTATGGGCGAGAAATCAATGGAATAAAACGATGCAACTTTATTTTTAGTTTCTTCAAGAAAGGAAGAGCAACATGTCAGTAACAGGACATATTCATTCAACAGAAAGTTTCGGATCAGTGGACGGACCAGGTATTCGCTTTATTGTCTTTATGCAAGGATGCCGGATGCGTTGTGAGTTTTGTCATAATCCAGATACTTGGAAAATCGGTGCCGGTATCGAACGGACGACAGATGACGTACTGGAAGAAGCACTCAAATATCGAGAATTTTGGGGAGAAAAAGGTGGGCTGACTGTGAGTGGCGGAGAACCATTGCTTCAGTTGGACTTCTTGATCGATCTTTTCCGGAAAGCCAAAGCTGCAGGGGTGAACACCACCTTAGATACGTGCGGAAAACCTTTTACTCGGGAAGAACCTTTTTTTAGCAAATTTCAAGAGTTGATGACTGTCACTGATTTGCTATTATTTGATATCAAGCATATTGATAATGATGCTCATAAGAAGCTGACCACACAATCCAACGACAACATCTTAGAAATGGCAAAATACCTTTCAGAAATCAATAAGCCAGTCTGGATCCGCCACGTGCTGGTGCCATTCAGAAGTGATTATGATGAGTTTTTGATCCGTTTAGATGCGTTTATCAAGACGTTGAATAATGTAGATAAAGTAGAGATTTTACCTTATCACACAATGGGTAAATATAAATGGGATGAATTAGGACTGAAGTATCCACTGGAAGGAATTGAGCCGCCAACACAAGATCGCGTGAAAAATGCAAAAGAGTTGCTTCATGTCGATGACTATAAAGGTTATCTTACCCGTTAACAAGCGTAGAGAAGATAACTATTGATTCTTTCCTATTTTTTGCTATCATTAGAAAGTGGAAAATGAATGAATTAGGAGCGATCATTATGTCGAAAATATTAGTATTTGGACACCAAAATCCTGATACAGATGCTATTGGAGCAGCAATTGCTTTTGCGCACTTGCAAAAGGAATTAGGAAAAGATACTGAAGCAGTTGCTCTGGGAACACCAAACGAAGAAACGCAATTTGCTTTGTCTCATTTTGAACTTGAAGCCCCGCGTGTGATTGAGCAGATTGAGGCTGGTTCAGAAGTGATGCTTGTGGATCATAATGAGTTTCAACAAAGTGCAGAAGGGATAGCAGAAGCTGCCATTTTAGCTGTAGTTGACCATCATCGTATCGCCAATTTTGAAACTGCAAACCCTCTCTACTACCGTGCAGAACCTGTTGGCTGTACGAGTACGATCGTGTTGAAATTATACCGTGAGGCAAATGTAGAGATTCCCGCAGCTATTGCCGGAATCATGTTGTCAGCGATCGTTTCAGATACATTGTTGTTCAAATCACCTACATGTACTGAGGAAGATATCGCCGCTGCAAAAGAGTTAGCAGCAATTGCTAATGTGGATTTAGATGCGTACGGTCTGGATATGTTGAAAGCTGGAACAAATTTAACAACCAAAACGGCTGCTGAGTTGTTGGATCTAGATGCAAAAAGTTTTCCGATGGGTGGAAAAAACATTCGTATCGGTCAAGTAAATACAGTGGATTTGAATGAAGTGTTTAGCCGCCAAGAAGAGCTAGAAACAGCAATGAAGGCCGAAAATCAGGCAAAAGGCTATGACTTGTACCTACTAGTCGTTACTGATATTTTGAACAGCAATTCCGAATTGCTAGTGATTGGAGAGCCAACTGCACCGGTTGAAGCGGCGTTTAACGTTGTCTTGACAGCAAATCGTGCCTTCTTACCTGGGGTTGTTTCTCGTAAAAAACAAGTTGTGCCGCAATTAACTGAAAGCTTTAATAACTAATAGCTGACAGGATAATACGGGCAAAAAAGATGAACATTTGAATTTGTCGGACAATCAGCAACTGCAGTCCTTTCACTGTAATAATGAAAGGTTTTTGGCTAGCAGGGAAGCTTAAGATTGTCCGGCTATTTTTGAATGAGAGACGGCCCTCCTAGTGGGAATGGAAAGAGAGCGAAAGACATGGAATTTTTTTATAGTAGTCATTATCAAGGAATTCAGAAAATTATTGATTCAGAGTTGTTCTTAAAACTGATTCTTTTCTTGAAAAAACAACAAAAACCACCAATCTTAAGAGAATTAAAACAAAATTTTCCAGAGAAAAATTTTGAAAAAATACTTGATCAGTTGATCGATGCTGGGATCATTAACCGAAAGGATCGTCGCTATCAAGTGGCATTTCCTATCTATTCCACACAAGATCAGCAGAAGAGTCGTGAGCGTTGGCAACAACCTAATACGATAATTTCAGAACAGTTGGCGTTCATTTTACAAGCGGAACTCATGAGTGACCAACGCTTTTTCTATGCTTGTGAGGAAGGAGTGGTACAAGGATTCATTTATCGGCTAATCCATGAGTCATACCAGCTTATTTCTCTTTCCCAAGAAAAATGGCCGGCAACGATTCCCGCTTTTTTTGCAGCAAATCGACAACAACTGTCATTGCCAATTTATCAGGAGCTGTTGCATTTGCTAGGGGATGTTGATGAGGCCTATTACTTAGATCAAATCAGTGTCATCTTTGAACGGGTGGCAAAACAGCGAAAAATCCGGCCAAGTATTTTTCTCACATCACTCATAGAAGGAAATATTCTTCAGTCAGAACAGCGTTTTGATCTTCCTGTTGTTGATCCTGCGTTTCTCACTGAGCAGAATGGGTCATCGATGGAAGGATTGTCCGAATTTGATCGGCGTACATTTTTAGCAGATTATCTTGGAAAAACATCTAATCCGCAAACAATTCTCATCACGGAAATGATAAAATTTTAATAAATGTTTAGAAATAGAAAAGATAAAAAAGAAAGAATTCATTAAAACCCTCTTTGGGATAACGTTTTCTTTCTTTTTTTGCATTTTTTATTATTTGAAAATGATTAGAAAATAACGAGCGTATTAATTGATTGTTCTCATTTGAGGTGGTATGATAACTTTAGAATTTTGAAAGGGGGCGTAAAAATTGGAAGGAATCAAAGCATTTCATACAGAAGTGATTGAAGAAACAAGAAGCAAAGCAGAGATGATCACTTTTGTTTCGATGGCGGAAATTGAGCATGCACGAAAAGAACTTTGCGAAGCCGGTATTGAAGAAAGCCGCTTTTCTGATGGAGAATTAATTTTTGCACTTAAACAAAAAAATGAATGTCAAGCAAATACAATCGTACCAATCGTGATCGACTGGTTGTTAATGAAAAACTATTTATTGACT
Source organism: Enterococcus sp. ARL09-542 (assembly GCF_005234805.1). Taxonomy (NCBI): domain Bacteria; kingdom Bacillati; phylum Bacillota; class Bacilli; order Lactobacillales; family Enterococcaceae; genus Enterococcus; species Enterococcus sp. ARL09-542. Next base: position 3,644 of record NZ_QPQX01000007.1, read on the forward strand.
CCGGCCCAAGCTGTTCGTTTTTTGACGAATAAATTAGGACAGACAGAATCAGTATCTTTGAAAGCATTAGGAGATCTTGAGTTTGACGGGGATGGAAAATACTTTTTGATTGCCTGTCAATCAATGAATAAGCAATATGAAAAAGTGTATAAAGTATATACAGATGGACAAGTGAAAGAACTTTGGCGGGCATGATTCTTTTTAGGATCGAGAGAAAGGTCATGCCTGTCTCTGAATGGATTAATCAAAGGTTGTGAGTCTCAGGTGAAATCAAATCAAAGAATCGTCTTTGCAAGTAGCCATGTGTTTATTTTTATTCTAAGTATGGTGTCGGCACTTTTATTTATTTTAAAAGTTCCTAACACATTTAATGCAAATCAAATTTTTTCAGAGAATATACATTTTTCAGACACAGTCTTTGATGTGGTCACAAGGCTTTTTTTATTGGGCATCTGTAGTTTATATACAACAGTTGCCAGCTTCTGGTCTTTTCGTTCTTGGCCTTATCTTTCAGCCGGAATTGGGATCGCTGCGGTCATAACGACTTTCCAGATGAAAGTTCAATTCCATCCATTTTTGTTTGCTTTATTTTTGATCGTCGGTTTGTTTCAAGTAAGTGTCGCTTCTTATGTCGCTTTTGTTTCCAAAAAAAGAAGCAGCATTGAAACAGGTTGAACCAATCGTGTTCAAGCTGTTTTTTTTCTGCCTTAAATCTTTTGATTATAAGCAGAGGATCGAAATACAACGAATCAGGAATAGGAATTGTTCTATTCCGGCAATCGCCAAGGCTTTTACGTTACGAGATCTTTAATTTATGCTATTCTACATATAGGAGCAGCAATGCTAAATTAAAGCCATCTGCCCTGAACTATTTTCCCAGTGATCTTCCTAATATTCTGTTTTTAGATGGAAGATTGATTGGCTGAAAAAATAGGGTTGATCTAAGAGGAGGTTTGACATACGAGTGGAAAATGAGCAAATGATTACAGCAGAGAAGCAGTTTACGACCGGTGAAAATTTTTATTCACAGCATCTTTTAGGTGCACATCGTATGAAAGCAGGCTATGTTTTTCGTGTCTGGGCGCCAAATGCGCAAAATGTCTGGCTAGTAGGTGACTTCAATCAATGGGATGACTCTTTGCCGATGACGAAACGCTCCGAATCGGGGATTTGGGAAATTACCACCAATCAGCCTCAAGAAGGACAGCATTATAAATTCAAGGTCAAGCAAGCCGACGGCCGTGAAATCATGAAAATTGATCCATATGCAATTTATTTCGAAGAACGACCTGGAACGGCTGCTGTCTTGTACACGGTGCCGGCAAAAAAATGGCGTGATGGTTTGTGGCAAGGCCGCAAAAAGCGTCAAAATCAATTTAAACGACCACTTAATATTTATGAAGTCCATGCAAGTTCTTGGAAACACCACGCAGATGGAACCCCTTATCGTTTTTCTGAATTAAAAGATGAACTCATTCCTTACCTCAAACAAATGGGCTACACCCATATTGAATTTATGCCATTGATGGAACATCCATTAGGCACATCGTGGGGTTATCAATTGATTGGCTATTTTGCGCTCAGCGCTTATTACGGCACACCAGAAGAATTTCAAGATTTTGTTGAAGCCTGTCACTTGGAAAATATCGGTGTCCTAGTTGACTGGGTGCCGGGCCATTTTTGTGTCAATGATGATTGTTTGGCTTACTATGATGGAACGCCGACATTTGAATATCAAGATGCCGATCGTGCAAAAAATGTTCGTTGGGGAGCAATCAATTTTGATTTAGGCAAACCACAAGTACAAAGTTTCTTGCTATCCAGTGCCCTTTTTTGGATCGAATTTTATCACATCGATGGGATTCGCGTGGATGCGGTTTCGAACATGATCTATCGAGACTACGACCAGGGTGTTTGGCAACCAAATCATGAGGGGGGCAATCGAAATTATGAAGGTTATTACTTCTTGCAGAAACTAAATGCAGTCGTGAAACTGGCGCATCCAGAAGTGATGATGATCGCTGAGGAAAGTACCTCAGAAACGAAAGTTACAGGCCTGATTGAAGAAGGGGCTCTTGGATTTGATTACAAATGGAATCTGGGCTGGATGAACGATGTCCTGCGTTTTTACCAAATGGATCCAATCTTCCGTAAGGATCATTTGAGTTTGTTGTCGTTCTCATTCATGTACCGCATGAATGAAAACTATATATTACCCCTTTCCCATGATGAAGTCGTCCATGGCAAACGTAGCTTAATGCACAAAATGTGGGGAGATCGTTACAAGCAATTTTCACAATTAAGAAATTTGTATACCTACATGATGACCCATCCAGGGAAGAAACTGCTGTTTATGGGCAGTGAGTGGGGACAATTTTTGGAATGGAAATATGATCACGGGCTTGAATGGGTCGATTTATCAGATGAACTAAATCAGCGTATGCAGCAATTTACAAAGACACTAAATGAACTGTATAAACAGGAGCGCTCATTGTGGGAAATCGAAGATAAAGAAGAATCGCTGGTAGTCATTGATGCTGATAACTTAGCGGAAACAACATTGACCTATTTGCGACAAGGTAAAACCAAAAAAGATTTCGTGATCGTTGTATTGAATTTGACACCTGTTGAACGCCACGATTTCGCCATTGGCGTTCCGTATGAAGGGACCTACCGTGAAGTATTGAATACCGAACGCGATAGTTTTGGCGGGACTTGGACCCAGAATAATCAAGACCAACAAACAGAAGCGATTCCATTCAAAGAATATCCTTATCAAATCAAAACAATTTTGCCAGCACTTGGGGCATTGATTATAAAACCAGAAAAGATTCAAATCAAACGCAGGAAAAAATGAAAGGGGGGAGGAGCTGGCTCGAAAGTCCAATCGAAGTGACAACGTGAAAGGTGATATCGAAAAGAAGGCTTTTTGAAAGAAAAGCATTCATATCGAAAATAACACCGGCATCGTGAAAGAGATTGGCTTTTTAGCGGCTCAAGAAAATGAAAACAGAGATGTTAGCGATGATCCTCGCAGGAGGACAAGGCACACGTTTAGGGAAGTTGACCAAAAATATTGCGAAACCTGCAGTACCTTTTGGTGGTCGGTATCGTATTATCGATTTTACATTAAGTAATTGTGTCAATTCAGGGATTAAGAATGTTGGTGTGGTGACACAGTATCAACCTTTGGCATTGAACAGTCACATTGGAAACGGATCAAGTTGGGGGTTAGATGGTATCAATACCGGAGTGACGATTTTACAACCCTACTCAAATTCTGAAGGTGGAAAATGGTTTGAAGGAACAGCTCATGCGATCTATCAAAACATTGCCTACATTGATGAAATGGACCCTCAATATGTATTAGTATTATCCGGTGACCATATCTACAAGATGGATTACGAAGAAATGCTGGAAAAACACAAAGAAAACGATGCGTCTCTTACTGTTGCAGTGCTAGAAGTGCCAATGAAAGACGCTTCCCGCTTTGGTATCATGAACACAGATAAAAATGACCGGATCATTGAATTTGATGAAAAACCAGCAGAGCCAAAAAGTAACTTAGCTTCAATGGGAATCTATATCTTTGACTGGGCTCGCTTACGCAGCGTACTGTTAAGCAATTATACAAAAGACGGCGAAATGGTCGACTTTGGGAAACACGTGATTCCATCTTACTTGGAAAGTGGCGACAATGTATTTGCTTATCGTTTTTCAGGCTATTGGAAAGACGTGGGTACCATTGATTCTCTTTGGGAAGCTAATATGGAATTTATCGATCCACAGATGGAACTGGGAATCCGTGATAAAAATTGGCAAGTCTTCTCAAAAAATCCGATTGCTCCTCCTCATTTCATTACAGAAACAGGTTCTGCAAAAAATTCGTTGATCATGGATGGTTGCTATGTTGCTGGAGATATTGAACATAGTATTTTATCAGAAAATGTTCAAGTCAAAGAAGGAACTAAGATCACAGATAGTGTGGTCATGCCTGGAGCAGTCATTGGGAAAAATGTAACACTAAAACGCGCGATCATTGGAGAAAATGCAGTGATCGGTGATGATGCAGTCATAGACGGAACAGATGAAATTGCTGTTGTTGGTTATTCTGAAGTGATAGGAGTGACGATTGATGAGAACTAATAAAATGTGTGCCATTTTAGGCAATCTGCACCGCTACAAAGAACTGATGCCCTTAACGGAAAGTCGTCCGTTGTCGACGCTATTGTTTGATTGTAAATATCGTTTGCTTGATTTCAACTTGTCAAGTATTGAAAATGCAAATATCAAACAAGTGTATATGATTTTTAATGAAGGAGAAACACAATCCGTATTTGACCATATCGGTGGCGGGAAAGAATGGAATCTAGATGGTGTTCAAAACCGTTTCTTCATTCATTTGTTCCAAGACTCATTAAAACAGCAAGCTGCTGGTCAAGAGTATTACTATAACGTGATCGATTATTTGGAAAAATCTAAATCAGAGCATACGGTTTATATGGGCAGCAATATTTTGTGCAACATCGATTTGCGGGCGTTGCTGAAAATCCACCAGTTACAGAATAAAGAAATGACGGTCGTTTATAAACGAATCAGCAGCGATAACGTAAGTGACAACGACTTAATCTTTTCAGTTGACGAAGAAGGCCATTTGAATGAAGCTGTCCAAGCGAAGAAATGCGAGACAGAAAGTATGGTCAATCTTTGCACTGATATCTTCATCATCAAAACAGACCGCCTGATCCAAGCTTTAAAAGAAGGACAAGCTGTAGGTGCTACTCCAGACCTAGGTCGTTTCTTGCGGGAACGAATCTCTATCGAAAATACTAGCTTGTATGAATATACTGGTTATTTAAGCAATATTTATGATATTCAATCCTATTACCAAACCAACATGGATATGTTAGATGTCCACAAATTTACCTCATTGCTTTACTCAAATCAAAAGATCTATACCAAGCTGAAGAATGAAGTGCCAACCTATTACGCTGAAACTTCGGATGTCAAAAATAGTCACTTTGCTTCTGGTTGTATCGTAGAAGGATCTGTCGAACGGTCACTTGTTGCCCGCAGAACAACGATTCATCCGAATGCCCATGTCAAAGACACGATCATTTTTGGGAATAATGAAATCAAGGAAGGTGCTGAAGTTTCCTATGCTATTCTCGATAAAAATGTTGTGATCGCAGAAGGTGTCAAAGTTAGAGGAACCAGTGACGCACCGATCGTCGTCAAAAAAAATACCCATGTCACTGAAGATCTAATTGGAGGAGCAACGGCATGAAGGTACTATTTGCCGCAGCAGAATGCGCGCCATTTTTCAAGACAGGTGGACTAGGGGATGTCGTGGGTGCATTGCCCAAAGAACTTGTCAAAAAAGGGGTAGAAACAGTCGTGGTTCTGCCATTCTTTACTAAAATGTCAGCCGACTATCAAGAACAGCTGGAAGATTGTTTTTCATTTGAAGTCAATGTGGGTTGGCGTAAGCAATATTGTGGGTTGAAGAAACTAGTTCTCAATCGTGTTACCTACTATTTTATCGATAATCTGTACTATTTTGGTCGTGATAATTTATACGATTATTATGATGATGGCGAACGTTTTGCCTTCTTTCAACTAGCAACTATCGAAATGATGGAGAGAATCGATTTTATTCCTGACGTGATTCATGTGAATGATTACCATACAGCAATGATTCCTTTTCTTCTGAAAGAAAAATATCATTGGATCAATGCTTATCAGAATATCCGCACCGTTTTGACGATTCATAACATTGGCTTTCAAGGATGGTATAGCAAAGATATTTTACCGGACTTGTTTGGCATGGGGACAGAGCGTTACGATGACGGGACATTACGATTAAATGACTGTTTGAATTTCATGAAAGCAGGTATTTTATACGCAGATCGTATCACAACAGTCAGTCCTTCTTATAGTGAGGAAATCAAAACACCGGAATTTGGTTGCGGACTTGAAGTCATTCTAAGAATGGAATCTGGGAAACTGCAAGGAATATTGAACGGGATCGATTATGAAACCAACGATCCTGCAACAGATCCATTGCTGCCCTATCATTTTACTTCCGATGAAATGTCCAGTAAAGCTGCAAACAAGCAAGAATTGCAAAAGATGCTGGGGCTACCAGCGCGTGATGTGCCTCTTATCACAGTGGTCAGCCGCTTGACTACACAAAAAGGCTTTCATCTTGTAATGCCGGAAATGGAAAACTTATTGCAATTTGATGTTCAATTTGCGCTTTTAGGAACGGGAGAACCGGAATTTGAAGAAGGATTCCGTTACTTTGCTGCAAAATATCCGGAAAAATGTGCCGCGGTGATTTCTTTTGATATTGGACTGGCGCAAAAAATGTATGCCGGAGCGGATCTGTTCTTGATGCCTTCTGCTTTTGAACCTTGCGGGCTTTCACAAATGATCGCCATGCGTTACGGAACATTGCCAGTCGTGCATGAGATTGGCGGACTAAAAGATACGGTAGATTCATACAATCCAATCACTCATCAAGGCACCGGATTTGGTTTCCAAGAGTTCACGTCATTTTATTTGATGAATGCAGTGAAACAAGGAATCCTGCTTTATCAAGACGACCAGCAAACGTGGAAATCTTTGCAAGCACAAGCCATGAATAAAGATTTTAGCTGGGACATTAGTTCCAATCAATATATTGATCTCTACCAAGCGATCAAAGTATAATCAAGTATAAGACAGAAGTATTCATTAGTCTGAAAGTAGAGCGGGTTTGACAGAACGACCTAGCGACAAGGGCGATTGGTGCTTCTGTCCTTTTTCATACAAATTGATAGTCATAAAGGAGTGAATTGTAATGGAGAAAGCTACCTTGCAAGAATTATTAGAAAGCCGGTTGAAAGATATTTTTTCGATCGAGATCGCAGAAGCTTCACCGCAAGAATTGTTTTTAGCTCTAGCTAACGTGGTCAAGAGCTGCTACGCGAATGATTGGAGCCAGACACGAAAAAATCTGCTCGTTGAACAGCAGAAACAGGCGTATTATTTCTCAATCGAATTTTTACCTGGAAAACTGTTGAAAAGTAATCTACTGAATTTAGGGTTGCTGGATACTGCGGAAGAGCTCTTCGAAGAGTTATCCTTTTCATTAGATGAAGTTGCTGAAGTTGAAAAAGATATGGCATTAGGAAATGGTGGACTAGGACGATTAGCTTCTTGTTTCATGGATTCTTTGGCTTCATTAGGGTTGCCAGGAAATGGGAACGGCATCCGTTATAATTATGGCCTTTTTAAACAAAAGTTTGTAGATGGGCATCAAGTAGAGCTGCCTGACGACTGGTTACGTGCCGGAAATGTCTGGGAGGTTCGAAAGGAGAGTAAAGCCGTGGATATCCAATATGGCGGCGAAGTGTACTTGATTGAAGACGAGAATGGGAGGCTGCGTCCTGAACGGCATGGTGGGTATGTCTGGCGTGCGGTTCCTTATGATACCGGAATGGTTGGCTATCAAAATGATATGATCAATACATTACGTTTGTGGAGCGTTGAGGTTCCTGCAGCGGAAGAAGCCAACTATGCAACCATTGAATCTCGTCGTTCTCTAGAAGATCTGACCGCTGTCTTGTATCCAGATGATTCTAATGAACGAGGCAAGAAGACTCGACTTATGCAAGAATATTTCTTTGTCTCAGCAGGCATTCAAAGTATTGTTCGCTACTATTTAAAATTGAATCATCCGCTAACGATGATGAGTGAAAAAATTGCTATCCATATCAATGATACCCACCCTGCATTATGTGTATCCGAGTTGATGCGGTTATTGTTAGATGATCATGATTTGCCATGGGAACAAGCATGGGCAATCACAGTGAAAGTCATGAGCTATACCAACCATACGATTATGGCTGAAGCGTTAGAAAAATGGCCGATTGATCTATTCAAAGAAGTTATTCCTCGGAATTACCAAATCATTGAAGAAATCGATCGTCGTTATCTTGAAGAGTATGCAGAGGTTCACGAAGCTGCCCTTCTTAATCGGACGCGTATTATCATTAATGGCCAAGTCCATATGGCGCATTTAGCGATTATTGGCAGCCATAGTGTCAATGGTGTCGCAAAGCTCCATTCTGATCTGTTGAAATCCGTTGTCCTACATGATTTTTATTTGATATTCCCAGAACGTTTCAATAATAAAACCAATGGGATCGCACAACGTCGCTGGATGCAGTTAGCCAACCAACCTTTATCAAAGGTGCTTGATACGACTATCGGCAAAAGTTGGCGCCATAACCCGCAAGACTTGCAATTATTGAAAAATTACCAAGAAGATCCAACAGTTTTGCAACGTCTAGCAGATGCAAAACTGACCAACAAACAAGCGTTAGCTGAATATATCCAGCAGACAACCGGGATCGAAGTTGATCCAACCGCGATATTTGATGTCCAAATCAAGCGGCTCCATGCGTATAAACGACAGTTGCTAAATGTGATGCATATTTTGAAACTATACTTTGACTTGAAAGATGACCCTCAAGCACCGATTCATCCACGGGTATTTATTTTTGGAGCGAAGGCCGCACCTAGTTATCACTATGCGAAAGCCATTATTAAAGTGATCAATGAAGTAGCTAACCTGATCAATCATGATCCGACAATCAATGATAAGCTGAAAGTCGTCTTTTTGGAAAACTACAACGTCACATTGGCTGAGCGGATCATTCCCGCAGCGGATGTCAGTGAGCAAATTTCCTTAGCATCAAAAGAAGCTTCCGGTACGAGCAACATGAAGCTGATGTTGAATGGGGCAGTCACGATCGCGACATTGGATGGCGCGAACATTGAGATTCGAGATGCAATCGGAGATGAGAACATTGCCATTTTTGGATTAACAGAAGAAGAGGTCTATGCTTATTATGCCCAACAAAACTATTCTGCGTATGCGTTTTACGAAGAAGATCCTGTGCTGCAACGGGTCGTGAATGCATTTATTGATGGAACGATCCCAAATATAGAAAGAGAAGGTCGGGAAGTGTTTGATTCACTATTAAAATATAATGATGAATACTTCTTGTTGAAAGACTTCAAATCTTATTGTGATGCCCAATATCGCGTGGATTTAGCTTATAAAGACCAACAGCGCTGGCAAGCGATCAGCTTGATGAATATTGCGAATGCCGGCAAATTTTCCGCAGATTATACGGTTCAAAATTATGCTGATGACATTTGGCAGATCGAACCATTGTATGCACATGTCAAAGAGCCTAATTCAGCTAGTCTGACGTAATAATCTATTGTACTTGCTCATTGAATATTCCCAAAAGACACCACAGCTTTCGTGAATTATTCACTGAAATATGATATGATTAGATAAAATCGCAACCAGAGGATGAGTGAATTGGCAAATTATTTAGATGTGAAACGCAAACATTTCCGTTTTCCAGCATATGATGATCAAGAAGGGGTAAAGCTGCAGTCCGAACACAAGGAAGTTTTCAGTCAGTCTGATGATTGGATTTTGACAGAAATCAAGGATCAACCTAGCACGAGCAGCAAAGAAAAGGATTCTGCTCACTCATTGCGTCGGAAAGTTCCTTCCAGTCACCCCAATTACGGTCATAGTGTGCGGCAAAAAGAAGAATTAGCGCAACATCGGGCAAATTTACCAAGCTATGGAAAACGACCTTTGCAGGAAAGTACACCTACCGGCAAAACAAATCTTTTTGGCAATGATCAACGACGTGCTTCTTATAAAGTGACGAGTAAAGCAGAACGGGCTGAAACGCCAACACCGACCAAGAAAGAGTATTCTGGGCGATCTTATTTTGTTCCCAAATACATTCCTGCATCGATCATCCCTGAACAAGAAAAAGAAGAGATCACTTCACAAGAACTGATGGATTCAATGGAGAAACCCCGCGAATCCTATTTGCTCTTTGATACTGAGCCAGCAGCCTACCAAGTAAAAGAAGGCGATGATCCCACGGTCAGAAAGTTCAATCGACCGCAATCTGTAGGCATGACACGGCGGGAATTTCGCGGCATGAACAAAAAAAACGGCGATAAGCGAGCTGTTCTAGATCGTTCCTTAGAAGGAATGATCGAAGAGGGGCAGTCAGAAAGCAATAAAAATGGCTACTTTCGCTCTTGATGAGTAGGACAACTGAAATAAGCAAAGGCACTCGTGCGAATCTCTCGCTCAACAAGCAGTTGGGAGTTATTCGTTAATAAAACAAGGATAATGATTTAAACAACAAAGAAAGCAACTATCTGAATTGTAGATGAAGCTGTGGCGCTAGCTTGCTGGATGAAGTAAGCTGACAAAACCAGTCGCTATCATCTGTGATTTGGATAGTTGTTTTGTGCTTCAGAATACCGCTAGTCTTTTCAAAAAATATCAAGAAAGCTGAAGCGACAATTTCCGTTAAAGAAGCGGCAGCTGTCCTCCTTGTTTTTATTTGTTGAAAGAAAACGGTGACTAACAGATGGCAACTTCTCAATTATTTTCACTTTTGAGAAGCATTTGCTATTCTTAAAAGAGGAGGGATACGGGATGGAAATTGATTTGCAAATGTTAGCGATGATCTTCTTTATCAATATGGCTTATGTCACATTGAATACAATTCGTTTTTTATTGACGATGAAAGGGTATCGGCTGATTGCACCGCTGGTCAGTATGGTCGAGATCACGATTTATATATTAGGATTGTCGATGGTATTGGATCGCTTAGACAATCCATTGAACCTACTGTTTTATGCATTAGGTTACGCCGCAGGAGTTAGTGTTGGAATCAAAATCGAAGATCAGCTAGCTTTAGGCTATACGATGGTCACGGTGATTTTACCGACGAATACAGATGAAGAAAAGAATTTGCCAAAAATTTTACGCCAAGAAGGATATGGTGTTACTCAAAGTTACGGAGAAGGATTAGAAGGTCCGCGATTGATCCTTGAAATTCTCTCACAACGCAAAAGCGAGAAGAAACTGTTTCAAAAAATCAAACAAATCGAAGAACGGGCCTTTATCATTAGCTATGAGCCCAAATATATTTCTGGCGGCTTTTGGACGAAGAAAATCAGTCGGAGAGAAGCTCGGGTCAAAAAAGAACAAAAAAAGGAATAGCTCTTTTTCTCTCCTGTGCGACGGTCCTTTTTTGAGATATAATAGGCAAGAATTTGGTTTGGAAGGAAGCGAATTTGAATGGAAAAACAAGCAAACGGCATGATGGCGGTGATAGCAGCACTCATCTCGAATATTTTAGTTGCCATCAGCAAGTTTGTCGGCTACGCATTGAGCGGCAGTGCGGCGATGTTGAATGAAAGTATTCACAGCGTGGTCGATTGCAGCAATCAAATCTTTCTGTTGATCGGTGATAAACGAGCAACGAAAGGGCAAAGTGAACTTCACCAATTTGGCGAAGGACGCGCGAAATACTTCTTTAGTACGATCGTAGCGATGATGCTGTTTTTTGGTGGGGGCGCTCTAGGTGTAATGGAAGCTTTTGAAAAGCTGCTGCATCCTGCTCATGAAGTTGGTAATACTTGGCTAGTGATTGGTATTTTGCTTTTCGGTTTAGTTGTAGAAGGTAGTTCTTTGTGGATCGCGATCAAAGAAATTCGGACCTTGAACGTAGAAAAGCAGCCTATTTATCGGTTTTTGAAAGAAAGTCGCCATAGTGAGATCTTGATTATCTTTACCGAAGACTTTTGTGCAGTGATTGGCTTGATTTTGGCAATGGGTGGAACGATCTTGACAATGGTCACTGGCAATGCGTTTTTTGATGCTTTCAGTGGCTTGCTGATCGGTATTTTGTTGATGATTGCTGCTATCTTTTTGGCACGAGAATTTTACAGTTTATTGATTGGCGAAAGCGTGACGAAAAGAGATCTTGTACTGATCAAAGAAGCCTTTGATCGTCCAGATGTCGATCGATTATTGGATATCAAAACCGTTCATTTAGGTCCTGCGGAAATCTTAGTCGCTGCCAAAATTGATATCACAGCAAAACAAGAGGAGATCGGTTATCAAATCATTAACGAGATCGAAGCAAAGATCCGCAGCTTCATGCCGGATAAAAAAATGTATATTTATATTGAAACGGATGAGTATGATCCTCATTATATGGAGAAACGGCGAAAACTTGTCCGATCACAAGACTGATTTTTGTAGAACAAAGCCAGTTTTTTTGATACAATAGACAAGGATTATCTAAGACGAAGGAGAATAAACCATTATGATCAATGCAAGTGATTTAAGAGCAGGAATGACATTCGTGCAAGACGGCAAACTAATCAAGGTATTAGAAGCCAGCCATCACAAACCTGGTAAAGGGAATACAGTCATGCGTATGAAATTGCGCGATGTTCGTTCAGGTTCAACCTATGATACAACATTCCGTCCAGAAGAAAAATTTGAAAAAGCTCATATTGATACGAAAGCTGTTCAATATTTGTATACAATGGACGATACAGCGTTCTTCATGGACTTGGAAACCTATGAACAATATGAAATTCCGGTTGAAGTTGTAGAAGAAGAAATGAAATACATTCTGGAAAACATGGAAGTGAAGATCCAATTCTTCGGCAGTGAAGTGATTGGGGTTCAATTACCATCATCAGTCATCTTGAAAGTTGTTGAAACACAACCGTCGATCAAAGGTGCGACTGTGACTGGCTCAGGTAAACCAGCAACGATGGAAACAGGTTTGGTCGTCAACGTACCTGACTTTATCGAAGAAGGCGAATCTCTAGAAATCAATACTTCTGAAGGTACGTACATCAAACGCGCGAAATAATCATTTTCTAGAAGAGCCAAGGTTTTATGAACTTGGTTCTTTTTCTTTTAGAAAGAAGGATCAACATGAATGTACTTGTTGTGGCATTTTTTGCATTTTTTGGCGGCATGGCACGTTATTTTCTTGCTTCGGAATTGCCGTCTTGGGGCATCTTCCCTTTAGGCACATTACTGGCTAATTTTATTGGCTGTTTTATTTTTAGCTTTTTAGTCAAGCAGATCATGACGAAAAGACACTTGAATGGACGTTTGATCTTGGGCATGGGGACCGGATTTTGCGGTGCTTTGACGACTTTTTCATCCTTTGCACTTGACACGGTGCAGTTGCTGCAAAAGCAAGCCTATGGATTAGCGACGGGGTATTTGATCCTGTCGATTTGCGGCGGGTTATTTTTTGTCTGGTTAGGCGAAGCCCTCGTTAGAAAGCAGGTGTAAGTATGGCATATATCGTTGTAGGAATTGGTGCAGCCATGGGCGCTGTCCTGCGTTATGGTATCAATCGTTATTTTGAACGAAGACCACATCCTTTTCCCAAAGCCACTTTGCTGATTAATTTATCTGGTGCGTTGATACTAGGGATTCTTGCCGGTCTTCAGATTGATCAACACTTGTATCTTTTGCTTGGAACAGGGATCATGGGCGGTTATACTACTTTTTCAACAATGACGATTGAATTATTTACATTGCTAAAGACCAATCGCCAGTACTTTTATCTTTATTTTTTCAGTACGTACATTGTAGGATTGACGGCTAGTTTTATTGGGTTGATGATAGGTGCTTATTTGAACTGAAAAGGAGTAGACGATGATTGCATTCATGTCAGCAGAAATGTGGCTTAAAAGTGAGTTTTTTTATTATTCAATCGTTCCGGTTTTATTAGTCGTTGGATTAGTGGCGCTTTTACTTTTGCTGATCCTTTTGTTGTATCGGGAGAACCGGCGGCAGGGTTTGATCTGGCTGCCTGTCGTAGTTTTGTTGCTTTGCGGCGGCGGTTTCTTGTTAGGAGATCATTTTTTTCACGACTTTAAAAATGACAATGCACAAATTACGCCAAATATCCGCGATCGGGAAAAACGCTTTATCGGATATAAATATTATGATCAGAGCACGTTGGCGGCTTATCAGCGAATCCAAAGTGAAGCCATTCCTTCTCTGGGGATCTATCAAGCAGAACCGGTTAGCCGAGAAATCCAATTTCTGGGTATTGCGCACAACTCTGTGTATTTCAAACTAGGAGAACAGTATTACTATTTGCGCCAAGAGCCAATCTTTGCGAAACAAGAACAAGCTGAGCTGCAAGGTGTCCAATACCATCTGATTGAGTCCGCTTTTGCAGACATCGGTTTTTTTACAGAAACAAACAATTATTTAACAGCCATCGTTTTGCCTGAGAGCAAAAAAGAGTTAGTCTATGAATCCATTGATGGGATCTTGCCAAAAGAGTTTGGCAAAAGTCAAACAGCTTGGGCAGTCCCTGGAAACCAATAAAAAATGTCATTGCATGAGACAAAAGGATAGGTGAATCATCCGATTCATCTATCCTTTTGTGATGTCTTTACTTCCCATTGAAGATTGAGCATTCAAAACATTTTTTTCTTTCTGTTCAGTCAAATAACGTTCTTTGTGTTTGCGCACCAGTTTTTTAAAGGCAGCTTCCGCTTTTGTGGCTTCACTACGGGTAGCAAAACATTCCGCATGGATCATTTGTAAGGGGCGACGACTAGCTGGATGAGTGTACTTTGCTCCAATGCCTTGATTGTGTTGATGCAGGCGGCGTATCAAATCTGTGGTATAACCACCGTAAAAGGTATTGTCTTTACAGAGCAATACATAGAAGTAATGCGTATCAGCTGCCATAAAGCATCCGACTCACTTCCTCACTGTAGCTCCCATCCGCATGATAAGTGATCAGCGGTGAGGCAATCTTGAAACCATCAGCTTTACCATCCTTGATGCCCTCGATCAATAGGATATTCGCGTCTTTCCCTGCTTTGGGATAGACGAAACGGACACGTTTGGGTGCGATTCGATATTTTCTCATGCAGTCTAAAATATCCAAAAAACGATCAGGTCGGTGAACCATAGCAAAGCGCCCATTCATTTTCAGCGCTTTACTGGCTGTGTAGACCACCTCGTCTAATGTGGTCTCGATTTCATGGCGAGCAATCGCCAGATAAGGATTAGGATTTTTAACAGCAGTGGGAACATTTTTGAAATAGGGCGGATTACAGACCAAGAGATCCACCGAGTCCGGTTTGATTTTGGTAAAGATGTTTTTTAAATCCATTGGGTAAACCGTTATTTGTTCCTCAAGCCCATTCAAGCTTACACTGCGTTGGGCCATATCAGCCAGCCGATCCTGCAGCTCGATCTGGTAAATGTGAGCCGAAGTTTTACGGCTGATAAACAAGCCGACTGCACCATTTCCAGCACACAGATCAACGATTCGTCCCCGTTTGGGAATCGTTGGGAAGTTAGCTAGCAAAACGGCATCGAGGGAGAAAGAAAAGACCTCGCTGCTTTGGATGATTTTGATATCTTCCGCATATAATTGATCTATGCGTTCGTTTGATTGCAACATGAAAGCATACTCCTGTTCTAATTCATTTCCTTTGTATTATACTACGATTAAGAATAATCGGAAACGACAAAAAAGGCTTGTCATTTGAAGCGTTTTTTTGCATACTTATAAAAGAAACTGGAAAGGAAAGTGAGTATGTTTTTTAGCTTTATGCGAGGCGTGGTTCGGGTCATTTTGTTTTTGATCAACGGGAACGCCCGATATCAAAACAAAGAGGCTTTGCCGCAAAATGAAAATTACATATTGGTTGCACCTCACCGTACCTGGTGGGATCCGTTGTATCTGGCGGTGGCTGCTCGTCCCAAAAAGTTCAGCTTTATGGCAAAAGAAGAACTGTTTAAGAATCCAATCTTGCGCTTTATTTTGATTCATGCGAATGCTTTTCCGGTAAAGCGTGACAAACCAGGGCCGAGTGCTGTCAAAACACCGGTGAAAATCTTAAAAGATACAGATCTGAGTCTCATTATGTTTCCTAGCGGAACAAGACATTCGACCGCGCTGAAGGGTGGCATGGCACTGATCGCCAAAATGGCGAAGGTAAAAATCGTTCCTTCTGTTTATCAAGGTCCCTTAACGCTAAAAGATTTATTTAAACGTCGACGAGTAACCGTTCGTTTTGGGGAGGCGATCGATATCAGTGATATCAAGAAAATGGATAAAGAAGGGTTAGCAGAAGTGGAACGCCGCATTCAAGGTGCTTTTACAAAGCTCGACCAAGAAATAGATCCGAATTTTGTTTATGAAGTAGAAGAGAAGAAACGTTGATGCGTTTCTTCTTTTATTTTTGACTGTGTTTTAAATAAATATTGAACTTGATAATTTTTTGAGGATATGCTATGAGATAATCAATAACAAGGGTTTAGTTACAGGTTTAGAGGGCCTATTATGGCAAATAGTAATTCTTTGATTTCAGATGTTCAAAAATTATTTGTGAAAGTAGAATATATAAATACAATTAGATACTTGTTTTATAGTGCAAATTAAAATGAAGATTTTTACACATCGAGGAGGTAAAATGATATGAAGCCAAAAGAAATACTTTGCCAATGGGTTGACGCATTTAATCATGCGGATGTAGAAATTATTTCAGAATTATATGATGACAATGCAATAAACCATCAGGTTGCCAATGAGCCAGTTATTGGAAAAGAGGCTATAAAGAAAATGTTTGAACAAGACTTCTCTAACGCAGAAATGGTTTGTATCGTTGAAAACATTTTCGAAGATGGACAATGGGCAATTTTAGAGTGGCGTGACCCGTTAGGTTTGAGAGGTTGCGGTTTTTTTCAAATAGTAAATAATAAAATTTTATTTCAAAGAGGCTACTGGGATAAGCTATCTTTCTTGAAACAGCACAATTTGCCTATTGAATAAAATGAATAGATATCTTATATAAATAGTTTGTAAATTTCTTAAAAGGTGCATTAAGGGAAGGATAATAATTTCCCTTAATGATTGTTAGAATAGTAACACTGCGTTAAAACATAGTCTTATTTCTAATTTCTAAAGTAGGCTTGCTTCGTGCTTCTTACCTAGGAAAAGCAGCTCCTTATTGGTATGCTCAAAAAAATTTTAAAAAGGAGTCTCTGTTAGACAGAGGCTCCTTTTTTAGCTCATCAAGAGTTATTCAGTGACTGGTTGATTTTCCTTTTCCAATTCATTTTTGTCATAGATTTTTACAAATGGATAATAAATGAGGATGGAAAGTACAATCAAAAGAATGTTTAAGACGATTGCTCTCCAGTCACCGCCTGTTGCAAGAAAGGCACCAATTGGTCCTGGCAATGTCCAAGGGGCATTGACGGTCACTTTGTTGACTAAACCAGCCGAGGTGGCTACCCAGGCAATTACACCATTGACTAATGGTGCAATGATAAATGGCGGAATCAAAATTGGATTCAAGACGATAGGCGTCCCAAAAATCAGCGGCTCATTGATATTGAAAATAGCAGGGATCAATGCGGTTTTTCCTAGTTTTGATCCGAATTCGGATTTTGTACGAAAAGCAAGCAAGATCGCCAGACCGATGGTTGACCCTGCGCCGCCGATCCAAATGAACCATTGGTAGAATGGCTCAGCAGCAATGTTGGGAATCACATCGCCAGAAGCTAACGCAGTGGTGTTGCCTTCCAATAATTGCAGCCATAACGGCCGTGCCAGTGAACCAACGATCGAAGCACCATGGATCCCAAAGGACCAAAAGAATGTCGTTAAGAAAGTGATCAATAAGACACTTGGCAAGCTATCGGCTGCGCTAACTAGAGGATCAACAACTTTTGCTACGATGGTATGCCAGTCAAAGCCAATGTAATAGGTGATTGCCCCCATACCTAAAATAATGATCAATGTTGGCGTTAAAGCTTCAAAAGATCGAGCAACAGCAGGAGGGACTTGTTCCGGCATCGTGATTTTAAATTTAGATTTATCCGTCAAACGATAAATCTCGACAGCTAAAATCGATGTAATGATCGCTACGAACATCCCGGCACTGCCCAAGTTTGCCATTGGTAAAACAAATCCGGCTGTACCAGCAGCCTCCAAAGCTTCGGGGGGAATATTTATTGGCGTGAAAGTCAATAAAAAAGCTGTGGTGGCTAAGATACCACCAGAGAGACCATCGAGTTTATAGGAACGGGCTAAGCTAAAGCCGATCCCGAATGCGGCATATAAACTCATAATGTACATCGTCATGCGGTAAGGAAGCAAGATCGTGGTCGCATGGCTCGAAAGAAATTGATAGATTCCCCAGTCTTGTGGCAGGGGAGGAAAAGCTAAAATCATAAAAAATGAGCTGACGATAATCAGTGGCAAAGTAGAGACGATCCCATCGCGGACCGCCCGTAAATGCCGTTGACTCCCCAGTTTTTCCATTGGTCCAGCCAGGTGACGTTCAATGAACTGTGTAAATTTATCTAACATTTTTTAACCTCCTGTGAAAACGTTCATATGGTTGAATTAATAAAGTTATGTTGGGTGATTCCGCTCTCCTATGGGACCAAATGGATTTGGGATGATCTTTCCCAGAATCACGGATTGTTTGGCACCAGTCGCGGCAGGAGCATTATTTTTATGTCCCTGTAAGGTCTCGTATCCTAAAAGGGCAAATGCCATAGCTTCTTTCGCATCATTGGACCAACCTAAATCATTTTGGGTAATCACTGTAATCTCAACGGGTAAGTAGTTGACCAGCATTTTTTTTAGTGTTGAATTATGCGCGCCGCCGCCTGCTAAAATCACTTCAATGGGTCCGCTTTCAACAAGTGGGAAAACGAAGCGCCGATAGCTCTCGGCAATCGAGTAGGCAGTAAAATCGGTCACTGTTGCTATTAAGTCTGCTGGTTTTTCTGCAGAAAAATCTGCTAATAGTTGATCACTGAATGCTTGACCAAATAGTTCCCGTCCAGTGCTCTTAGGGGGTGCTTGATCGAAATAGGAATGATTTCTTAATTGTGTTTGCAATTTAGGAATAATGGTTCCCTGTTGAGCAATCCTTCCTTCAGCATCGTAAGGAAGTTGGAATAATTGATGCATCAGTTCATCGATGATCATATTTCCAGGACCAGTATCGAAGGCGACAAGATCACTTAATGTGCCATTTTTCGGCAGGACCGTCACATTTCCAATCCCACCGATATTTTGCAATAAGCGGGTTTTATCAGGGGAACGATACAAGAGATAATCAGTATAAGGTACAAGCGGTGCTCCTTGTCCACCAGCAGCCATATCCATCGCGCGGAAATCGGCAACCACAGTTGTTCCGAGTCCGTAGGCAATGATTGACGGCTCTCCAATTTGAAACGTACTGGAAACAAGCGGGTTTTCCGAGGGTGCATGCCAAATAGTTTGTCCGTGGCTAGCAACAAAGTCAATGCTAGTTTCGGTTACTGCTGTTTCTTGGCAGACCTGACGACAAGCAGCGAGAAAGGCATAGCCTAGCTCAACATTTAACTGACAGATCAAGGAAACAGAAGAGTCCTCCGGGTCACAGGCTTGTTTTATTCTTTGGCGCAACTCGGGGGAAAAAGCAGTAGTCGTCAGATGCAACAGACGAATAGATGGCTGTGAATGATTATCGATTTCTACTAATGCGGCATCAACACCGTCTAAACTAGTTCCAGACATGAGTCCAATTCCAAGCATTGTTTCTCCTCCTTTCTTTTATGTTTGTCGAAACCAAATTAGATGAACTTGGGCGGAAATGTATTCGGTTTCAACCTCGTCTTTATTGTAGTGTATGTGTAATTGCATTTCAATGATTTTTTTGTAAAAGGAAATTTAATTTCATTAATTTGACAAATCAGTGTGAGAACCCGTTTGGAAAAAGAAGGACTCAATTGTCTGGGAACGAGAAGATCACGTTGATACATTCAATTCATAATCGTAAAGTGGTATAATGATGGGAAGGATATTTTTAAGAGGGTGGGTATATGCGTTTTTTACATACAGCAGATTGGCACATAGGTAAAAAATTACACGGCTATGATCTTCTCGAAGATCAAAGTTACATTATTGACCAGATAATTGATCTGGCGGAAGAACAATCAGTAGATGCAATTATCATTGCTGGGGATCTTTATGATCGCACGGTGCCAGCCGTTGACGCAGTGAAATGTTTAAATGAGAAAATAGCGAAAATCAATTTAGAAAAAAAGTTTCCTTTACTAGCGATTTCTGGTAATCACGATAGTCCGACACGACTTGAAACTGGAAGTCCATGGTTCAAAAATACGCAATTTTACCTAACGACCTCCATTGAAGAAAGTATTGAGCCGATTGAATTTTCTGACACCCAGTTTTTCTTGTTACCTTATTTTGAACCGATCGAAGCGCGTTTGTTTTTTGATGAAAAAATCACAACGATCGCAGAAGGGGTGACTCGGGTCCTTCAAGAGATGAAGCAGTATTTTGATTCTACGAAAAAACAAGTCCTGGTGACTCACTTTTTTGTAGCTGGTTCAAGCCAGACGGATTCGGAAACCAAAATTCAAGTAGGCGGATTGGATAGTGTTCCGACAACGGCGTTTGAAGGGTTTGACTATGTCGCCTTAGGACATCTGCATGCAAATACTGCGCTAAATCATGAACGAATCCGTTATAGCGGGTCTCCGTTGAAATTTTCATTGTCTGAAATAACCAATGAGAAAGGTGTTTATATCGTAGATACTCAAAAGGACCAGCAGCATTTTTATCCGTTGCGGCCGAAAAGAGATCTTCAGCAATACACTGCTTCTTTTGAAACATTGCTTGATCCTGCCTTTTATCGGCAAGTGGATCGAGAGGCCTTCTTACACTTCACGTTAACGGATCGAGCCGTAATTCCTAATATGATGAATCAATTACGGCGGGTCTATCCTCGAATTTTATCTGTGGAGCGGCAAAATGGGCGAACCGTCAGCAAGAAAAATTTGACATTAGCCGATGAGGAGGATCCGCAACGGGTGATCGCCCATTTTTATAAAGAAATGACTGGAGAACCGTTAAATGAGCAGCAGCAAAAATGGCTCACAGGTTTGACAGCGGGTGGAGAGAAGGAGCGAGAGAAGTCATGCAGCCAAGAAAATTAATCATGAAAAACTTTGGTCCCTACATTCATGAGGAACTGGATTTTGGCGACTTTCAAGAAGGTGGTTTGTTTCTAGTCAGCGGGAAAACCGGGGCTGGCAAGACGACGATCTTTGATGGAATGACATTTGCATTATTTGGAGAAACTTCCGGAAATTTGCGGTCCGGTAAAGAAATGCGTTCGACATTCGCTTCCCCCACAGAAGAGACGAGTGTCCGTTTTTCCTTTGACCATCAACATTTGCACTATGAGATCGAACGACGTCCCGAACAAGTCTTAGCCAAAAAACGCGGCGATGGAGTCACGAATCAAGCAGCTAAGGTACGGTTGACGATCTATGATCAGCAAGGAAAAGAGCGCAAACAAATCAGCAAAAAAAATGAAGTAGATATCTTCATCAAAGATCTGCTGCAATTGGATGCCAAACAATTCTTCCAAATCATTTTGCTGCCTCAAGGAGAATTTCGCAATTTTTTGATCGCCAGCAGTAATGAGAAAGAAAAAGTTTTGCGGAATATTTTTGGAACGGAAATGTATCAGCGCTTCAATGAATGGCTGAAAGAACAGGTCAAAAAGCAAACCAAACAAATTGAAAAACAACAAACGGCAGCGGATCATTTGGTCACACGCTTTGAGTGGACCGAACCGGCAACTCCGGTTTCGTTGGTTGAGACATTAGCGTACTGGCAGACAGATCTTGAGAAACAACGAAGTCATCAGCAAACAATTGAAGCAAAAAAATTCCAAGCGGAGCAAGAGAAAAAGACCGCACAGGAAGCTTTTTATTTGGCAAAAGAAATCCATAAAGCACTTGCCGAGCAACAGGAACTCAGCCAACAGGCAGCGAATCTAGCTGCGAAAGAAAGTCAAATTTTAGACGATAAACTGCGGCTGCAGCAGCTAGACTGGGCGAGTGAGCATCAAGAAATCTTACGCCAAAAAGATGAGCGGACAGCTGAAGTAGCACAGGCTATTCAACAACTTACATTCAATCAGCAATCATTAGAACAATGGCAAGAGTCTCAAGAGATATGGGACAAAAGCCGAGAAGTTCAGGTAGATCGAAAGGACGAACATACAGCAGCTAAGCAACGTTTACAAATACTGGCACAGTTAAAACCATTAGCCGAGCAAGTTCAGCAACAAGAAAAACAGGTCGCTTCTTTGCAGGAAACGGTGACTCAACAGGAAAAACAAGCGCAGCATCTGAAAGAACAGCAAAATCTTGCTATGAATCAGGAGCAAGGATTAAAAGAAGAAATCCAAAAGCATTCGATCTACCAAGTACAGGAAGTCCAACTGGTTCGTGGAGAAAATCTGTTGTACCAATGGCAGATGTTGAAAAAAGAGGAGCAGCAGCTGACTGATACCCAACAGCAACTAACAGACCAGCAGCGAAAATTGCAAGAGAAGCAGCAGCAGTTAGTAAGTAAATATGATGAGTTAACTGAAGAATTGGTGCAAGAAAAAAGTCGAAATGCCAAGATGCAGATTGCTCGTTTGAGTCTCTTATTGGTGGAGGGGGAACCTTGTCCGGTCTGTGGCTCTTTTGAACACCCCGCTGCTCAAAAACATACAGAGTATAGTAATGAAGAAATCATTGATAGCGAGCAGCAACTTGAATCTTTGGAGAACCAGCTGCAACAAGTTGGTGAAGACCGTTCGACGAACTTGCTGCTGCTAGA
Source organism: Enterococcus sp. ARL09-542 (assembly GCF_005234805.1). Taxonomy (NCBI): domain Bacteria; kingdom Bacillati; phylum Bacillota; class Bacilli; order Lactobacillales; family Enterococcaceae; genus Enterococcus; species Enterococcus sp. ARL09-542. The sequence continues at coordinate 26,251 of NZ_QPQX01000007.1, forward strand.
ACAAGTCAATGACCAGTTTCAAACAATTAAACAAAAAATGAGCGCGTTGAAGGAAAAACAACAGACAACGTATCAGACACTGCGAGAAATCCTCCAGCCGTTGATGGAAAATATGCTAGGTCAAACAGTCCTGAAAGAAGGAGCTGGCAAGGAACCAGCTGACCCATTGCTGGTAGAAGGATTGACTGAAAAGGAAATTTCCACTACCTATTTCAAATGCCAACAAATCAATCAGCAGTTGAAAGAGCAATTTGCTCTAGACAGACAGAAATTGACAGAGGTCCAAACAAACAGCCAACATCTTACAGAAGAATTGACAGCACTTGAAGCAAGTCTCAAGACTGCTAGTGACGCTTTACGTTTGGAAGAAGGAAAACTGTCCTCACTAAAAGAGCAAACGGAGGGAGTATCTCTGGAGCAGTTGAACGAGGAACAGGAGCAACTGGCAGCACAATCGTCTCGTTTAGCAGCTCTGATTGAAGCGGATCAGTTGGAAGAGCAACGTTTGAAGGAACAGTATACGATCCTGACAGAGCAGCAACGAAATCTGCAACAGTTTCTAGCCGACAAGCAACAAGCTGCTCAGCTAGCCCAAGAACGCTTGGAAGAAGTCTTGCCTGCGGCATGTACCGAACAACAGATGCGCAGTCTGCTCAATGATCTTGAGGAACGCCAGGAGCTACGCAGTACGATAAAAACCTATGAACAACAACAACGTTTTGTTCAACAGCGACAGCTTGAACTGGCACAATTTTTGCAAAACAAAGCTGTGCCTGACTTGGAAGTCTTGCAAGAACAAGTAGACCAGTCTGAAACAGCGGTAGAACAATTACAAGAACAAGTAATCCGAGGAAAAGAACAAATCAAGCAAAATCAGCGATTACTTGAAGAATTGCAGATAATCTATCAACAAAACACCAAGCAATTAGAAAAAATCAGCCATTTACAGCAACTATCAGAAGTCATCAATGGAGAAAATGAAAAGAAGACCAGTTTGGAACGCTATGTTCTGCAACGATTTTTAACAGAGATCTTAGAAGTGGCGAATGTTCGCCTAGCTCGATTGACAAGAGGACGTTATCAATTCGAGTTGGCAGACAAAGTGGGGAGCTATCGAAGCTCGACAGGGTTGGAGATCGATATCTATGATGATAATGCTGGCAGTCTTCGGCGAGCACATACCTTATCGGGTGGTGAAAGTTTTATTGCCGCATTGGCATTGGCTATCTCATTAGCTGATGTGATCCAAAATCGTTCGGGAGGCATCGAGATCGAGGCGTTGTTTATTGACGAAGGATTTGGCTCATTAGATGAAGAATCGTTGGAAATGGCGATGGAAGCATTAGAAATGATTGAAAATGAAGGGCGGATGATTGGGATCATTAGTCATGTAAGAGAATTAAGAGAGCGAATCTTGCAGCAAGTCGTTGTTCAAACAGATGGCAGCGGACAAAGCAAAATTCGTACAAAACTTTAGAGAAAGGAGGAATCAGAAGCATATGAAATGGAGTATTCCAGAAAAAGTCATTGAAAGAGGTCGGACCTATCTAAATGAAGGTCGCGTCCTATCGGTTATTCCAGATCCAGAGAGAAAGGTATGGCATGCGGAAGTCTTGGGAAGTGAGCTATATTTAGTCGATCTTGATGCGACGGCTAAAGAGATCGATTATTGCCAATGCCCCTATTGGGAAGAACATCACTATTGTAAACACACTATAGCTGTTGAACTTTATTTACGAAAGCAAGGCAAAACAAGACAAATCACAGAAGAAAAAAAGCCAACAAAAGCCGCATTTTCGGCTTCGGAGATGTTTTCTCAGGGATTCAATCGATTGCAGTCTGGACAGCGGACGATCACTCCTTTGCAAATTGAATATCGTGTCGAAAATCTGACCACGAACCCTTACCACCAGGAGATGGATGTTCTAGGGATTTCACTAAAAGTCGGTCAACGGGGAACTTCAAAGACGTATGTCGTCAAAAATATCTATAAATTTTTGCAAGTCTATCAAGAAAAAAAAAGCTATCTGGCGAACAAACAAACAGAGTTTCTTTTAACGAGTGAAGCATTTGACCAAACCAACAATGATATTCTGATCCGCTTACTAGGCATTGCTCAGACACAGCAGCTGATTGGACAAGCTGGCATCCAAGTGAAAGGCAAACTAGACAAAAAGTATTTGCTATTGCCAGTTGAATACGGGAAAGAACTATTAGAGAAAATGAACGCTGCTTATATGCAGTTAACGATTGGCAACGCTAAACTTCGTCAAGTGACTTTTTCTGAAGGCAAGCCGCTGCATTTTCGTGTTCAAAAAGAACACGGTCAATTTCCGTTATCTTTGACGAGGGATTTTGATCACTTGCTGAGCTATTACAATTGGGGCCTTCAAGGTGATACGATCGTTGAATTGACGATGGACCAAAAAGAAGTCTATTTGACGATGCAGCAATTATTCAAACGCTTTGAAGAACCAACGATCATTTATCCAAAAGCGGAACTGTCCAACTTGTTTATGCAAGTTTTGCCTCATTTACGCAAGATCGGCACGGTAGAGATCACAAAAGAGGTCGGAGCAGAGATCCAAGAGAGTCCGTTAGCCGTTGTTTTTTCACTGCGTAAAATCAAAGGTCAGATCGATTTGCAAATTGATTTCAATTATGGCGAAGTGACTTTTTCGACTGACGAAAAGCATCAAGTGATTCCTGAGGCCCATCCAGAGATTTTAAGGGATTACCCTCAGGAAAAGCGGATCGAACAAGTAGTTGAAAGAATGAAGTATCAAAAAAGTACCAAAAATTGGTTCAAAGCGCTACCGGAAGGGGAAGAATTGTTTGCCTTTTTCACTCGTGAAATTCCTTTACTGCGCCAACTAGGAGAAGTACGTATCGGCAAAAAATTGCGGGAACTTTACTTAGATGCACAGCAGCACCGTCCAACGATCGAAATTGAAGAAAATGGTTCCTGGCTGGATATTCACTTTGATGTCAGCGGGATCGCTGAATCGGAGATCGATGCTGTCTTGCGGAGTTTGTTGCAGGCTGATCGTTTTTACACGACAGAAAATGGGCAAGTTCTTTCACTGGAAACAGAAGCCTTTCAAGAAGCAAGCGCCGCGCTGAAAAAATTACGGACAGCCTTTGTATCTCAGTCAGGTACGTTACAAGTTCCGTTGAACCAAGGATTGTATTTGCAAGAAGAACTAGCTGACCAAGCAACTTTTAGTCAAGGATTCAAACAAATGACGACAGATTTGATTCATCCAGAAAAATTTTCTGCACCATTGCCTCATCAGCTCCAAGCGCAATTAAGACACTATCAGGAGGTCGGATTTCGTTGGCTGAAGATGCTGAGTCAGTATCAATTTGGCGGCATACTTGCAGACGAAATGGGATTAGGGAAGACAGTTCAAACAATCAGCTACTTGTTGTCCGAAAAGCAAGAGAAGCAACAGTTGAATGCTCTGATCGTTGCACCTGCGAGTTTGACGTATAATTGGCAGCAAGAAATCAAACGCTTTGCACCAACGATCCGGTCGGTGGTGATCAGTGGTTCTCGGGAGGAACGCGGCAGCCAATTACAGCTGCCGGCAGATGTCCGCATCACATCTTATGCCAGCTTACGGCAGGACATCGACCAGTACCAAGAATTAGGTTTAGCGTATTTGATCTTGGATGAGGCGCAAATGGTCAAAAACAGCGGAACCAAAACAGCACAAGCGTTGCGTTCTTTAAATGTTCCCCATCGATTTGCATTGAGTGGGACACCCATCGAGAATAATCTTGAAGAGTTGTGGTCCTTATTTGAGATGATCATGCCGGGATTTTTCCCAAATAAACAACGCTACAAAGAATTGACGACACAAGAGATCGCAAAAATGATCAAGCCATTCATATTGCGACGCGATAAAAAATCCGTTCTTCAAGATCTGCCAGAGAAGTTAGAAACGAATTATTATAGTGTACTGACAGAAGAGCAGAAAAAAATCTACCTTGCGTATTTGCGCCAAATGCGGGAAGAAATCGCACAAATGGATACAGCAGCATTTCGCAAAAATCGTATCAGCATCTTGGCTGGCCTTACTCGTTTGCGTCAAATCTGCTGCGATCCGCGATTGTTTGTGGAAGATTACGAAGGCACATCAGGCAAGCTAGAACAGGTCAAGGACCTGATTCAAGCAGCAAAAGAAAACGGCCGCCGTGTGCTCTTATTCTCACAGTTTACAAGCATGCTTTCGATCATTGAAGAAGAACTTGCTCAAGAAGGAATTGAAACCTTCTATTTACGAGGAAGCACTCCTCCTCAAGAACGTTTGAGTATGGTCGATGCTTTCAATAATGGAGAAAAAGATGTCTTTTTGATCTCATTAAAAGCCGGCGGAACTGGATTGAATCTGACAGGGGCGGATACGGTCATTCTATATGACTTATGGTGGAATCCTGCAGTGGAAGAACAAGCCGCTGGCCGGGCACATCGAATCGGTCAGAAAAAGGTTGTGGAAGTTTGGCGAATGATCGCTGAAGGAACCATTGAAGAACGAATGGATGCTTTGCAACAAGAAAAGCGGGAACTATTCCAAAAAGTCATCCAAGGGAATGAAGCCCAGCTGAACCAAATGACGGAAGAAGATATTCGCTTGATTTTAAGCATTGGTGAAGAATAGATTCAGCGAATACAAAACCCTTGATACGAAAGCAAGAGACAGCTAGGATGCGAAGATTTGCATCTATAGCTGTCTCTTAGTTTTTAGCGAGCCATCACAACTGCATCTGTAAAGGATAAGATACCTTCTGTCAGCTCTTCAAAAGCAGTTAACGTACAGTCAGGGTGACAATTTTTGATTTCGGGAGCTTGGCGTCGGCGATGATTCAGCCAAAGGGCTTGCCATCCCGCTTGTTTACAGCCAAAGACATCATTGTCAAAGTTATCTCCCACGTATAATGTCCGTGAGGGATCTAAATCAAATCGTTCTTCAGCAAGCTGAAAAAGTTCAATATCCGGTTTTTGGTACCCTGTTGCTTGAGAAATCAGCATGTATTCTGGATGGATCCAGCGAGTCAATTCCAATTGATCGATTTTCTTTTGTTGGTGATCTGTTGGGCCATTGGTAATGATTCCAAGCTTGATAGGTAATGAAGCCAAGGTATTGAGAGTTTCTTCTACGGCTGGATGAAGTTGGATGTTGTCTAGCTCTGTCTCGTAAGTCGCTTGAAACAATCGGCTAGCATCATTTGATAAAGGAGAGTAGCCTAAATCAATCAGCGATTGACATAGTCTAAAGGTACGAAATTCTTCTAATGTCCATTCTTTTGAGATGACTTTTCCAAAATGGTTATCGCTATGTACGCGAAAACGAATATAAAGAGGATGGAGATCTGTTGTTGCTACTTCAGGTATGATGGTTGTAACCGCATTTCGAAATGGTTGTTGTTGATCGTATAAAGTATCATCGACATCAAAGATTACCGCATTAAGCAAAAGAGACACGCCTTTCAATTGTAGTGAAAATTTTCATTTTGTTTTCGAACATATAATAGCGGATATCTTGAGAGAAAAAAAGGGCTTAAAGCTTGATAAATAAAGGTTTTATTTACTAATTTTAGAAATCCTTGGTCTCATCGCTTTTTCAAATTTGAGTGAATTTTACCCTTTTCAATCGATTTCTCATTTTGCTTTTCCAGAAAGACTTGCTTATAATGTAGATTAATGAAAAGGAGGAGGAAGTGTGTTAAAAAGGTTTTTTAGCTATTATCGGCCATACCGGTCATTGTTTGTCTTAGATTTTACTTGTGCTGTCTTTGCAGGGCTGCTTGAATTGGTTTTTCCAGTTGCCGTGAATCAAGTGATCGACAAGATTATGCCGCAGAACAATTTTCGGCTGATTTTGCTCGCTTGTTTGGGGCTATTTTTATTTTATCTGGTCAATACGATCTTGCAATATATCGTGGTCTTTTATGGCCATAAATTGGGTGTCAATATCGAGACAGATATGCGTCAAGAATTATTCCGACACTTACAGACACAGTCTTTTGAATATTATGACAATCAAAAAACTGGACGTTTGATCAGTCGGCTAACGACTGACTTGTTTGAAATATCAGAAGTTGCTCACCACGGTCCCGAGGACGTCTTTATTACGATCATGACATTGATCGGTTCATTCTTGCTGATGCTCAATATGCATGTTCAACTTGCACTTGCTACTTTTGCACTGATTCCATTGATTACGATTGCACTGGTTTTCTTCAATAAGAAAATGACGAAAGTCAATACAGAGATCTATGACAATCTAGGTGAATTCAATGCTGGGGTAGAAGCAGCAGTCAGCGGCATTCGCGTGACTCAGTCTTTTGCCAATGAGACGTTTGAACATCAACGATTTGACGGTCTGAGCGGCCTTTATCGTCGTTCAAAAATCGTCTTTTATAAAGTGATGGCAATCAGTTCTGCCTATAATTACTTTCTGATTCGACTGATCAATTTGTTTGCCTTGATTTTTGGGGCCTATTACGTGATCAAAGGGGAATTGACGAATGGACAGTTTGTTGGATTTATCTTGTTATCCAATGTCTTTGTTCGGCCAATCGAAAAGGTCAATACCATGATTGAAAGCTATCCGAAAGGATTTGCTGGCTTCAAACGCCTGACAGAAGAGCTGGACAAGAGACCGGCGATTCAAGATAAGCCAAATGCCATCGATGTACACGCACTAAAAGGCGATATCGTTTATCAAGATGTTTCCTTTGCTTATGCAGATGCGACGAAGGTATTGAACCATATTGATCTAACGATTCAATCCGGCGAGACTGTCGCTTTTGTGGGACAAAGCGGTTCTGGAAAAACAACGCTTTGCAATTTACTGCCGCGGTTTTATGAAGTAACTGAGGGTCAGATCACGATTGACGGAATCAATATCCAAGACATGACGCTTGCCTCACTACGGGGCCAGATCGGAACTGTTCAGCAAGATGTTTTCTTGTTCCCGGGAACGATTCGAGAAAACATTGCTTATGGGAAATTGGATGCGTCAGAAGAAGAAATTGCTCAAGCCGTGAAACTCGCTCATTTAGAACAAGTAATCGACCAAATGCCTGAAGGATTGGAAACAGTCATTGGAGAACGCGGGGTCAAACTTTCTGGTGGTCAAAAGCAACGGGTAGCGATTGCCCGAATGTTTCTAAAAAATCCGCCAATCTTGATCTTAGATGAAGCGACCTCTGCGTTGGATACAGAAACAGAACAAGTGATTCAAGAATCATTGAACTCATTAGCTGATGGACGGACCACATTGATTATTGCCCATCGTTTGGCTACCATCAAACATGCGACAAGGATCATTGTTGTCAGCGATAAAGGGATCTTGGAAGAAGGAACCCACGAGCAACTGTTAGCAACAGGGGGACATTACAAAGCATTATATGATGCTCAGTTCAAAAATTAGACGAAAAAAGCGACTTCGATCGCTTTTTTCGTTTATATGCAAATAAACATATTCAGTGGATATCGCTGATTTCTTCAAAGAGATTTGTTAGGATTTACTTATCAAACGCTTTCTTTGTTTGTAACATTTGTCATATTCGTTGCCGATGAAATGATTTTTCACTCATAATGAGCAACTAATGACTTGGAATAGAATACGTGATAATACAGATTTTCGTTTCTTTGAAATCTTTTAATAACAAGTTCTTTTCTCTGTTTGTAAGTTTTTAACGAGTTTTAGGTGTAAAAAAAGATTGGTAAAGACCAATGAAAGAGTACTAGTATTATAGAAAGAAACTTGTATAGAGGAGTCAGATATTATCGAATATTTTATCAAAATTAAAAAACGATAGAATTAAATCACTAGAGTGATTTAAATAAATCTATGGTTCATGATACAATTTTGACACACTGTTATACAAAAGAAATAAAATTAAAAAAAAATTTGATTTTTCTCATTTAAATTGATGTAAAGTTTGTGAAAGCTTTTGTTTGAGAGGTTTCTCTTTTAATATAACTTGAGAGTTTTATTAAAAAATACAAAATTTACACTAGATTTTTTTTAAATAGTTCTGTATAATTAAAATCAAGCAAGACAACAGAACTTGTGAATGGAATTTAAAAAAGGAGAGATGCACGTTGTTGACACTATATACTTCCCCAAGTTGCACATCTTGTCGCAAAGCTCGTGCGTGGTTGCAAGAGCATGAGATTCCTTTTGTTGAAAGAAATATTTTCTCAGAACCTTTAAATATTTCTGAATTAAAAGCAATCTTACAAATGACAGAAGATGGTACAGAAGAAATTATCTCTACAAGATCCAAAGTTTTTCAAAAATTGAACATGGATCTTGATGACCTGCCGCTAAAAGATTTATTGACACTTGTACAAGAGAACCCAGGATTATTGCGTCGTCCGATCATGATTGATGAAAAACGACTCCAAGTTGGTTTTAATGAAGATGAAATCCGTCGTTTCTTGCCAAGAGATGTTCGTCAACTAGAACTACGTCAAGCACAATTGATGGCAGGCTTATAAAAATCAAATAGTTATGAGATCAGTGAATGAAAAGCTGATCTCTTTTTTTGCCATTTTAGGATTTTCTTAAGAGGATATGCGTTTTCTCTTTACTTTTCAACAGGTTTCGTTAAAATGAACCTATAGTGATTAGCAAAAGTGAGGTGTAGCTAATATGGAAATGGAACATATCAATGAAAATACGATCCGTGTACTGATCAAGAGCGAAGATTTAGCTGCTAGGGGCATCACTTTTCTTGACCTTCTTGGAAATCACAATGAGATTGAAAACTTTTTTTATAGCATATTAGAAGAAGTAGATATTGATGAAGAATTTAAAGGCAGTGAAGCGGTGACCTTCCAAGTCTTACCTAAAGGGGATGGCTTAGAATTGTTTATCAGCAAAAATCTACCGCCTGAAGGAATGGAAAACTTTGATGATATGAGCGATGGTTCAACTGAGGACATTACGGATATGTTGAAGAAGCATGTCGCGTCACAATTACAAGAGACAGAGTCCCAGCCGGAGTTAGGCAATCGTTTTATTTTTGAATTGAACAGCTTTGAAGCAATGGTTCAATTAGCGTCCGAAGTGTATTTGGATTCAGTGACCACGAATCTTTATCAGATGAATGACCGTTACTATCTAGAAGTCCAATTTATGGATAACGATACGACAGACATCGAAGTTGAGAATGCACTGGCTTATTTAATGGAATTTGCTAACCGGACACAAGTCACTTCAGAGGTTTTGGCAGAGTATGGAAAAATCATTATGGAGCATGACGCATTGGAATTGACCCGTTACTACTTCAAAAATGTCTAATGTTCACTTATAATCGTAAAAGCGAGAAAATGGCTACAATCATTTTCTCGCTTTTTTGCGTATTTCTTTTTGAGGTGAGAAGATGATTATTGCGTATGACAACCAGCAGCAGCGGATCAAAGCTGATCAGGCGAAGAAAGATTCAGAACCATTTTATTGTCCAGGATGTCATGGACCGGTGCACTTAAGGAAAGGCCTCCTGAAACGCCATCATTTCGCTCATTATGCTGCGGCTAACTGCGAAGTGTTTAGTGAAGGAGAGACGGAGGAACATTTGTCAGCAAAGGAGCTCCTCTACGAATGGCTAACAGATGAAACGATCGAAATAGAAGCTTACTTGCCGGATTTGCAGCAGCGACCGGATCTTCTTGTGGGCAAAACAGCGATTGAAGTACAGTGTTCGGCTTTGTCTTGGAGCCGCTTTGTCCAACGAACAGAGAAGTATCTTGCCTATAACTATTCTCCTTGGTGGCTTCTAGGCAAACATCTACAACCGCAACTCCACCATCGATGGACCGTTTTGCAAAAGGCCTGTTGCCGTTTTGCGGAGCAACCGGGGTTTTATTTGTGGATCATAGATACGCAAGAGCAACGCGTTGGTCTCATATACGAGATCAATTGGCATTATAAGTGGGGTGTTTCTTTTCGTAGACGTTATTTTCGAAAAGGAGAACCTATCGGCTGCTGCCCATCGCTAAACAATTATTCTAGAAAGTCCTGTCGAACATACCATCAAAGGTGGCAGCCGGAAGCTTACCGAGTCTGGTTATTACACAAGCTGATGCAACAGCAAAAACAGATCCTCAGTCTTCAAGCACTCCTTTACCCTCTCGGAGGACATATCGGCAATCTGCCGCATTGGTGCTATCAACCCAGTGATTATGGTTTTTTGTTGGAACATCGAATTTTAGTCCTGCGCTTTTTATTTCATCAAAACGCAAACCGGAATTTTTCTCACTGGCTGAATCAGTTGCGCAAAATGAATTGGAACTGGTTGTTTCCTATGATTGATCAAGGGCAACTATTGAAACGTATTTATCAAGAATGTTCTGATTTCCAGAAAATTCAACCTTTTTGATTCTCTTAGCTTGGTTCCCGCCAAAAGTATGTTAAGATTATTTTAGTATGTAAAGGAGTGAAGAATATGTCAAAAACAAAACAATTACCAGATCGTGCGGATCTACCGGAAGCATTAACATGGGACCTTACAAAGATCTATGCCGATGATGGGGCATTTGAAGAAGCGTTCCAAGAGATCGTGGCTGAGTTGAAGCAGGCTGACGATTTCAAAGGGACATTATCACAAGGACCAGCAGCTTTCAAGGAAGCATTAGAATATGTGTTAGCGATCTCCCGTAAACTGGAAAAACTCTATGTATACAGTCATCTGAAAAATGATCAAGATACAGCCAACACAACCTATCAAGGGCTTTATGCAAAAGCCAGCAACCTTGTTGCTCAAGTAAGTGAAGCGATTGCCTGGTTTGATCCTGAATTGCTTTCAATGGATGATGCAACTATTTGGGGTTATTTCGACCAAGAGCCGGAATTGGCCATTTACCGCCATCTTATTGAAAAAACTGTCAATAACCGTCCCCATGTTTTGCCGGCTGAACAAGAAGCTTTACTAGCAGGTGCAGGAGAAATATTCGGCGCTTCTGGAAATATTTTTTCAGTATTAAACAATGCCGATTTAGAATTTCCGATCGTTGAAGACGAGAATGGAGAGAAAGTTCAATTATCTCATGGTGTTTATGGTCAATTGATGGAAAATACCGACCGTTCCGTACGGGAAGCTGCCTTTAAAGGGTTGTATGGTGTCTATGAGCAGTTCCGTAATACATTTGCCCAAACATTAAGTACCAATATCAAAGCCCATAACTTTAAAGCTAAAGCACGCCACTATGAGTCTGCTCGACAAGCTGCATTAAGTGCCAACCACATCCCGGAAAGTGTCTATGACACCTTGGTAGCTGTCGTGAATGAACATTTGCCGCTGCTGCATCGTTACATGGAGTTAAGAAAACGCTTATTGGCTGTTGATACTTTGCATATGTATGATGTCTATACACCAATTCTAGGGGAAGCTCCGATTCGCTATAGCTATGAAGAAGCTGTCGCAAAAGCCAAAGATGCTTTAAAACCTCTAGGTGAAGAATATTTAGCCGTGGTAAACGAAGCGTTTGAAAATCGCTGGATCGATGTTGTCGAAAATAAAGGCAAACGCAGTGGCGCCTATTCATCTGGCGCGTACGACACATTACCCTATATTTTGATGAACTGGAATGATCGTTTGGATCAATTGTTCACATTGGTGCATGAGATGGGTCACAGTGTTCACAGTTATTTTACTCGCAACAATCAACCTTATGTTTATGGCGATTATTCTATTTTCTTGGCGGAAATTGCTTCAACAACTAACGAGAACATCTTGACAGAATACATGTTGCAAACTGAAACTGATCCTCGCGTAAAAGCCTATGTCTTGAATCATTTTCTGGATGGATTTAAAGGAACGATTTTCCGTCAGACACAATTTGCTGAGTTTGAACACTTTATGCACGTAGAAGATGCCAAAGGAACGCCATTGACTAGTGAATTTTTGAGTGACAGCTATGGTGAGCTGAATGCTAAATACTACGGTCCTTCTGTAGAAAAAGATCCTGAGATCAGTCTAGAGTGGTCACGTATCCCGCATTTTTACTACAATTACTATGTCTATCAATACGCAACAGGCTTTTCGGCAGCTTCTGCACTAGCTAAGAAAATTTTAACAGGAGAGCCTGATGCCTTAACGAAATATTTGACCTATCTAAAAGCAGGCAACAGCGATTATCCAATTGAAGTGATGAAAAAAGCTGGAGTTGATATGACTAAAGCAGATTATATCAAAGACGCGATGAAAGTCTTTGAACAACGGTTGGATGAATTGGAAGCATTAGTCAAGGAATTAGAAGCATAAGCAAGACTGTCTTAGCCACTGAAGGATCGTTGATCGATCGTCAGTGGCTTTTTTAAGCAACAGGTTGATTGCCTTATTTTGACGGTGACGCCTAGAAAAAAAGTAAGTATAGGAAGGATTTGCTTGTCAACAGAAACCTCAATTTAAACTTTAAAGTGAGAAAATCTTTTTTATGAGTAAGCAAATTGCAAGAAGCAAAAGTATTTCCATGTTACGATAGAAATGAAAGAGGAAAGGGGGCCTTTGGAATGGACAAGGAAGAAATTTTTGCCCGTCGCTTGGATAATAGCAAGAAAAAACGGGAAGTTGTCACGAAAGAAGCTGTATCTGCCCACAAAGAGAAGCAGACCGAATTAGAGCAGACCGAATTGCCGGATCAAGACCCTACAGATAAAAAAGATCCTTCAAAGAAAAATTCTGATAGGACTGAATAGAAAAAACATCCAAACAGTGGATCCACCCTTTGACGGTCTCTTATTAATAGGAGACCACCAAAACGAGGGTGACTCGATCAGCGTTTGGATGTTTTATTGATTGTTTAAAGCAAGACAAGTCGTCGATTCAACGAGTCGATACGAGGAACATCAGCATCCCTGATATCTTTCTTTTGATAGAATAAACGATAGTTTTCCTGATCTGTTCGGCAAAGGTGTGGAATATTTCTAAGAGCTTCCATTCCTTCTAATAAGACACCATAATCTCGTTCACAACCGAAATTATACACTACAGCCGAAGGAGACATCGTAATGCCCATTTCGCGAGCAACACTTTGGTCGGATGCGAAATTCTGCTTGATCAAATCAGACTTGCGATCTTCTAAAAACATGTCAAGATCGCCGTTTGTTTCAGCGAAAATCTGTTTGACTAATTCGAAGGAATAAGGTTCTTTATTTACGCCTACTTGACATTGAAGTTTAAGTAAAAAGTCGCGGGCGATTTTTCGACCTTGAAGCTGAGCTGCTTTGTAGTCCAATGAAGCCTGATAGATTTGACTGGTTTGTTGATTACGCAATCCTAGATCGGATCGATCCATTGAAAGGTAATCCATTGAAATCCCCACAGTGTGTAAATTCATGATTGGTAATATATGCAATTGTATTTTTTTTCTTTGATCACTCAGTGCGTCCAACAAGGTCAACTCGGATTGATAACAAATTGGACCTATCGGATTCACAAACAAATAAATCTCGATCATCTGAATCTCTCCCCAATTAAGATTCTTTTTCTTTTGTATATATTAAATATAACAGAAATTATTATAAATGAGAAATGCCTAATGAGAACTATTCATACTCTTTTTTTGACAACTTCTCTTCTAAGGCACGAATAATTTTATTTTTTGCTGGACGATAACTGATATGCAGGCGATCAAGCAAAGACAAAAATGCTCGTTTTCCTGAAGAAGCCTCTGAGACTTCCAGTTCGAGCTCATAGTCATGGGATTGGCCATACCAGCTTTCATCTAAAGCAAGTAAACCTTCTGTTACGCTGAATTCTGCTCGACGAGTCGTCAACTCAGCAAAAGGTTTCACAGCTGCCGGATCAATTTGCTCTTGGATCAAGCGATCGGCAACCGCACCGGTAAATAAGATTCTTTGATTCTCACGCAAATCAGCTGCTTCATCTAACGAAAGGATATCGGTCGTTTCCAATAACCCTTCTTTAAGAGGTGATTTAAGCGTTAATTCTGCTTTATCTTCCGTCGTCCGAATCCGCAAACCAAACTTTTTTTGTTTTAATTGATGATCCAATGTATCAAAATAAAGATTTGTTTGGGTATGAAAGGCGGAGCGATCAAGCTGATAGAAGGCAAAGACTCTCTGATATTCTTCACGAGTCAACAATGTTTTAAATTCGATTTCTACTTGATGTGTCATTGTTTTCCTCTTTCCTTACAGTCCATCAAGTTTACATAACGATGGGCAATATGTCAAATGAAAACCCTTGGAAGAGTTGAAGCAAAAAAGAGCTCTGTTATTTTTCTTGCAGGTGGCACCGATTGAACATTCTGTTTTCCTTTAAGATTGTGGTAAAATAGAACCGTATGTTATGAAAAGAATCGAGGGATAGAAATGATTCGAGATTGGGAAGATTTTTTGGCACCATATGAACAAGCCGTCTCAGAACTAAAAGTAAAGTTGCGGGGAATCCGCAAACAATATCGAGAACAAAATAAACACGTGCCGATCGAATTTGTCACGGGTCGTGTAAAACCAGTCGATAGTATTTTAACTAAAAGCAAATTGCGGGGAATCCCTTTGGATCGTTTAGAAGAAGAAATGTCAGATATTGCCGGCTTGAGGATCATGTGTCAGTTTGTTGAAGACATCCATCAAGTAGTTGATCTTTTGCGCACCCGACATGATATGAAGGTAATTATTGAAAGAGATTATATTACAAATAAAAAAGCGAGCGGTTATCGTTCCTATCATTTAGTGATCGAGTATCCTGTCCAATTGATCGATGGTGAAAAGATCATTTTAGCAGAGATCCAGATTCGTACATTAGCGATGAACTTCTGGGCAACGATCGAGCATTCACTGAATTATAAATATCAAGGAGAATTTCCAGATGAAATCAGCGAGCGCCTGCGTCGGTCTGCAGAAGCTGCCTACCAATTAGATGAGGAGATGTCGAATATTCGCGAAGAAATCCAAGAAGCGCAACGGCTGTTTTCACATGGGAAAGGCAATCATAAGGAACAGCGGCAGGGGGATGAAGCATGACAGGGATCAAAGTAGCAATTATCAACAATCAAGAAGAAAAGTCGATGCTTGTCACAAAGCGATTAACAGAATTGTTGGCCCAGTCTGACAATACGATTGACCAAGAGAACCCAGAATTGGTTATTTCAGTGGGCGGAGACGGGACACTGTTGTCTGCGTTTCACTTGTTCAGTCATCGCTTAGCAGAGGTTCGTTTTTTGGGGGTCCATACAGGACATCTTGGGTTTTATACCGACTGGCGAGACTATGAATTGGAAGAATTGGTCGATACGTTGTGCAATGATCGTCAAAAGAGTGTGAGCTATCCTTTGCTTGATGTCCGCATCACTTATACCAATGGGAAATCAGACAAACATTTTCTTGCATTGAATGAATCAACGATCAAGCGGGGAAATCGGACAATGGTAGCTGATATTTCAATCAAAGAAGATCTTTTTGAGAAATTTCGTGGAGATGGCTTATCGATTTCGACACCTACAGGCTCAACAGCTTACAACAAAAGCGTGGGAGGGGCAGTATTGCATCCAAGTATCAATGCTTTTCAACTAGCAGAAATCGCTTCTTTAAACAATCGTGTTTTCCGAACGTTAGGGTCACCGATCATTGTCGGAGATCATGAGTGGGTCAAAGTCAAACTACAAGCTAGTACGGACTATCTAGTGACCATTGATCAATTTACGATTGAACAGGAAGAAATCGATGCGATTTATTATCGTATTGCAGACGAACGGATCCACTTTGCCTCCTATCGGCATATGCACTTTTGGAACCGTGTCAAAGATGCGTTTATTGGAGAAATTTAACAGTTATGGAATTTACTTATCATTATGAGCGGCAAGAGCCGCAACAGTTAAAATACTTTTTGAAAGAGCAAGGGATTTCTAAAAGATTGTTGGCAAAAATCAAGTTTCAAGGAGGCAAGATTTTTGTTAATGACCAAAGACAAAATGTCTTGTATTCTTTGGTGCAAAATGATACGGTAACCATTGTGATCCCAGACGAAGGTGAACATGAAACGGTCTTATTAGATGAGACGCCAATCGAGATCGTTTATGAAGACCAGCATCTTTTGATTGTAAACAAACCAGCAGGCATTGCCTCGATCCCGGCTCAATATCATCCTAATGGGACGATGGCTAATCGTGTCAAAGCTTATTATAAACAGCAAGGTTATCAAGATCAGGTCATTCATGTGGTCACTCGCTTAGATCGGGATACATCTGGATTGATGTTGTTTGCCAAGCATGGCTTTGCCCATGCGAAGTTAGATGTTCAGCTGCGGCAAAAGCAATTGATAAAAAAATATCAAGCAATCGTTGCGGGACAGATTCAAGAATTGGCTTCTCACGGAGAAATCACTTATCCGATTGCACGAGATCTCAGTTCATTATTAAAACGAAAAACAAGTTTGGAAGGGAAATCCGCACGTACGGAATATTGGTTGACGAAAAAGGATCAGCAAGTTGCTGTGGTTACGATTCTTCTTCATACCGGTCGTACCCATCAGATTCGCGTTCATTTTGCTGCCATCCATTGTCCATTACTGGGAGATGAACTTTATGGCGGTGCGATGGATCTTGGCATTGATCGTCAGGCCCTTCATTGTTGCGAATTGGCTTTTACCCATCCTTTCAGCGGCAAATCGCTGCATTTTAAAGCAGACTTGCCGGCAGATATGGCATCAATCAAACAAGCAATGAGTGAATAAAAGAGGTGAAGAGATTGGATGAAAATCAAGAACTTAATGAGCGCTTTGAGCAGCTGACTCAGGCGTTGAATGAAACAGATATCCAAAAATTTCGTGAAGTGTTTTTGGATCTGCATATTTATGAGCAGGGACAATTCTACCAATCTCTCGATGAGTCGCAGCGCCAAATCGTTTATACGTACCTTTCACCCAAAGAGTTGGCGGATATGTTTGACGTGATCGAAGAAGATGATGAACATATGACAGAGTATCTTTCGGAAATGCGTCCCGGCTATGCGGCTGACATGCTAGCAGAGATGTATACCGACAATGCCGTCGATCTTCTGAATACGTTAGATAAGAAGCAAGTAGCAAAATATTTGAGTTTGATGCCGGCAGAAGATGCTAGTGAAATCAAAGAGCTCCTGCATTATGAAGATGAGACAGCTGGTTCATTGATGACGACAGAGTTTGTTTCGATCGTGGCCAATCAAACGGTACGATCCGCAATGTATGTCCTAAAAAATGCAGCAGATGTCGCCGAAACGATTTACTATATTTATGTCGTCGATACGGACAACAAACTGGTCGGAGTAATCTCTTTGCGGGATTTGATCATCAATGATGAGGATACGATGATTGCAGATATTTTGAATGAACGGGTCATGTCCGTGCATGTGGGGGATGATCAGGAAGATGTAGCTCAGACATTTCGGGATTATGACTTTCTAGCTTTGCCAGTTACAGATTACGATGACCATTTATTAGGGATCGTAACTGTCGATGACATCATTGACGTAATCGATGATGAAGCTGCCAGTGACTATTCCGGATTAGCCGGGGTCAACGTGGAAGAAGTCAGTGAAAATCCCCTCAAAGCCTCTTCACGACGCTTGCCATGGCTGATCACATTGCTTTTCTTGGGGATGGCAACAGCAAGCTTGATCAGTCATTATGAAGAGCTTGTAAGTGAAGCAAGTATTTTAGCCGTTTTTATTTCATTGATCACTGGTACAGCAGGAAATGCCGGTACGCAATCTTTAGCGGTTGCGGTCCGCCGTTTGGCCATCTCAGATGATAAAGAAAAAAGCTTTATGCGAACGGTGATCGGTGAAGTCCTCACAGGGTTAGTGACTGGTGCTGTCACCGGTTTAACGATTTTTGCGATCGTGGCTGTCTGGAAACAAAACCCGATCTTAGGTTTTGTTATTGGAATGGCGATGATGTGTGCCATTACGGTAGCGAATCTCGCAGGAAGTCTGATTCCAATGTTAATGGATAAATTAGGCTTTGATCCAGCCGTTGCCAGTGGTCCATTCATTACGACACTTAGTGATTTGACTAGTGTCTTGATTTATTTCAACATTGCTAGCTTATTTATGAACTATTTTATTCGTTGAAAAAACTAGGTATTCCTTTCAATCAAAGTAGATCCATTCATCAAAAGCGAGGCGCCTCTTTTCTATAAGAGACGCCTCGCTTTTTTGTCTTATTCGTATCGATGATGGGACCATGATGGTAAATTTATTTTTGCAACTTGGGAATAACTGACGAAGGAGAAACGCCAAAAAGTTTTTTAAAAGACTTGCTAAAGTGATACGCGTCTTGATAACCAACAGCAGAAGCGACTTCTTTGATCGTGAGTTTCTCGTTTGTCAGCATATCTCTCGCACGTTTTAGCCGGATCTCGATTAAATAATTGATTGGGCTGACTCCAGTAGCCTCTTTAAAAACTTTTGAAAGATAGGTTGGACTGAGAAACTGATCTTGTGCGAGCTTTTCTAAAGTGATTTCTTCTTTATAGTGGTTCTCTAAAAAGTAGATGGTGTAGTTAACGATTTGTTGGTGGCGGCGTTGGCTTTTCGTGAGATAGGGAACCACATTCAGACGTTTGTCGTTTAAGCCTCTTAATATATAGACCAGCATCTCGATGATCAATGCTTTTTGCATTAATTGGAATTCATCTTGCTCCTCATTACTCTCCCGAACGAGCTGCCACGCTTTATCTAAAACTTGGTGGTGGTATTTTCCTAAATCCAGTAACGGTTGCTTGTTGGGGAAAAAGTTGCGTTTGAATCCTTCTAAAGAAATATTCTTTAAGCCAATATGCAGTTGGTGGGAACAAGTCCCTGACTCCTGAAACTCACAATGATTGACACCAGGGTTAAACAACATGATACTGCCTGCCTTGATTTTAGTAGCTGGCGCCTCTTCAAAATAATAATTGCTTTCTCCTTCCAAAACGATACTGATTTCCAAGAAATCATGGTGATGCATTTCTCCATGACTTTCAGACTGTGTCCAAGGATCAAACAAGTAGATAATTTCGGGATTAAAGGTTCTGGGATTTACTAGATTCATTCATTTATCACTCCAATGGTGTCAGAACCTGGTAATTTCAGGTCGACGGCTTCTTAGTAATATTTTACATCAAAATGAGTAAGAAAAACCATTTTAATCGCCTAGTAAATCGCTAAGCTTAACAACGAGAGGGGGAATTAGATGAGTAACACACAATGGATCTGGCGATATGCGAAAAAAAATCGTGGCCGAATCATTTTAGCAATCCTGTTTTTACTTATTAATGCTGCGTTGATCGTCGTCAATCCATATCTAGGGGGAATGGTGATCGATGATGTGATCAATCAGCAGCAAACGCACTTATTGATTCCATTATTACTGATTATGATCGCAACGACAGTGATCCGAACCATTGTCCGCTATGCGTATCAACTATTATTTGAACGAGTTGGACAAAACACGCTCTATCATTTACGAGAAGATTTGTATCACAAACTGCAAGAACTGGATTTTGACTTCTTTAATCATACGCGAGTTGGGGATATTATGGCGCGTATGACAGGGGATACCGATGCTATTCGACACTTTGTTTCTTGGGTGACCTATAATATAGCCGAATGTTTTTTGTGGTTTTTCTCAGCCGTAGTGGTCATGAGTTTTATTGACTGGAAATTGATGCTTGCTTTAGTCGCTGTGACGCCAATCATCTTTCTATTAACGAATCAAATGTCAAAAAAAGCTCATCCATTGTTCTTTGAGATTCGGGAAAGCTTTTCTCGGTTGAATTCGATGGTAGAAGAAAATATTGGTGGTAATCGCGTCGTCAAAGCATTTGCCAGAGAAAATTATGAGATCGACAAGTTTAAAGCGTACAACCAAGATTTCAAGACCCGCAACATGGCTTCTGCCGAAGTATCCCGAACCTATTTGCCTTGGTTGGATGGATTAGCCGGAAGTTTGAATGTCATTGCTTTGGTCTTAGGAGGAATCTTTGTGATCAATGGAGACATGACATTAGGTGATCTAGTGGCATTCAACGGGTACCTATGGATGTTGAATAACCCGATGCGAATGAGTGGCTGGCTGATCAATGATGTTCAACGTTTTTCTGCCGCCTGTATCAAGATTCGTCAAATGCTCGCACAAGAGTCGAAAATTCCTGTCCATGAAAAGAAAGCCTTGGAACCAATCAAAGGCTTTGTGGAATTTAAACATGTTTCCTTTCATTTTTCCGATGATCCGGATCAAAATGTTTTGGAAGATGTTAGCTTTAAAATCGGACCTGGGCAAACGTTAGGGATTTTAGGTGAAACCGGCTCTGGTAAAACAACATTGGTCAATCTTGTAGGCCGGTTTTATGATCCTACTGAGGGTGAAGTGCTGATTGATGGCAAAAATGCGAAAGAATATCCGGTCCGCCAAATGCGGGAGAACATTTCAATGGTCATGCAAGATGTATTCTTGTTTTCTAACACGATCTCTGACAATATCGCTTTTGGAAATCCGTTGGCAGACGAAAACTTTATCCGGCAAATGGCGGTGGTAGCGGATGCCGACACCTTTATTTCCCGAATGCCTCAAGGTTATGAAACTATCGTCGGTGAGCGGGGAGTAGGCTTATCCGGTGGCCAAAAACAACGTATTTCATTGGCACGGGCTTTGGCGAAAGATCCATCGATCTTGATTCTTGATGATACCACTTCAGCGGTTGACATGGAGACAGAATCCAAGATCCAACAAGAGCTAACCAAACTAACTGGAGAAAAAACGACTTTCATCATTGCTCATCGGATCTCTTCTGTCCGTGAAGCAGATCAAATTCTGATGATGGAAAAAGGACGCGTGATCGAGCAGGGAACCCACGAAGAACTAGTTGCCAAAAAAGGCAGATACTTCGAGGTATACCAAAAACAATTGGGATTGACTGGAGGTGACGACAATGGCGCGCAATAAATTTGATGTGGATGAAGAACTGGAACAGGAGTTCAGTTGGAAAGACTTTAAACGATTGGCCCGCTATGTCGTCCCTTATAAAGCGAGTATCGGTAAAGTTCTCTTTACGATCATCTTAGCCAATTTGGCGGGAATGCTTGCTCCGGTATTTACAAAAATTGCGATCGATTCAGCTATTCCTGACCAGAATAAAATGCAGCTGTTTTTGATCGGTGCTGCGTTTGTTGTGACACTGCTGATCATTGGACTGTGCATGCGTTACCGGATTTATCATATTACGAATATTGGCCAAGACGTCTTGAAAGACATGCGTTACGATATCTTTGAACATTTACAGCGCTTGCCTTTTTCCTATTTTGATACGCGGCCTCATGGAAAGATTTTGATCCGTGTGGTCAACTATATCAATACACTGAGCGATCTATTAAGCAATGGACTGATCAATCTGATCTCCGATGTTTTCAATGTAGTGATCACACTGATTTTCATGTTAGTCATCGACGTCAAACTGACATTGTATTCATTGGCACTCTTACCGATCTTGTTCGTGATGGTCATGGTGATTAAAAATAAACAGCGCAAAGCTTATCAAGTTTTAAGCAACAAACAGTCGAATCTAAATGCGTATATTCACGAAAGTATCGCTGGTATCAAGATCACTCAATCCTTCGCCCGTGAAGAAGAAAATGCCCAAATTTTTGAAGAAGTCAGCAATGATTACCGTACATCTTGGATGAAAGCTGTCAGAGTCCAATTTTTGATGTGGCCAGGGGTGCAAAACATCTCTGTGATCACTACTTGTCTGATTTACTTTGTTGGTATTCGTCAAATCGGTGTTGATGTCAGTACTGGCACGTTGATTGCTTTTATTAGTTACATCAATAATTTTTGGAATCCAGTAATCAATATCGGAAATTTTTATAATTCACTGATCACGGCAACGGCGTACCTTGAACGGATCTTTGAGACGATGGATGAAGTACCGGATATTGAAGATAAAGCTGATGCGATAGAATTGCCGAGCATCAAAGGGGAAGTGGCTTTCGATCATGTGACTTTCCGTTACGAAGAAGGCAAAAATATCTTGTCTGATGTTAACTTCCAGATTCAGGCAGGAGAAAGTATTGCGTTAGTTGGTCCTACCGGCGCAGGTAAAACGACGATCATCAACTTGTTGAGTCGGTTTTATGATGTGAATGAAGGCAGTGTCAAAGTTGACGGTTATGACGTTCGGGATGTGACCTTGGAATCATTGCGCTCACAAATGGGTGTCATGCTGCAGGATACTTTTATTTTCTCGGGGACGATCATGGAAAATATTCGTTATGGAAATCTGGCAGCAACCGAAGAAGAAATCATCGAAGCTGCAAAAATCGTTCGAGCCCACGAGTTTATCAAGGAGTTGAAAGATGGTTACCACACAGTTGTTGAAGAGCGAGGAAGTACGTTATCCGCAGGGCAACGCCAGTTAATTTCCTTTGCCCGAGCATTACTGGCAGATCCAAAGATATTGATTCTAGACGAAGCAACTTCAAGTATTGATACAAAGACTGAAGAGCTGCTGCAAGAAGGGCTTTTAAAACTTCTGGAAGGCAGGACGTCCTTCATTATTGCCCATCGCCTGTCAACGATCAAAAATTCCGACCGTATTTTTTATGTCGCTGGGGGAAAAATTGCTGAATCGGGCAATCACGACCAGCTGATGGCCTTAAAAGGGCTCTATCATCACTTGTACCAATCACAGTACGATTTGTTGCAGGCGATATGATAAATGGTAGTAGGCTTTGCGCAAAAAAAGACATTCGTTTATCAGCGAATGTCTTTTTTTGCTTAATGATCTGTCAAATCAACGATTTTCGTTCCGTGGAGTTCAGAGACACCAAGCTGATCGGCAATTGACTGGGCATTCTTGTATGAAATACCTGCACCTGGTAAAATAATCAAGCGGTCTCCTGCATAGTCGATCAATGCTTTTAACCGTTCTAAGTTCTCTTCGATAGCTGTTCCTGCTGGCCCGCCATGTGTGAGGATGCGGTGGACGCCGTGATCAGCAAGCCAATCAATGGCTTCAAATTGGCGAGATTCCGGAATGGCATCAAATGCCATGTGAAAAGTGATCTGTAATCCTTCAGCTGTATCAATCAGAAGTTCCAGTGCTTCCTCATCGAGCCAGCCGTTTGGTGTCAGACAGCCAAAGACCACACCATCAGTTCCTAATTTCTTGGCTTCGATCAAATCGGTGTGCATGATTTTTAACTCGATGTCATTATAAACAAAATCACCGCCTCTTGGTCGAATCATTGTCATGATCGGTACACTTTTTTCACCAGCGTAACTCAGTGCTTCTTCAATCACACCCGTGCTAGGTGTGGTCCCGCCGACAGCCAAATTGTCGCATAACTCGATCCGTTTTGCTCCTCGGCCGATCGCTAATGGGATCTTCGTATAATTTTCGGCACAAAATTCTTTTAACATCTGTTTCCCTCCGTTTTTCAGCTGTTATTCTATACTAGCATTTTACCATAAGTCTATGCTAAAGTAAGAAAGAGAAGAGGGATTTGATATGTTAAAAAAAATCGATCGTGGGCGACTTTTTCTTGAGGCCCATAGCGACTTATTTGAGTGTCCATTGTGTCATCAGCAGGTCTTTGCCAATGAGAGTGGACTGATTTGTCTGAATCGTCATCGTTTTGATCTTTCAAAAAAGGGTACTTTATTTTTTTTGGATCATCCTGTGAAAACGGAGTATGATCAAGGAATGTTTGTTCCTCGAAGTCGGATGATCCAAAGTGGGATGTATCGTCCAGTCTTAGAGGGCATCTCCCACCAGATTGAACAATCCGAAAACATTTTAGATATTGGTTGTGGGGAAGGCAGCTTTCTTGCCCAATTATTAGCCGGACAAGAAAAAACGGCAGTAGGATTTGACATTGCCAAGGAAGGCATCTATTTGGCAACCAATCATGCTGCTTCTGCCTTTTGGTGTGTCGCAGATCTCACGAATCTTCCTTTTGCCCCCGCTAGTTTTGATACGATTTTGAATTTATTTTCGCCTTCCAATTATCAGGAATTCGACCGCATCTTGAAGCCGGGCGGACAAGTGATCAAAGTTGTGCCAGCAGCAAGCTACCTTAAAGAGCTGCGGCAAGCTTTTTATCCAGATGATTCTGCAAAACAAGTCTATTCTAATGAACGTGTCGTTGATAAATTTTTTGCAAAATATCCGCAAGCGAGCCGAGAACGGATTTGTTATCCATTCTCAATCCCAGAAGACCGGCGACTGGACTTGTTGGCGATGTCGCCATTGGAGTGGGGTGCGTCAAAGGAGCAAATAGCAAAAGTTCGGGAAAACCCGTTACACGAAATAACAGTCGATATTGAGTTGTTAGTCGCGAAAGTTTCTTGAAAAATTTTTGAACTTTTTTGTTATTTACCCTTGCAATCATGTCATGGGAGTGATATATTGTTCTTAAGTCATTTTTCATTGGTTTTTATCAGGTTCCTGTTCTGATAAAAGTTAGTGAAAAGAGCTTCACTAACGTAACGACTCGCAGTGATTGACACCGAGTTGGTACGTTTTTTTTTATGCTCAAAGTTTCAGTAAATCAGATAGAAGTTCGCAAAACGATTTTCGTTAAAATATGGTACTATAGAATCTATTGAGAGACAGTTGGCTCGAACCAATTGAAAGGAGTCTTACCAGATGAATCACATTGTTTTATTTGAACCACAAATTCCTGCCAATACCGGCAATATCGCTCGGACTTGCGCGGCCACCAATACACATTTACACCTAATTGAACCATTAGGCTTTTCAACAGATGATAAGCATTTGAAGCGTGCTGGACTTGATTACTGGCATGATGTTCATATTACTTATCACAAAGATTTAGCGGCATTTATGTCCTTTTTAGGTGATCGTCCACTGTACCTGATCTCTAAGTTTGCCAATCGTGTCTATTCTGAAGTAGATTATACGACTCATGAAGACCAATTTTTCCTTTTTGGGAAGGAAACAACTGGATTGCCTGAAACATTCATGCGCGAACATGCGGACAAATGTTTACGAATTCCAATGAATGATGCCCATGTCCGATCATTGAATTTATCTAACACTGCCGCGTTGATTATTTATGAAGCTTTACGGCAACAAGGGTTTCCAGAGCTAGAATTGACTCATCACTACGACAATGACAAATTAGATTAGATACAATCGATAGGAGAGACTTGTTCGATGCAATTATATTTTACTCGTCATGGCAAAACAGAATGGAATCAAGCACGACGATTTCAAGGAATGATGGGCGATTCACCATTGTTGCCTGAAAGTTATAAGGAGATCCAGCTTTTGGGAGACGCAATCGCAAATGTTCCTTTTGAAAAAATCTATTCAAGTACCTCGTTACGTGCCCGTACAACCGCACAAGGGATAGTGGAAAGATTAAAGCAACCAGTCGAGATTGTTTATACAGAAGGATTACGTGAACTTGGACTAGGCGATTTAGAAGGGCAGTTCATTGATGAAATGCAGGCAAAATACCCGCAAGAGCTGGCTGATTTGCGCCACCATCTTGACCGTTATGACCCAACGATATTTCAAGGAGAGCCCATCGAAGATGCCCTGAAGCGCATTGAAACAGTGGTGATGACTGCTGTGCAAGCCCACAATGGTCCGTTACTTTTTGTCGGTCATGGGGCCTCATTGACGGCAGCTATCCAATGGTTGGCCGGAAAAGAATTGGCACAATTGCGGGAACAAGGTGGTCTTGTTAATAATAGCTTGACCATTTTAGAGACAGGAGCAGATAAACAATTGCCTTTTGAGATGACCTGTTGGAATGATGCAAGTTTTCTAGAAAATCAAGACAGTTTAGATGCCTTACTATAGGTGAAAGGAGCGGCGTCGTGAATCCAGAAAGAACATTTTTTGTCGGCCATGTTGCCGCGATCTTTTTTCAAAATCCTAGCAATTTCTATAAGGTACTTTTAGTCAAAGTGACAGAAAATAATGCGGATTACAAAGAATCTGAGATCGTCGTCACTGGGAGCTTTGGTGAGATCCAAGAAGAGGAGAGTTACCGATTCTACGGTGAGTTAGTCAATCATCCTAAATATGGCGTCCAATTAAAAGTGGACAGCTATCAGCAAGAACAACCTACATCAGAGCAAGGTCTGATCAATTATCTTTCAGGAGAGAAGTTTCCTGGTATCGGTAAGAAGACGGCTGAAAAAATTGTGGGGCTTCTAGGAGATCAGGCGATCGATCGCATGTTAGAGGACCCGGTATTGTTGGAGCAAATTCCTGGATTGAATGAAAGCAAGCGAAAAATGATTCTTGATACGGTTCGACTCAATCATGGGATGGATCAAGTGATCGTTGGGTTAAGCCGCTATGGATTTGGTAGTCAGCTTTCTTTTGCCATTTACCAAGCATACAAAAATGAAGCATTAGAGATCATCCAAGAAAATCCTTATCAATTAGTCGAAGATATTGAAGGGATTGGCTTCAAACGGGCAGATAACATCGCCGATCAATTAGGAATTGAAGCCACCTCGCCCCAGCGCTATCGTGCGGCAGTTTTGCACCAGATTTTTGCCCAATCTTTACAGACTGGGAACACGTATATTCACGCACAAGATTTGCTCGAGCAAACACTTCGGTTGTTGGAAACGAGTCGACCCATCGAAATTCCACCGGATGACTTGGCAAATACGATTATTGGATTGGTAGAAGAAGGCAAGATCCAACAAGAAGAAACGAAGTTGTATGAAAACAGTCTCTATTTTTCAGAGTGGGGGATCGCCAATTCGATCCAACGATTATTAGCTCGCAAAAAAGAAATCAACTACCCCAAAAAAACAGTTGAAAAAACACTGCGAAAAATCGAGAAGCGATTAGGGATCGTCTATGGATCTTCCCAAGAAGAAGCCATCAAAGAAGCCATCCATTCCCCATTATTTATTTTGACTGGCGGACCTGGAACAGGGAAAACGACAGTAATCAATGGGATCGTTCAATTATTTGCTGAATTGAATGATCTTGATTTAGATCCCGCAAAATACACGGAAGAAATGTTCCCCATCTTGTTGGCAGCTCCTACAGGTAGGGCAGCCAAACGGATGAATGAGACGACGGGACTTCCCAGTGGGACGATTCATCGTTTGCTTGGGCTTAACGGCCGTGAGAAGACGCCTAGTGTCGCTGCGAAAGAACTTGAAGGCGGTTTGTTGATTGTTGATGAAATGTCGATGGTGGATACGTGGTTGGCTAATACATTGTTCAAATCGATCCCTACAAATATGCAAGTTATTTTTGTTGGCGACAAAGACCAACTGCCTTCAGTAGGACCGGGACAAGTGCTGCATGATCTTTTAGAAATCGAACAGATTCCAAAACAAGAATTGACCGAGATCTATCGTCAAGGAGATGGGTCAAGCATCATTCCATTGGCTCATGCGATAAAAAATGGGCAACTGCCTGCAGACTTTACCCAAAATCAAAGAGATCGCTCTTTCTTTGCTTGTGATGCTTACAAAATTGAACCGTTGATCGCACAAATCGTGCAACGGGCGAAAGCGAAAGGCTTCACACCGCAAGACATTCAAGTTCTAGCGCCAATGTACCGCGGAGCAGCAGGGATCGATGCACTAAACAAGATGATGCAGGAAATCTTTAATCCAAACGATGGGACCAAAAAAGAAGTCACTTGGAATGAAACAGTCTACCGGATCGGAGATAAAGTTTTGCAGCTGGTCAATTCGCCAGAAGACAATGTTTTCAATGGGGATATGGGACAAATCGTCGGCATTATTCCTGCCAAACAGTCAGAAGACAAAGTGGACGAATTAGTGATCCAATTCGATGCCACAGAAGTTACCTATAAGCGAAATGAATGGAATAAAATCACATTATCCTATTGCTGCTCGATCCATAAAGCGCAAGGAAGCGAGTTCAAAATGGTGATCATGCCGATGGTTCATCAATACCAACGAATGCTGCAACGAAATTTACTCTATACGGCAGTGACCCGCAGCAAAGAGCTGTTGATTTTATTAGGAGAACCCCAAGCTTATCAAACATGTGTGACACATGAGTCCGCCACTCGACTGACTACCTTGCAAGAGCGGATCAACGGCAGCGACGAGATGACACCTTTGCAACGTCAAAGGTTGGCACAGTTTGAAGAAGCAGATGATCCTTTCTCAGAGTCTAACTCACAGACAACAGCCACAATGAAAAGTGAAAAGAAAACAGATACTGCCCGTGAGCCGGTGAGCAGTAAGCAGTCGGTTCAGAAACAGGAACTTGATTTGTTTGCCACAACACCGAGTGAATCCATCATCGAAGAGACACTACCGGAAGGAACTATCTCAAAAGAACCGCTTTCGAGAGAATTGACAATCGAAATGGTTCAAAAAAATGTGGTTGATCCAATGATTGGGATGGAAAATCTTTCTCCATATGATTTTCTCGTCTCTTAAAAAAGAATTTTTTACAGTTAATGAAAATGAGCGCTTTCTTTTGGTTTTTTAGCGAAACATGCTAAGCTAATACCAAAAGGAGGCGTTTTCAAATGGCGAAAGAAACAGATGACAAATTAGAAAAATTAGCAAAAGAATCCAGCAATAACTTCAAGAAATTGGATGAGTTGGAGAAAGAATACAAACTTGATGAAAGTCCAGATGCCGAAAACGAGCAAGGAGAGGAAACCGAGTTAGAGAAAAAATTAGACAAAGTTCCGCCAGTTTGGGCACCAAACACAAATCCGACTAACCCAACCAATCCGAATAGTTCAGGAAGCATTTAAGGCTGAAATCAAAAAAACGCGTAAGAGGAGATTGCCTCTTACGTGTTTTTTATTGTAAATGCTGGTAATAATAAATGGCTAACTGGGTACGATCCCGAAGTTCTAATTTTTCTAATAACTTACTGATATAATTGCGGACCGTTCCTTCGCTGAGAAACAACGCTTGCGCAATTTCTTTATTGTTTTTTCCAGTGGCAATTTCCTTCAAGATCATTTTTTCTCGTTCTGAGAAATGAGTAGTCAAATAAGAGTCATTATTTTTTAACAGTGTAGGAAACTTCGTGACGATTTCAGCGCCAAACACTGCTTGGCCATTGTATGCAGCTTTGATAGAGGGTACAATAGCCGAAAGATTTTGCTTGATGAGATAGCCTTTGACTCCGAGATCCAAAGCTTCTCGTATATAGGCATCATCATCAAAAGTAGTTAAGAGTAAAATGACGGCATTCGGATCCCGGGTTAAAATCTTGCGAGCAGCATCTAATCCAGTCCCATCGGGCATCCGAATATCTGTTAGTATAATCGCAGGTTTTCTTTCTTCGTACAATGCAACTGCTTCTTTGGCACAATGACCAATGCCTGTTACCTCAATTTCGTTTGAAACTTCCAAGATGGTTTTTAATGATGCGGTAACTAGGGGATCGTCATCGATGATTACTACTTGGATCATTGGTCCTCCTCCTTAGGTAAAATAATCGTAAGTTGAAATAAATTCTCTTTTTCAAGGGCATGGAGTTGTCCGTTTACCTGGTTGATTCGCTGGCGCATCGTCTGCAAACCGATCCCGTGGGTGTGATTGAGCCTATCCTTTGGTTTGTCATTCTTGATTTGTAATCGATGAAAAGCAGGTAGTTGTTTAAAATCGCAAGTCACTTTTGTTGCTTGACTGTGCTTCATGACGTTGGTCAAGGCTTCTTTTATGATCGTGATTAGGACAGTTTGTTGTGTTTGAGAGAGAATACTTGGCGGTGTTCCTATTACCTCAACTGTACAAAATTGAAAGTCTGATAGCAAAAGATCTAATGCTTGTGGAAAAGGAAGCGAGTGATGATGTAAATCGTGAACACTTTCTCGGATGCGGTCCATACCCAAGTTCATGGTTCGGTTCAATTGATCCAATGGTAAGTGAAGTTGCTTATTTTGATTAATTGCTTGAATGGCACCTAATTGTAAGATGGCACTTGAAAGCAGATGACCAACATTATCATGGATATCACGAGCGATTCGATTCCGCTCTTCAGCGATCTGTAAGGCGACTTCTGTTTCTTGAGAGCTTTTAAGGTAGTCGTTTTGCTCACGCAATCGGCTCTCATTTTCCCAATTGGCATCTTGAGTCGAGTTGAATTTTTTTTGTAACGAATGAAATTCAAAACTATCGTTTCGCAAGTAAGAAGCAGAGTAGACCAAAAGCATCAGTATAATCCGTATCGGCCAAGAAGGAACCAAGGAAAATAAGAGTATACAAAGAATGAGCAGGAGGATCTTTTCTTGCTTTTCACCAATCTGGGCTGAACGAAAGACACATGGGAAAAAATAGCTATAAATTGGCCAAACCAAACTAAGACCTATCAAAATGCCCAATGCCAGCCACGTTCCTTTTTTGAGTAGCAGACAGAGACCACTTAAGATGATTGTCGTCAAAAGATAGATTAAGTCTAGGGCTTGGAAGCCATTCAGGGACATTAGCCCTCCACAGAGAAGAAAATAAAAAACAACCTCATTAATCGACAATGGTTTATTCATATCTGGCTCCTAAATAATGACAAATGTCATTTTTGTTTTGGCGTATCCTCACTAGTTATTCTTTTCGCTTTTTATTATAGTCAGAATAAGAAGTGTTTGGAAAGGAGTTTTTTCGATGATTATTGAAATTGATAACTTGGTAAAACGTTATGGTGATTTTCTCGCATTGAATCATTTTAATTTGCAAGTCAGGGAAGGTGAAGTTCTCGGGCTTTTAGGACCTAATGGAAGCGGCAAATCAACAGCTATCAACTGTATGTTGTCCTTATTATCTTTTGATAAAGGGACTATTAAATTGTTTGGGGAAAAAATGTCACCGACAAGTTATGAAATAAAGCAAAAAATTGGCGTCGTTCCGCAAGATATCGCTGTATTTGAAGAGTTGACGGTCCACGACAATGTTGATTACTTCTGTGGTCTGTATGTTGCTGACAAGAAGAAGCGGAAACTATTGATCGAGGAAGTCATTTCGCTTGTGGGATTAGAAGAGTTCAAAGGATTCTATCCAAAACAATTAAGTGGTGGCTTGAAACGGCGTTTAAACATTGCTTGTGGCATTGCCCATAAACCACAACTGATTTTTCTTGATGAACCAACTGTTGCCGTGGATCCCCAAAGTCGGAACAAAATTTTGGACAGTATCAAAAAGTTGAATCAGCAAGGTGCAACAATTGTTTATACGACTCATTATATGGAGGAAGTCGAAATACTTTGTGATCAGATTGTGATCATGGATCAGGGACAAGTCATCGCGAAAGGAACAAAAGAAGAGTTGAAGGACATGGTTCGAAGTACGGAAAATCTTGTGATTGATATCCCTTTACTTCCAGATACAGCGATCGAATTTATCAAGTCATTGCCTCAAGTTCTTGAAACTGCCTATGATAAAGAGCGTTTGACGATCACAGCCAAAAAGATGAAAGAGATTCTTTTACCAGTACTAAGCTATTTTGAGGATGAACATATCGCATTTACTAAGATTCACACAGGAGAAGCAACATTAAACGATGTGTTTCTGGAAATTACCGGTAAAGAATTAAGAGACTAGGAGGGAGATTATGTTTGGACACTTATATCGGTATCGCTTGAACGTTTTAGTTCGTAATAATTCCTTACTATTTTGGACATTGATCTTCCCGATTTTATTAGGGTTGATGTTTTCTGTAGCATTTAGCGAGATTGATCAAGCTGGAACGATCGAGACGATTCCCGTTGGGATTATCAAAGAAGAACAAAATCAGAAAACAAATGAGGGACAACTGACTCAGCAAGTCGCATTTATGAATGTTTTGAAGCAAACAAAATCTGGTGGAGAACCATTGTTTTCACTACAAGAAGTCTCTCCTCAAGAGGCTGAAAAACGATTAGATGCAGGGGATCTTGCTGGATATTATTCCTTTGAACAGTCATCGATCCAATTGGCTATTGCACGTACCGGTCTTTCTCAAACCATTCTAAAAAACATGATGGACCGATTTTTACAAAATACTGACCTGGCCAATAAGTTGGTGGCAATTGACTCTACTTTGACAGAAGACCAGCTCACATCTTTTCTAGTTGGAGAATCTTTTGTTCAGCAAGAAAATCAGACTAGAAACATGAGTATCAAAAGTTTTTATTTCTTTACCTTGGTGGGAATGGCTATTTTGTATGGATTCATGTGGGGGGTCAGAAACGCCCAAGACCAGCAAGCAAATCAGTCATCCAAAGGGATTCGCCTTTCGGTCATCCCTCGAAACCGATTGCTGGTTTTTTCAGCAAATATCCTTGCTGGATTCACGATATTTTTCTTAGAAGTTTTAGTGATTCTAAGTGTTTTTCATTTTATTTATCAAGTCGACTTCGGAAACCGCTGGCAGTGGTTATTCGTCCTATCCGCTTTGGGTGCATTGAATGCATTATTATTAGGGAATTTGGTTGGGAATTTGTTTCCTAATATGGGGCTGGCACAAAAAGAAGGATTGGGTGTGGCTGTTACAATGGCGATGAGTTTTTTTGCTGGTATGATGGGCTCCCAAGACATCAAATACTGGATCGATCTGCACATTCCGGTGCTAGGAAAACTGAATCTTGTCAACTTAATTAGTGAGAGTTTCTATCAGCTCTATTTTTATCGCTCACTAGAGGATTTCTATTTGAATCTTTTCTGGTTAGTAGCCTTTATGGTTATCTTAGCCTTTAGTAATCTAATGTTTGAAAGGAGGGTTCAATATGTCGCTGTATAAAGCCGTTTTGAAAATTTTAAAAGCGAACAAAACAAATTTGTTGATTGCAGTCATTGTAACTGTGATCATCACCTTCTTCTATGCGCAAAATACAGCAGCACCGGATGCAAAATTGGATCGGGGGACAATGACCATTGTTACAGAAGACAACTCCGCATTAAGTAAAGCACTGATTGACTATTTAAAAGAAGAACAAACGGTTGTGGAATTGTCTGATAAGAGCCAAAAATCGATTGATGATGCGCTGTATTTTGGAAAAATCGACTATGTTTTATTTTTGCCTAAAGATTTTACTACGAATATTGAAGCAGGTGTACCGTCAGCAATCGATGCACAATCTCGTCCCGATGCTTTTGCCAAAACATTGATTGAAGGGCAAGTAGATACCTTTTTGTCGACTTATACGGCTTTTTATCATGTAACTGGCAATAGGGAAGAGGCATTGAAAAATACGCAATCTACTTTGGCCGCAAATGGCGAAGTAACGATTAGTCGTGGATACAGTGAACGGATGAACCAGCAATTCGGCAGCTTAGTATTCAATGCACTTGCTTACGGTTTGTTTCTTTCTATTTTTAGTGGCTATGGAGTGGTCAATCTAGTGTTCAATCGGAAAGAAATCCGGAATCGCAATCAAGTATCTCCTTTATCAACACGGCGGTTGAACCGAGCCGTTTCTATTGGTATGTTGGGGTATTCACTGCTTCTGACTAGTTGTTTTACAGCGGGATTACTCCTATTTACTCGTAGCACGTGGTCCGTCATGACCGGCTATCTAGTGATTAATCTTTTGTGTTTTTTCTTGCCAATTGTCACATTTTCAACGTGTGTTACGTCATTTGTCAAAAATAGTGAGGCGTTGAATGGAATTTCGAATGTGTATATTATGGGAAGCTGTTTTTTAGGGGGAGTTTTTGTTTCATCAGATTTTTTACCAGACTTTATTAGTAAGATCGCTTCTTTTACACCGACTTATTGGTTTGTACAAAACAATCAATTGATTGGGAACACCCTCTCAGTGAATGCGGATTTCATTACGAAATTCTGGTTGAACTGCTTGATATTGGTCTTATTTGCCTGTGCCTTTTTGATAATACAGTTCGTTTTGAAAAAAGACAGCCGCTGGTTTAATCAAAAAAGGGTTGCATGAGTCATAAAAAAATGATGCCGCTGACTCAACAGCGGCATCATTTTTCTAATCTCACTATTTCTAACTCCATATCAATTGTTTGGTGGTGGTTATGGTGATATCAAATGGCCGCTTACCCATTTCTTCGCCGTCTTCTTGACCATGCTGTGGTACTGTGGAGACGATTCGGAGCTTATTCGTAGATAAATGATGGAAGTAGCGAGATCTCATTTGTTTCTTGCGGGTTAGTAAGGCTAAAAGCCAAAAAATTTTGAACAAAGCGACTCGCTCAACGAGAACGAAATCGATCTTATCTTCGTTGAGGTTTGCTGTAGGTGCGATCGCCACACCGCCACCGAAGTAGGGGTGATTTGTCGTTGTGCACAAGAAAGCCTTTGTAAAATTCAATTGTTTTCCATTGGTTTCTACCAGAATGGGAAATCCTTTTTGCCGGAACAAGACATTCACTACTGCAGACAAGTAGGCAAATGAACCTAAATTGAACTTGTTTAAGTTTGATTTCGCAGCAGAATGATTTGCTGCGTAAACGATCGATGCATCTAATCCAATACCGATATTGTTGATTGCGAACCCAGTTTCATCTTGGATTTGATCATGATACTTGATGATCGTAACCGATTGAGGAGTAGCGGTCCCAGCGATTTTCCAAAATACTTGCTCTGGTTCCTTAGGTAAACGCATTCCTCTGGCAAAGTCATTCCCTGATCCTGCCGGAATGTAGCCTAGTGGAATATTTTTTTCTGATTCTTGAAGGGAGGAAACTACTTGATGTAAGGTGCCATCGCCACCGATCACCACCAGTAAGGGGTAAAGCATTTCTGAATTTTCTCGATAGATGTCATCCCATGGCAACAATACTTGTGCCAGTAAAGAAGTAGTAAGTTCCTGTTCTTGCCCGGCATATTCTGTATAGTAGAACTGATGGGGAAAACGCCGCTTCTTGACGATTGCTTCAATTTTTTTGGCTACTTTTAGGCCACGTCCACTGCCTGCTTCAGGGTTAACAACAAAATGATAATAATATTTCATACAATAAATGCTCCATCTAATCTAAAATCAATGCTGTTTATTATAGCACGATTGCTGACAAGTTTGGCTAGTGATGCTTAACTATTTTTTGACAAAAAAATAGATTCGACGAAAGGTACGTAACAACAAGCTACTATTTTCGCTGTTGTTTTTGTGATCTAAGGTTCTTATGTCCACTATGATCACATCCGTATTGCTCACATTCGCCGAATCCTATTCAATTAGTAAGGAGTAACTCAAATTCCCACATCCTTTGTCTGTTTTTCTAAGTTGACAACAATTCTTTTCTTGCAGATCCTTCATCGTCTGCTTTACTGGGAATCCTTGCTCCTTACACTTATAGTATAGCACGAAAACGGATAGAAGCAACCGCTTACATGGTCTTTGTCACTATCTTTAGATAAATTTAAAGATATCAAAAGACAGCACTCTTGAACTTATTAGCCATTAAGTCGATGAACAATGAAGGTGTACGATTCCCCTCATAAGCAAACAGGAACTTAGAGGAAAATGAACAATTGAACGATTCACAGACATCAAGTTTACATGAAGTTGGTTTGACGAATAAAGAGACGGATGTCCGTCTCTTTGAGTTCTTTATCCAAGTTTATTCAATATAGCTGATGGAACATCATTAGGCGAGACTTCTTCCCATCCCATTACTCCTTTATGATTATTTACATGTAATACAAGGTATGCATTCTCTTTTAGTGGCTTGTCTCCATAGGAATTAAAAGACACATCTTTTTCATTATTGTCTGATGTATAGCTAGCTAAGTTGTACTGTATCTAAAGTGTTCTCTCCCGCTACCTCTACCAATCGAAACGCGTTCACCTTTCGAAGTTATCTTAGTGTAGTAATCTGTCGTTCCATAAGATTGCTTATACCAGAACCAGCCTCAACCCATCAGAAGAAGGGTTACTACAGTAAAAGATAATAGTTTTTTCATATAAAATCATTCCTTTCGAGGAATAGATTACATCTATGAATAATGAAATAAATCAATCTAAAGGCTGAGAATAAGCAAACAAAATTGTAAGGAGGACAATGAGAATTAGTAGGAGAGGAAGAACAGAATGAATTGCGAGCAAATAAATACTCAATGCTCGTCTTTGGCCTGTTTTGCTGGAAGATTCCTATTCAAAGCAGAACCACCGTTTTAATGGTTATGTATTTAAAATATTCTAGTCATTTCCGGTATCTTTTTTAGCCTCGCTGATAGATAGATCGTTCCTCTTTCTTTTTTGTTGATTTTAACACTTTGCTATTTGACAAGTGGGTTGCTTTAGAAGGAGATTGTACGACCTTGTTACTGAAGAACAGCTTGAGGGAAAATAGGTTTTTAGACTTTCATCCACAAAACATCCACATGAATTCTCCAATTTAATTGGACAATGGAAATCAATAAGAACCAAATCAATAATGTAAGCTTGATAAATCAGTAATCTTCTGTATAATAATTATTTGTGCGTAACGCATCGCGGTTCATCAACCATCCCGCGTAATCAAAACTCGGAGAAAGAAGGGATCAAATGGATAAATCATCCACTTTATCAAACCAGCGGTTGCGAGTTGTCGTCGCGAACGGTTTGATCATGGCACTGTATGTTGCAGTGACAGTCTTAGTCGCCCCAGTGGCTTCTGGTGCCATTCAATTTCGTGTCTCAGAAGGGCTGAATCATCTGGTAGTCTTTAACAGAAAACTGATGTGGGGTGTTTTTGGCGGAGTTGTATTGTACAATTTATTTTTTGGTATGGGAATTTTGGACGTCGTCTTTGGTGGAGGCCAAACCTTGCTTGCATTGTCAGCAACGGCGCTATTGCAGAAGAAAGTTCCGAATGTCTTTGTCCGTTTAGCGCTTAATACGATTTTCTTCTCGTTGAGCATGGTCTTGATTGCAATCATGCTGCATCTGACTCTCGCATTACCATTTTGGGCGACCTTTGGTACAACAGCGCTAAGTGAGTTGATTATCATGACAATCACAGCGCCTATAATGTATATCGTGAATACAGGTGTTCGCTTCGATAAGCGATTTTAATCAATCATTTATTTTTTGCTTTGATGGTTCCCAAAAAACAAATAAAAAAAGATCATCTCTACCAAAACCTACGGTAGAGATGATCTTTTTTGTTATTCTGCATTCAAATCTTCAATTTCAACAACTTTGAAGTTTTTTGCCTCTAACTGATAAATGATCTTATCGCACAGCTCTTTTGACGTATTCGCTGGTAAAGTAATCAATGTCCGACGAATAAATTCATCCTTGCCGATGTCCAATGTGATACAGCTGGCAATACTGCTGTATTTCGCGATGATTTTTGAAATGATCGCTAAATCGCCTTGTGTGCCAGTTGATGCGATAGTCAGCACGTAGCTTCCTTGTTCGACATTCCAAGATTGAGACAGCATATTCAATAATGAACTGTGGGTCAAAATCCCATAGAACTCATTGTTTTCATCTAATACGGCAATGTATGGCAACTCTTTGATCGTGAAAAAGACTTTAAAAAATGAAGAATTGACATAAATAAATTTTGTCGCGTTTTTAAGCAGGTGTGTCACTGGTAATGTCATATCTCCACCATTCGATTTGTGACGATAGATGTGCATTTTATAGATGTTTCCCCGGAAGATTTTGCCGGATTCATCTAAGATCGGTACACAGCGATAGCCAGAATCTTCTAAAATTTCCAAGGCTTCTTCTAAAGTAGCTGTTTCTTTGATCGTAGTTAAGTCGCGTTTTTTGTAAACCATTGTTTTTAGTAACATAACAATTCCCTCCCAAATACCCAATTCACATCTCTATAATACCATAAAATCAGCGGAAACTATATTTTTGCGTGTCAAAATCTAAAATTGACACTTTCACTGAAAAATGGTATTTTTAATTTTGGAAAACTTTGTATAAAGGGGGAGGACATCAGAAATGGCAACAAAAAAAGCAGCTTTGGCTTGTTCTGTCTGCGGATCCCGCAACTATTCGAAATCAGTCAGTGAAGGAAAAAAAGGCGATCGCCTTGAAATTAACAAATTTTGCAAATACTGCAATCAATACACGCTACATCGTGAAACGAAGTAAGGAGGAATCTTGATGAACTTTATGAAAAATGTTTTTGCTGAAATGAAAAATGTTTCTTGGCCATCAAGAAAGCAATTACGCAGAGATACTTTTGTTGTGATCCAAACGACAATTATTTTTGCAGTGATGTTTTTTGTGATGGATACGCTGATTCAAACTGTTTTTGATTTGATTTTGAAATAAATGCTGCTGGATTATCAGCAACTAGTCAAGTAAAACAAATCGTGGTATAATTGATTCGAGGAAAAACTTCGGTGCAACTGAGGTTTTTTTATTTTACAAAAAGATAGGGAGACCGAATACAATGGAATCTTTTGAAAAAAATTGGTATGTCTTGCATACTTACTCCGGCTATGAAAACAAGGTGAAAGCGAACTTGGAATCACGGGCGCAAAGCATGGGGATGGGCGATTACATCTTTCGTGTTGTCGTACCAGAAGAAGTCGAAACGGAAGAAAAGAATGGGAAAAAGAAAGAGATCGTTCACAAAACTTTTCCAGGTTATGTCCTCGTCGAAATGGTCATGACGGATCAATCATGGTATGTTGTTCGTAATACACCAGGAGTGACTGGGTTTGTCGGCTCTCATGGAGCAGGAAGCAAACCAGCTCCGCTTTTACAAGAAGAAATCAACTCTATCTTACGTTCAATCGGTATGAGCACTCGAACAGTTGAATTGGAAGTGGAGATTGGTGAAA
Organism: Enterococcus sp. ARL09-542; assembly: GCF_005234805.1. NCBI lineage: Bacteria > Bacillati > Bacillota > Bacilli > Lactobacillales > Enterococcaceae > Enterococcus > Enterococcus sp. ARL09-542. The sequence goes on from NZ_QPQX01000007.1 coordinate 64,940, forward strand.
CAGTTAAAATCATCGAAGGTGCATTCTCTGGATTAGAAGGACAAGTCGCTGAGATCGACGAAGAAAAACAAAAATTAAAAGTCAATATTGATATGTTTGGTCGAGAAACAAGTACAGAATTGGATTTTGAACAAGTAGATAAAATCTAAGTATAAAACTGTAGTGTTTTTTGTCAAAATAAGGTAAAATAAAATTGAAAATTGGTGATAGCGGACCGTTATTGGCCCGCTGTTTTTATCTCACGAAAAGAAAGCGTTTTATAAAAAGGGGGTCCTATGAAGAAAATTCTCGCATCGATTTGTCAACGCCATTTTTTTGATCAACATTTGGAAAAAAGAGGTGTGATTTCCGTACATAATGGTTATAGTTTGTTGTTTGCTTTTAATTTGTTTTTGCTGCTTTCTGCCGTGATCTTTATGGAACCTCAAAAAGTGTTTCGTGAAATGCTTACAATCATGTTCTCGGAAAGCCATTTAGTAACGGATTACGTTGCGCTGACTTCTGTAGGTGGCGCACTGTTCAATGCGTCGATCATGACTTTTGTTGCGATCGCGGTCTGTTACCATTACCGAGTTCCGGTTACTGGAGGAATGATATCAGCCGTCTTCATGGTTACGGGGTATGGTTTGTTTGGCAAAAATCTGTTCAATTTTATTCCAATCTTCTTAGGTGTTCGTCTCTATTCCTATTTAATGAATCAACCCCTCAAAAAATATCTTCTCATTGCTTTGTACGGTTCCTCCGTTTCACCCATCGTTAGTTTTTTTGCATTCAATGACTCACTTCCAGCTTATTTCGGTAGCTTCATCGGTTATTTGATCGGTGTTTTGACTGGATTGATCATGGTTCCTTTAGCACTGCATTTTCAAGCATTATTTAAAAAAGTCAGTATCTATAGTGCCGGCTTTACTTCTGGCATGTTGTGTACGATGGTTGCAGGAATTTGCCGAATGTTTGGTTTTGATATCGAATTGCGAGCAATCGTTTCTAAAGGCTCCAATCTTCCACTGGTTATTATGATGGTGTCGCTGTCTTTATTAATGATTGGCTATGGGTTAGCAATGGCTGTTAAACGCAAGCGGTTGAACATGCGGGCAATATGGTCTCATAGCGGCAAAATCGAATACGATATTTTACGTGAAAGTGGCGTTTATAATACGATGATTAATATGGGGTTAATGGGATTGCTGTTAATGAGTTATGTGAGTATGCTAGGTGTCAATCTCAATGGTCCCATTGCAGGTGCGATGTTTTGTGTCATTGGTTTTTCTGCTTGTGGTGCCCATGTCTTTAACGCGCTGCCCTTATTTGCCGGTGTGCTATTAGCAAATACAATGAATATCTACGCAATGACTGAAACAGTAACCGTTACAGCGGCTATTTTTGCAATGATGCTCTGTGCGGTGACTAATGCTTACGGGTGGAAAGGGGGGATGATCGTGGGATTCATTCATACGTCGATGGTTTTGAATATCGATGTGCTTCATGGTGGATTGAATCTGTACAATAATGGCTTTTCCGGAGGGCTCGTTGCGATGATGATCATTCCATTGCTCGATTTTTTTCACAAATCGCGGACACCTCGATTTTTAAACGGAAGAAACAGTCCGGAGGCAAAGAAAAGGTAACCTACCAAGCAACGAGTAAAGAATGAAGTGTTCTTGAATAAAGAGTAAACATTAGCTATTGCTTGTTTCTTGTTTCAAAAGGGATTATACTAGACCCGATTTGGAGGGACTGTAAATGAAAAAATGGCTATTTCTATGTCTGGTTGTTTTGCTTAGCGGCTGTCAAGCAGCAACTCACTCAAATGTTTCAGCACAAAAAAGTACACAGAAGCCAACGGAGACAACGACTGCTTCGGCAGAAACATCAACCACCGAACCCGTTCAGAAAACGACCACGCCAACACTCTTTATTCATGGTTATCAAGGAGGTCCCGCATCATTTGGAGGGATGATACAGCGTTTTGCCCAAAAAGATTGGGTGAGCAATGAAATGGTTCTAACAATTTCACCAGATGGGACAGTTTCAACGGAAGGAGTGCTTTCTAAAAAAGCTGTAAATCCAACCATTCAGGTCTTGTTCGCTGACAATCAAAATAATGAATGGAATCAAGCAGAATGGATCCGACAAGCGTTGCTTTATCTGAAAAAGGAAGGAATAGAGCAAGTAAATTTAGTCGGACATTCCATGGGGGGAGTTAGTGGTTTTCGCTATCTCACAACATTTGGAGAGCTGAGTGCAGCTGGGGCTGAAGCACTGGATCCCGCATTGCCAAAAGTAGCTAAATTTATAGCGATCGGGGCGCCTTTCAATGAATTTATTGATACGAGTTCACGACAGACTATCACTGATTTAGTGACAAACGGACCAACGGAGGCTTCTCCACGCTACCAGGAATTTCAAGGACTATTGAAGCAAGGGGGGCATCGACTCCCGATTGAGCTGATTGCTGGGCAATTATCTGATGAAGAGCTATCGGACGGCACTGTGCCGACCACAAGTGCCTTGGCGATCAACCATTTATTGGCAGCGAATGGCTATTCTGTGACTGAAAAAATCATTAAAGGATCACAGGCACAGCATAGTCAGCTGCATGAAAATCAAGAAGTAGATGAAGACATTGCTGCTTTTTTATGGGAGAAATAACTGATAGTCGTCAAAAAGCTGTAAGAATAACTTTGATATAAGTTCTATCTGTTTTTTTAGTAGTAGCAAATAGATAAAAATATCCGAATGATCGGAGATCGCTTATTCTTCTCGTGCATAAGTAACGAGGACCTGCAGAGCCGCGGGTGCTATCTAATGATCATTCGGATATGTTATTTGTTGAGACTCTTACATCTTTTAGTGTTCAGCGGCATCTAAAATTTGCGCTTGTAGACGTTGTGCTGTAGGCGTTGTGGCCAACCCGCCCTCGGCTGTTTCTTTAAAAATACTTGGCATTTGCCGTCCTACTTGGTACATCGCGTGGACGACCTCATCCGGAGGAATCACACTTTCGATTCCTGCTAAAGCCATATCAGCAGAAATAAATGCTTGTGAGGAACCGAGAGCATTTCGCTTCACGCAAGGAACTTCGACTAACCCAGCGACAGGATCACAAATCAATCCCATCATATTCTTTAGTGTAATGGCTACTGCTTGAGCAGCTTGATGTCCGCTCCCACCCTTAGCACAGACGAGGGCTGCTGCTGCCATGGCACTGGCAGAACCAACCTCCGCTTGACAACCGCCTTCTGCTCCGGATATCGAAGCATTGTTCGCAATGACTAGTCCGAAGGCTCCGGCAGTAAAGAGGAAATCGATTTGTTGAGAACGAGACAGCTGCAAACGATCGCGAACAGCCATCAGCACACCAGAGACAACACCGGCACTCCCAGCTGTAGGAGTGGCACAAATCAATCCCATTTTGGCATTGACTTCATTGACAGCAATGGCATTTTGAACGGCTTGCAAGATCGTCTCACCACTTAGAAAATCACCAGCCTGTATATAATCATTCATTCGTGTGGCATCGCCACCGGTTAATCCCGTCACAGAGGTCACTCCAGCAACGCCCTCGGCAACGGATTGTTCCATGACCGTCAGGTTTTTGTCCATTAGTGCAATGACTTGCTCGCGAGTGCGCCCTGAGTTTTCGCATTCGACCGCAATCATCATCTCTGCAATCGATGCATAATTTTTGCTTTGAAGAACAAGATCTTCAATCGTATAAAACATGACGAATCCTCCTTTAATCGAAATAAGCCGCACTATAAACGTGGGGCAGTGCTTTGATTTGTTGTGCCAATTGATCATTTCGTTCATCCACTTCAATGATCATAATGGCTTTTTCTCCTTTGGACTCTCGGGTAACAGTCATCGTACCAATATTGATTTGTGCCTCAGAAAGTAGATTCGTGACACGTGCGATCATTCCGGGAACATCTTGATGAACGATGACATAGGTAGGGGTACCTAAAGTCAATGAGATTTTAAAACCATTCAATTCAGAAATTTGTATATTCCCACCGCCGATTGAAATGCCGGTAACGGACATTTTGCGGTCACCTTTTTTTAAAATCATTTTGACCATATTCGGATGTTCGGCTTTTTCGTTTTTCGGAACAAAGAGTACTTCTAGACCTTGCTCATAGGCTAACTTTAATGAGTCAGCAAGGCGCTGATCATCGGGCTCCATTCCTAACAAACCGCCGACAAGTGCAATATCTGTTCCGTGGCCGCGATAAGTTTTCGCGAAGGACTCATACAAAAGGATATCGACACTGTCAGGCTGTTCGCCAAAGATGTGGCGCACGATTTTGCCAATTCGAGCAGCACCTGCGGTATGGGAACTGCTGGGTCCAACCATAATTGGTCCAATAATATCAAAGACACTTCGGTATTTTAAAGGTTCCATTCTATTCACCTCATTTAATTGATGGGAGAAATCCAGATGTAGTTTAGCATAAAATATGGAGAAATAGAGCAATGAGTGGAACTGTATGGGATTTTTTTAATCTTTTTTTTGTTTTACCGATTTTCTCCATAAAAAGCAAAAAAATTCGCCAAGAGTTCTTGCAAATTTCTTTTGAGATGCTATAATATCTCAGTGTGCATTATTCACACGTTTTTTGTGTGCGCACATGATTCACTAAAGTGGGAGGAGAAATATGGATCTCCAATTAACCACATCACGGACTCAAGGAGGTATGTCTCGTGGCAAAAAAAGTAGAAAAAATCGTTAAATTGCAAATTCCTGCAGGTAAAGCAACACCAGCTCCGCCAGTAGGTCCTGCACTAGGTCAAGCGGGTATCAATATCATGGGATTCACAAAAGAATTCAATGCACGTACAGCTGATCAAGCAGGCTTGATCATTCCAGTAGTGATCTCTGTATACGAAGACCGTTCATTCACATTCGTTACAAAAACACCACCAGCAGCAGTATTGTTGAAAAAAGCAGCAAACGTTGAAAAAGGTTCAGGCGAACCAAACAAAAACAAAGTTGCAAAAGTTTCACGCGATCAAGTAAAAGAAATCGCTGAATTGAAAATGGAAGACCTAAACGCAGCTGACGTTGAAGCAGCTATGCGCATGGTTGAAGGAACTGCACGAAGCATGGGGATCACTGTAGAATAATTTTTACAGACCCTAAGGAAGTAGCTTCTCAGTCGGCTCTATATTGAAAAATATGGGACACGTGGGAGGTTCTACCGTTATAACCACATCAAGGAGGAAACAAAATGGCTAAAAAAAGCAAAAAAATGCAAGAAGCATTGAAAAAAGTTGACGCTGCAAAAGCTTATTCAGTTGAAGAAGCAGTAGCTTTGGCAAAAGAAACAAATATTGCAAAATTCGACGCAACGGTTGAAGTTGCTTACAAACTAAATGTCGATCCTAAAAAAGCGGACCAACAAATCCGTGGTGCGGTCGTACTACCAAACGGTACTGGTAAAACACAAACAGTGTTAGTTTTTGCGAAAGGTGAAAAAGCCAAAGAAGCAGAAGCAGCTGGTGCTGATTTCGTTGGAGACGACGACATGGTTCAAAAAATCCAAGGCGGATGGTTCGATTTTGATGTTGTTGTTGCAACACCAGATATGATGGCAACTGTCGGTAAACTTGGTCGTGTTTTAGGTCCTAAAGGTTTAATGCCAAACCCTAAAACTGGTACAGTTACAATGGACGTAACAAAAGCTGTTAACGAAGTAAAAGCTGGTAAAGTGACTTACCGTGTTGACAAAGCTGGTAACGTTCATGTACCAATCGGTAAAGTTTCATTTGAAGATGACAAATTAGTTGAAAACTTCAAAACAATCCACGAAACTTTAGTAAAAGCTAAACCATCTGCAGCGAAAGGTCAATACATGAAAAACATTTCTGTAACGACAACTTTCGGACCTGGTATCCATGTAGATCAAGCTTCTTTCTAATTTGAATAAAAAACAAAACTTTTGTTGACTTGGCTGCCTTATCTATGGTAAGGTAGTCAAGGTTAAAAGTTTAACTGTACCGAAGACAGTAGGTGACGTCAGTCTTAATTTCCTACCGAGGACGTTTATTGAGAAACTTCAATAGTCCCTCTATGTCTACGGTGGCATAGAGTTTTTTTGTTTTTATCTCTTGATAAAGACAAATGAAGACAGAAATGTTTTCTTGAAACTCTTCCATCAAAATCAGGAGGTGAAATTTAAAATGAGTGAAGCAGCTATCGCTAAAAAAGCCGCAATTGTGGATGAAGTGAGTGAAAAATTCAAAGCAGCCGCATCTGTAGTAGTCGTTGACTACCGTGGATTGACTGTTGACGAAGTAACTCGTCTACGTAAACAATTACGCGACGCAAACGTTGAAATGAAAGTTATCAAAAATTCTATCCTTTCACGTGCTGCTGAACAAGCTGGTCTAGAAGGTCTTGGTGAAGTATTCACTGGCCCGACTGCTGTAGCGTTCAGTAACGAAGACGTTGTCGCACCTGCAAAAATCATGAACGATTTTGCTAAAGAGGCTAAAGCATTAGAAATCAAAGGCGGTATCATCGAAGGCAAAGTTTCTTCTTTGGAAGAAATCACAGCATTGGCAAAATTGCCAAACCGCGAAGGACTTCTTTCAATGTTGCTGTCTGTGCTACAAGCACCTATCCGCAACGTGGCTTACGCTGTCAAAGCAGTGGCCGAAAAAGAAGAAGATGCAGCTTAATTGCCGCATAATCACACTATAAACTAAACTATCTAATTAAATGGAGGAAAACAAAATGGCATTGAACATTGAAAACATTGTCGAAGAGCTAAAAGGCGCGACAATCTTAGAATTAAACGACTTAATTAAAGCTATCGAAGAAGAATTTGGCGTATCTGCTGCTGCTCCTGTAGCTGTAGCTGGTGGAGCTGGCGACGCTGGTGCTGCTGAAGAACAAACTGAATTCACTGTAGAATTGACTGCAGCTGGCGACCAAAAAGTTAAAGTTATCAAAGCAGTTCGTGAAGCAACTGGTTTAGGCTTGAAAGAAGCTAAAGCTGTAGTTGACGGAGCTCCTTCAGCAGTTAAAGAAGGCATCTCTAAAGACGAAGCTGAAGCATTGAAAGCTGCTTTAGAAGAAGTTGGCGCTTCAGTAACAGTTAAATAATCATTTTTGATTTTTTTGAGCTAGAATTCCTTTTAAGTAAGGGTTCTAGCTCTTTTTTTGTTTATGATTCTAATTTCAGTTTGAGAAAATGACGCTGTCTTACTATTAGTGATCCGTATTTTTGTTGAGGCGTCGAGGACTTTTTATAAAAAAACAAGCCTAAGACTAGCGCTGAGCGCCGCTGACTTAGGCTTGTTTATTTTTTGCGAAATTGCTGAACAAGAAAAATGAAGATAAAAAAGAATAATGCTTCCCATAAAGTAGTTGTCCAACTAAAGGTACGACTGATCCCAAAAAAAAGATTCCCAATATTGGATACGACCAAATAGATGACCGTAGCAATCAATGAAAAAATTAAGCGTTTTGCCATCATAATTCCCCCTTGCCTTTGATTGTAACAATTGACTGACGAGAGAGCAATTATTTTAAGAAAAGGCTCCTGTCAAAACGAAAAAAAGATGCGCCATTCTTTAATTGTTTTGGGTGCTTTCAGGCGTGAGAGCAAAGAGGGGAGCTCTATAAATTTTTTTGATTTTCCCAATCAGTTCATTGATTAATCAAGAGGAACATCAAAAATCCAGCCAGCTGGAGCCTTGCGCTCACCAAATTGGATACCCGTCAATTCATCGTATAGCGCACGAGTTTTAGGACCGACCTCCGTTTCACTGTAAAACACATGGAAAGACTCTCCATTTTGGATTCCGCCAATAGGTGAAATAACCGCAGCGGTTCCACAAGCGCCTGCTTCAACAAAGCGATCCAGTTGATCCACATACACATCTCCTTCGACAGGTGTTAATCCTAAAGCATGTTCTGCAAGATAAAGGAGAGAATATTTGGTGATACTAGGCAAAATTGATGGCGATTTTGGTGTCACGAATTCATTTTCGGCCGTGATCCCAAAGAAGTTAGCGGACCCCACTTCCTCAATTTTTGTATGTGTTTCAGGGTCTAAATAAATGCAATCTGAAAAATTCCGTTCATGGGCTTCGTATCCTGGTAATAAGCTGGCAGCATAATTTCCGCCTACTTTTGCAGCGCCGGTACCATTTGGTGCTGCACGGTCATAATCTGAAACAATAAAGTTCGTTGGGGCCAGCTCGCCTTTGAAATATGATCCGACCGGCATGCAAAAAATAATAAACAAGTATTCTGGCGCAGGTGCAACGCCGATATTCTCGCCTACACCAATCAATAGCGGCCGTAAATATAGAGTAGCCCCGGTACCGTAAGGCGGTACAAATTCTTGGTTTGCTTTGACCACTTGATTGACCGCATCGAGGAACATCTCTTCGGGAACGAACGGCATACGCAAGCGACGAGCGCTTCGATTCAATCGTTTACTATTCTCATCTGGACGAAACAAGTTGATCCCGCCATCTGGTCGTCGATACGCCTTCAAGCCTTCAAAGCATTGTTGACCGTAATGCAATGCTGGAGAACCTTCATGAATATGCAGAATATTATCTTCAGTCAATGCTCCTTGTTCCCAAGAGCCATTTTTCCATTTTGCGACAAAGCGCCAAGGGGTTTTAATATACGAAAACCCTAAATTTTCCCAATCGATTTGCATAGAGTCACTTCCTTTTTTAATTTTTCCTAGTATAGCATGGAACGCCCATCAAGTCATTATTTTCTGAAAATTCATCGCAATGATTTTCATTTCTAACATCATGATGAAAGCTTATTACTAGAGACTTTATATTCACAGAATTTTTTTTCAAGCCTATCTGGAGCTCTGCAGTTGTTGATAAAAAGGGGGAAGGATTTTGGCAGAACGTCGAGCACTTTAGATTGTATTTACGGAACAGATATGCTTCAATAAGGGTAGAAAAAAATCGATTAGGAGGACTTTCGGTGATCAAAGAAGCGGTTTCTGAAATCCAAGGTGTCCTGGATGCTTATCAGCGACTGGCACCAATCATGATCCATACACCTGCCGCACCAAGCAATATTCTTAGCGCAGAAAAGGCAGGAGAAATTTATCTGAAACTAGAGAATCTGCAGCGTACAGGATCCTTTAAGGCGCGAGGGGCCTACAACAAATTAGCAACATTGACAGAGGAAGAGAAAAAAAGAGGGGTAATTGCTTGTTCAGCAGGTAATCATGCGCAAGGTGTTGCACTAGCAGGCGCCCTGCTAGGGATACATGTACGGATCTTTATGCCGCTTCAAGCAGCGAAGACAAAAATAGAAGCAACGAGAAATTATGGCGCTGAAGTGATCTTAGCAGGAGAGACATTCGACGATACAAAACAAATTACTTTGGAAGCGATGTCACGTAGCGGTGAGGTCTTTGTCTCCCCCTTTGATGATCGAGCGGTAATGGAAGGGCAAGGAACGATTGGGTTAGAGATTTTACAAGATTTGCCTAATGTGGATAATGTCATCGTACCGATCGGTGGAGGCGGCTTGATCGCAGGCATTGCGTTAGCAATCAAACAATTACGCTCGGAAACTAATATTATTGGTGTTCAATCTTATCAAGTACATGGGATGATTTCCTCTATATGGCGACAAGAACTGATAGCCAATCGCAGCAGTAAGACATTGGCAGATGGGTGCGATGTGGCTTTGGCTGGAGAATTGACTTATGAAACGTTGCGCTCGCGCATAGATGAAACCGTTTTAGTTGAAGAGAAAGATATCGAAACTGCCATCCATTATTTGGCTTTAAAAGAAAAAGTGATTGCTGAAGGGGCAGGTGCTCTGAGTACGGCTGCTATCCTAAGCGGACAAATCGATCATTTGCTGAAAGGCAAACGAACAGTCGCAATCGTTTCAGGCGGGAATATCGATTTCTCTGTTTTTAAAGAAATCATTTAAAAAAAGATGATCTCAGACCAACTAGTCGTCTGAAGATCATCTTTTTTAGTCCGTTTTCGATCCAGTTTTCAGAGGAGAAGAAACGTTTACTAAAAACTGCGACCGCCGCCGCCAAATGTTCCGCCGCCGGAAGAATGAGTAGTGGTGCCACCGCCAAAACCGCCGCCGCCATTATTTTTAGGTGGACGTGGGATTCGGCGAGTCGTTACGAAGGAGTTGACCAGACGATCTTCTTTTTGAGTCAATTTGATGCTGGATTTTTCTTGGTAAGGGTATTTGTATCCACCCATTTTTAATTGGTATCTTGATTTGACAATGATGAAAAAAGCAATACTGATCACTGCAGCTACCAATAAGCTAATGCCGATTTCTAAAGGGGTCAGCACTTTATAATAAGTGATCTTGCCTGTCTCACGATCCACATGATAGTGACCGCCGGGAACCCCCGCTTCTACATAGCTGGCTGCATTCTCCAAGTAGACCCGGGCGGCTTGATAGTAATTACCCGCCGTCATCTGATCATAAATATTATCCAACATATCATCAAGACGAGCGTCGTTGATATAATCGAGCATATTTCCTGAGGTGGACACATGAAGATTACGGTTGCCCATATCGATCATCAATGCCGAGCCATTCTGATCATTTCCGATGCGATCGGCGAGAAAACGGTCGGTGGTATATTCAATATCGTCAATTTTGTTATTTGTCGTTGCGATAAAAACTTCACCTTTGATTTTCTCATTCAACTGATCGGCTTGTTCGCTCAAACTCTGGATTTCGGAGGGAGTAAAAAGACCAGCGTTATCAGTAACGGTATTTTCTGCTGCCACGCCAGTGACCGTCGTCAGTAGAAATCCGGCAACCATTAGGAAAAAACAGGAAAATTTTCTCATAGGAAATATCCTCCAATCATCCCTAGAATCGCAATCACAGCAAAAATCGCTGCACTCGTAAATCCTAAGCGTTTGTAACTGATGGGCAAGACACCGCTGACTTTACCGGTTTGGCCATTCATCGCATAATAAAAAGCATTCTTATTCGGATCATCTGCCCGATAAGTGACCAGCCAGACTGGTAGTAGGACGTAATGATTGGTTTCTTTCGTGATCTCAATGTCCCGCTGGGTCCGATTGAAGCTTGTATAACCATTAACGGTACTGCTTAGGAGATTTTCAGCATAACCGGAAAGTTCCTGTTGTACTTCATTCTTAAGTGCTTGATACTCAATGTCGCGTTTTTCTGCTTGAAATCCTGCCAGATACTGGCTGCGAAAGTCAACGGCCTTATCCAATGGGAAAGGCTGGACCCCGGTAACCATTTTTTGTTGGACATTCTTGGATAAAGCGTTTTTGATCAGTTCATTGATACGCATTTTTCCGCGTCTGGAAACAGCAAATTGTTTGTGTTCTGTATATTCGATCTCGCCGACACGCCAAATTCTTAAAGAAGTTCCAGTTCCAGATAGTTGGCCATCTAGTTCGGCATCGATCCTCCAGTAGGGGAAATAAACACCGGTCAATTTTTCAACTTGCGCTTGATCGAAGAAGTCTCTTGGTACGAACCATTTTTTTTGTGCCCATTCCAGAAATTTAGCGGTTGCTTCTTCTTTTTCGATTGCAAAAGGTAAAACTTTGTTAGGTAAGAATTCTCCAGAAAGACGGCCGGAAAGGACGACTGGATTGTGGCAGAAATAACAGTAAGTAGCTGCTGTCGTAGCATCAGTGACGATCTCTGCGCCGCAGTTAGGACAAAGGAACAAGTCCATTTGGGCCGCCTTTTCTTCGGTTTTTTCTGTGATAGCTTCTTTTAGCGCCGGTTCCGTATCATCAGTGATCGGCTGATTTTCCGGCGCAGTCCCATCTGCAAGTTGGGCTTCTTTTTGTTTTTGTTCAAAGGCTGTTACTTCTGCTTCTGTAAAAATACTCAAACAGAAGGGGCAGTGGAATTTTTGATCACCAGGATCAAAGGTTAGCGCACCGCCGCAGTTGGGGCATTTATGCGTAATGACATCCATTTAAGTTCCTCCTTCATTTAGTCTAAAGGAACTCCCTTAAATGGCTTGCCGCAGTTGGGACAGAATTTCGGGATTCCATTTGCTAAATCAATTATTTCACTACATTCTGAACATTTCATTTGTAAACTTGGGGTTCCTGTAGGTTTTGCTGTACCGCAATTGCTGCAGAACTTACCCGTATTGCTTGTTCCACACTGAGGGCAGTCCCAACTATCGCCATTGTTTTGTTTCTGCTGATTTTCTTGGTTTTGCTGGATTTGTTGCTGATTGTTTTGAGCTGCTTGATTCAAGTAACCGCCAGTTGTGTTCATCCCCATGCCCATACCAACAAATCCGGTTGTTGCACCGGCAGCATTACTACCTGCGGATTCCATCCCACGTGCGATCGAACCTTGAACATACCCTTCACGAACATTTGGGTCACCCAACATGGCACCTTGATTACGCATGTTGATCAGTTTCACTGAATCATCCGTATAAGAGATGCTTGCAACAGCGACTGAAACGATTTCCATTCCTCGCAGTTCGCGCCAACTGTCGTCTAAAACCTCACCCATGTATTTGCTTAATTCCATACTTTTTGATGGAACATAGGAGATGCGCTCGCCATCCGCTGACATTTTGTTGATGGCTGTCTGTAAAGCAGTCAGAAACTCTGCTAAATATTGTTCGTTAATGTCATTGATGTCAACTTGTGTTTTATTTTTTGGAATCGCGTTGGTGTAGAATAAGATCGGATCAGTAATTCGCAATGAGTAATTTCCATGGGCTCTTAGGAATAATTCTGCATTATAAAAGTTGTCAAAATAATTTAATGGAGAAGAAGTCCCGAAGCGGATTCCTTTGATTTCTTGCAAATTGATATAGAAAACTTGTTGTTTTTGAGGTGTTACGCCACCAAATTTGAAGCGATTAAACGTTTCAGAGATGGCATCCTTTAAGGAACCGTTGAACATGGAAGGAGCCAAGTCATTTTTGACAGTATAGTAGCCTTCCTCTGCTGTATAATCAATGATTTTTCCACCATCGACCAGCAGCATCATCATATTAGGGTAGACGTGGATTACAGATCCATCTGTTATGACATCCTCCGTTCCTTTTCGGTTCGAACCGCGTTTGTCATTGCGCCGTACCTTCACACCTTTAGTCATCACTGTCGTGTCGCCCATATTGTCAGGTTCGAAGACCTCTAGCCATTGGTCGGCAAGACCTCCGCCAATCGTGCTTGTTGCAGCTTTGATAATACCCATTTTCAGTCCTCCTTACAAATTTTCATCATCCAATGGATGAATGTACATTCATTATACCATAGCTCCGTATTTTCTATGTATTAGACCAAAGTTGTAGAAGTGTAGGCAAAAGTTGAATAAAAAATCGTCTATAAAACAATACTTTTTTCAAAGTATCGTTCTCTAGGATGTGCGGATTTTTATTAAAAGATTGCTCCCTTAAAAAATCATTTCTTTTTCAGCAGATAGGCAACTCAAGGTAGTTTTTTTTGTAAATATTACGTATAATAGATAATAGCGAATTTTGAAAAGAGTGAGGAAAAATATGGCCTATCAAGCATTGTACCGTGTATGGCGATCCCAACGGTTCGAGGATGTCGTTGGACAAAAAGCAATTACGCAAACCTTGAAAAATGCGATCGAGCAAAATCAAATTTCGCATGCTTATTTATTTACCGGTCCTCGGGGAACAGGAAAAACGAGTGCTGCCAAAATCTTTGCAAAAGCAATCAATTGTCCAAACCAAGTCAATGGAGAGCCCTGCAATGAATGCGAGATGTGCCGTTCGATCACAGCTGGTACGCAAGAAGACGTTATCGAAATCGACGCAGCCAGCAACAATGGGGTCGAAGAGATCCGCTTTATCCGAGACCGTGCAAATTATGCACCAACACAAGCTGAATATAAAGTATATATCGTGGATGAAGTTCATATGTTGTCGACCGGCGCCTTCAACGCGTTACTGAAGACGTTAGAAGAACCACGAAAAAATGTAGTGTTTATTTTGGCGACGACAGAGCCGCACAAGATTCCTGCAACGATCATTTCTCGAACGCAACGATTTGATTTTAAGCGAATCAATACGCAAGATATCGTTGATCATCTAAAGACAGTTTTAGACGGCAGTCAAATTGCCTATGAAGAAGAAGCCTTGCAAGTGATCGCACGAGCCGCAGAAGGTGGGATGCGGGATGCGTTAAGTATCGCTGACCAAGCTATTGCCTTTAGTGATGGCAAAGTCACGACTCAAGACGCATTAGAAGTAACCGGCAGTTTGTCTTATGAGATGATGGACCGTTTGATGCAATTTTGCGAAGACCAAGCAGTACCAGATGCATTAGAGACATTGCGCCAGCTGCTGTCTTCGGGCAAAGAAGCACGGCGGTTGTTGGAGAACTTGCTGGTCTATTGTCGTGACTTGCTCTTATATCAGCAGGCACCACAATTATTAGAAGAAAAATCACTGCAGATCACACCAGGCTTCAAAACTTTAGCTCAGGCAGCTACTGCAGATCAAATCTACCATTGGATCACTGTTTTGAATGAGACGCAAAACGAGGTGCGATTTACCAATAATCCGACCATTTATTTGGAAGTAGCAGTTGTTAAACTAGCAAATCAGAGGAGATTGCCAGCTTCAGGAGAAGTTTCGGTGTCGAATCAAGAAGTTCAGCAGCTTCGTCAAGAAATTCAGAAGCTGCAGTCAGAAGTACGAAAACTACAAGAAAACCCATCGGCGGCCAGCAGTGAACCGGTCAATCCACCTGCCAAGAAGACCAAAAATAGCAGCACTTTCCGAGTGCCGAAAGAACGGGTCTTTCAAGTCTTGAAAGAAGCCACAAAAAAAGATCTCGCAAATGTGCGGAACATTTGGGATGATCTGTTGATGTCATTGTCGGTGACACAACGAGCAATGCTCCACGCGAGCGAAGCAAAAGCAGCCAGTGCATCTGGTGTAGTGATTGCCTTTGATTATGAGATTGTCTGTCAACGAGCAGCCAATGACCAAGACTTGCAGCTGACATTGCATAATCAAATTTCACGAATGATATCTGATTATGCACCGCAAGCCGTGTTTATCACGAAAGAAAGCTGGCCAATCTTACGACAAGAATTTATTACTGGCGGACAAACCTTCAATACAGGCGAATTAGATGAAGGGGAAGCTGAACCAGAACCAACTACGGAAGAACCTGAAAATGAAGTCGTCGTTACCAAAGCCCAAGAGCTTTTTGGTGAATTGGCGAGCATCGAAGAAAATTGAGAGAATTGGAGTGAAGAACAATGATGCGAGGCATGGGAAATATGCAAGGCATGATGAAGCAAGTACAAAAAATGCAAAAAGAGATGGTAAAAGAACAAGAAGCCCTAAACAGTAAAGAATTTATCGGCGAGTCAACAAATGGCTATGTGAAGGCAACTTTTACAGGTGATAAAAAATTACGCGATCTTTCGATCGATCAAGCAATCGTCGATCCGGAAGATGTTGACATGTTACAAGATATGCTGATCTTGGCAGTAAATGATGGATTAACTAAAATTGAAAAAGAAACCGAACGGACTATGGGTAAATACACTAAAGGAATCCCCGGTTTATAAAAGGAGAAATGTGGCGTGCAGTATCCAGAACCGATCGCACGATTAATCGACAGCTACATGAAGCTGCCAGGTATCGGACAAAAAACAGCAACTAGATTGGCTTTTTATACGATCGATATGAAAGATGAAGTCGTCAATGAGTTTGCTAAATCACTGTTGAGCGTCAAACGTGATCTGCATTTTTGCAGTATTTGCGGAAACATTACAGAAGGAGATCCCTGTGAGATCTGCAGTGACCCTTCACGAGATAAAGGCACGATCTTAGTAGTAGAAGAACCAAAGGATGTCATGGCGTTAGAAAAAGTCCGTGAGTACCATGGGCTCTATCATGTTTTGCATGGTGTTCTGTCTCCAATGGAAGGTACTGGACCAGAAGATATCAATATTGCTCCTTTGATTCAGCGTCTGCATGATGACCAAGTGAAAGAAGTGATCATTGCTACGAACGCCACGACAGAAGGTGAAGCTACCGCGATCTATCTTTCCCGACTGATCAAACCAGCGGGGATCAAAGTGACGCGGTTGGCTCACGGTTTATCTGTCGGCAGCGATATTGAATATGCGGACGAAGTGACATTGCTTAAAGCAGTGGAAGGAAGACGTGAATTATAAGAAATTGGAGGCAACAAGGGTGAGTGGACTGTTCATAACCATTGAAGGACCAGATGGCGCTGGCAAAACCAGTGTTTTAGAAGAATTATATCCTCGTTTGCAGCTAGAAGCCAAACGAGACATTGTTAAAACGAGAGAACCAGGCGGTGTAAAAATCGCAGAAAAAATTCGGCGGATCATACTGGATCCCAAAAATTCTGAGATGGATGAACGGACTGAAGCATTGCTGTATGCTGCTGCAAGACGCCAACATTTGATCCAAGTGATTTTACCAGCATTGAATGAAGGCAAAATCGTGATCTGTGATCGATTTGTAGATAGTTCTTTAGCTTATCAAGGGGCAGGGCGCCGGATCGGTATTCCTGAGATTGCACGTATCAATGAATTTGCCACCGAAGGCACGGAGCCTGACTTCACTTTGTATTTGGATGTCGATTCGGATACAGGTTTAAGAAGGATTCAAGAGCATCGGGCTCATCAGTTGGATCGCTTGGACGCGGAAGGATTAGAATTTCACCAACGAGTTCGTCATGCTTATTTGAAGCTGGCAGAAGAAAATCCTGTACGCATCCATAAGGTTGATGCTAGAATGGGATTACAAGATGTCGTTGAGACAAGTTTTTCAGCAATCGTTGAAGCATATCCTTCCTACTTCAAAACAATGTGATCGCTGACGACAATAATAAGGAGATGATCTCATGAAATTGATTATGGCAATCGTGCAAGACAAAGACAGCAACCGATTAGCAAATGAATTCATTGATGCCAACATTCGCGCTACGAAACTTTCATCTACCGGCGGATTCTTAAAAGCCGGCAACAGTACATTTATTATTGGTCTTGAGGATGAGCGGGTCCAAGACGCATTGGAACTGATCAAGAAAACCTGTCAGTCTAGAAAACAATATGTTTCCACACCAATGTCGTTAGACATCTCACTTGATGGGCAAGTACCTTATCCAGTGGAAGTAGAAGTTGGCGGTGCAACGGTTTTTGTTCTACCAGTCGATGGCTTCCATCAATACTAAAAAGGAGCAGACCATGGAGGAACTTTTTTTACAAGAATATCAACCTCTGGTTTTTGCCCAACTGAAGAAAAGTGTCGAGCATGGGCGGATTGCCCATGCTTATCTTTTTGAAGGCGATGCAGGAACGGGCAAACATGAGATGAGTTTGTGGCTGGCGAAACGTCTCTTTTGTACGAATGTTCAATCAGATGAACCTTGCGGATCTTGCAGTAATTGTTTGCGGATCGCTCAAGGGGAGCACCCGGACGTACTCATGGTGGAACCAGATGGACAGACGATCAAAGTAGATCAAATTCGTCAATTGCAAGAAGAATTTTCTAAGAGCGGCTTCGAAAGTCGCTTGAAAATCTTTCTTCTTTCTCAATCAGAAAAAATGAATACAAGTGCAGCAAATAGTTTACTGAAATTTTTGGAAGAACCTGTAGGGAATTTCTTAGCGATTTTAGAAACGGAAAGTGTTGGACGGATCTTGCCGACGATCCAGTCCCGTTGTCAAATCATTCATTTTTCACCATTGGCGAAAGAAAAATTGCAGACAAAGCTGCAAAAAGAAGGACTTTCTCAAGAGAGTAGCCGTCTTTTGAGTTACTTGACAAATAGTTATCATAAAGCAGTTGAAATCTCCCAAGAGGAATGGTTTAATGAAACTAAGGATGCTGTTGCACAATGGGTGAAGTATCTCTTGAAGAAAGATCCGCAAGCGTTTATTTTCGTTCAAAAAAAGCTGCTCGCTTTAGCAAAAGAAAAAGAACAGCAGAGAGTTATTTTTTCGATTCTGTTATTTTATTTTCAGGAAGAACGAGACCAGTTATTGGCACAAGGCTTATGGGGAAAAGAGATCAATCTTGCCATCGAAGCTGCCTTGCAAGCCCAAAAGAAACTGCAAGCGAATGTAGCTTTTCAAGGCGTTGCTGAACAATTTTCAGTGAAGATCATCTATGGCATAACAGTACCCTAAAGGGGGAGCAATGTTATGATAGAAGTAGTCGGTGTACGCTTTCGCGCTGCGGGACAAATCTATTTTTATGCGCCTGAGAAGCGAGATTACACGTCGGGGGAACGAGTGATCGTTGAATCACAAGAAGCAAAGTTTATGGCGACCGTCGCGATTCCTAAGCAGTTGATCGATTCGCAAGATTTGCCTTATGACATAAAGCCAATCATTAGACAGGCCACGCCTAAAGATATCGAGAAAGAAAAGAAAAATCGTCAAGATGCTGAAGAAGCGCTGATCATTGGCAAGCAGAAGATTCGAGCGCACAATTTACCTATGAAACTTGTTAGGGCAGAATATACATTTGAGCGGTCAAAGATGCTGTATTATTTTACAGCGGATGGTCGAGTTGATTTCCGCGAACTAGTCAAAGATTTGGCGAGTCATTTTCATACAAGGATCGAGTTGCGACAAATCGGTGTACGAGATGAAGCAAAGGCGATCGGCGGAATTGGTCCATGCGGCCGCAAGCTCTGCTGTTCGACGTTCTTAGGCGATTTTATCCCTGTCTCGATCAAAATGGCCAAAGATCAAGGGCTGTCTTTGAATCCGACGAAAATTTCCGGGTTGTGTGGTCGTTTGATGTGCTGTTTGAAGTATGAGAATGATGAATATGAACAAGCAAAACGAGAATTACCGGATCGCGGCAAAGAAGTTGAGACTCCGGATGGAAAAGGAAAAGTAGTCGGTCTGGATTTATTGCAGCGCATTATCAAAGTCCGTTTGTACGATCGACAAACGCCCATAGACTATGAATATGAAGAACTAGTGACAAAATAAGTAGGTGACCATAATGAGCATGGACAAGCGATCGATTTATGATGGATTGAATCAGTTAGAAAATGAACTGCAAAATTCGTTGAATAACTTAGCAGAGATGAAACAGTCTTTGCAAGAAATCGTTGAAAAAAATACGACGCTAGAATTAGAAAATCAACGTTTACGGGAACATATCCGTGAATTGAATCAAGTGGCCGAAGCGCCCGCAGAATCGGTCAAACAAGAATTGTCCAAATCGCGAATGAATTTGGAAAAGATATACGAAGAAGGATTCCATGTTTGTTATGACTTATATGGATCTAGAAGAGAACATGATGAACCGTGTGCTTTTTGTCTTGAAGTGATCTATCGAGAAAGCGGACGATAATAGGAAATGACCAGCGCAGGTGGCTGGTCTTTTTTTGAAAGTAGGGAAAGTATGCAGAAACAACAAAGCTATAAACAATCGAATGGAACGCTTTATTTAGTGCCGACACCAATCGGAAATTTGGAAGACATGACCGTTCGTTGTGTCAAAATTTTAGGGGAAGCCGATTTGATTGCCAGCGAAGATACTAGGAATACCCAGAAATTATTGAACCATTTTGAAATAACGACACCGCAACGAAGTTTGCATGAACACAATTTCAAGGAACGTGTGCCGCAACTCATCGATCAATTGCTAGCTGGAAAAATAATTGCACAATGTAGTGACGCAGGGATGCCATCGATCAGTGATCCTGGTCATGAATTAGTCAAAGCGTGCATTGCAGCTGATATTCCAGTGATTGCCTTGCCTGGTCCTACAGCAGGATTGACTGCTTTGATCGCTTCTGGTTTGTCTCCGCAGCCCAATCTTTTTTATGGCTTCTTACCTCGAAAAAAGAAGGAGCAAAAAGAAGCATTGGCTGAGCTGGCGAACCAGCCGGCTACGATGATCTTTTATGAATCACCTTACCGCTTGGCAGCGACGATCGAAAATATGATTACTGTTTTTGGTGCAGAACGTTCTGCAGTCATCTGTCGAGAGTTGACAAAAATCCACGAGGAATACTTGCGAGGTTCTTTAAAGGAACTGTTGGACTATCTAGGGGAAAATACAGTCAAAGGAGAGTGCTGCCTTTTGGTTGAGGGATCGACGGACTCTGTCGAAATCGTTTATGATGGAAGCCTTAAAGAGCAAGTAACAGCTCTGATGGAGACCGGGATGTCTTCTAAGGAGGCTATCAAGGAAGTGGCGAAACGCAATCAAGTAAAAAAACAAACGGTCTATCATGCCTATCACTTAGACGCTTAACCGATGCCTGTGCATCGGTTTTTTTGAATAATGAGTTTCATTTTTAGTGGCATGGATGATTGGGTGAAACCGTCACAAAAGGACATGATATACTAGTTTAAAAAGGAGAAAAAGATGAACATACGAGACATGCAAAAAGCGATCTATCAAAACAAAATTGATCATCAATTTAATGTCACCAATATTGAAAAGGAATTTTTGTCATTATATGGTGAAGTGGCTGAAGCTTTTGATGCTTATCGCAAAAAACAAAATGTGGGGGAAGAATTGGCAGATGTAGCCATCTACCTTCTCGGTTTAGCGGAGATCTTATCGATTGATCTAGACGGAGAGATTCAGAAAAAAATGAAAATCAACCAAGCCCGCCGCTATACCAGTTATGGCAATGGGTATGCAAAACGAATCGATGAATGATGGTTCGTCATTCGATTGAACTGACAATGAATTGTTAAAGGAAGTGGGAAACGAAATGACAACCAACTTAAGCATACGTGAGCTAACAGAAAAAGATTTAAAGGAAGCTGTTGAAATGTATATTGCAGTCTTTTCAGCGGAGCCATGGAATGATCAACTGACCGTTCCTCAAATTACAGAATATGTGTCATCCATGATGGCGATGAATACTTATATTGGCTATTTTCTAACGGACTCATTGACCAATGAAAAGATAGGGTACTCGTTAGGCTTTATTAAGCCGTGGTACCAAGGAAAAGAATATGTCATCGATACCTTTTTAATTGCTGGCAAGCATCAAGGGAAAGGTTTCGGCTCTGCTTTTTTAGAAAGGATCAAAGAAGAGTTGGTCAAAAAAGGCATTCCCACGATACTATTAGATACAGAAGAAAAGATCCCAGCTGCCGATTTTTATAAAAAGAATGGCTTTAAGCCTTTGACGGATAATGTGACTTTTTATGCGTCGTTTTGATCGCCATTACCCAAGAAAGCCATCAGTCGAATTGCGAATGTTAGATTTCATAACATATAAAGTGAGCTTTTTTCAGAATAATTGCAAAAATTTAAAAAAACACTAGCGATCTCCTGGATAAGATGGTAGGATATCTAACATAAAAGGGAGTGATTGGAATGGGAACAGGAAATAGTGGGTTTATTTTGGTTTGCAGTGGGATGGTTTTTTTAATGACTCCTGCGCTAGCTTTTTTTTATGGTGGATTGGAAAGGCGAAAAAATATCTTGAATACAATGATGATGGTGATTTGCACCATGGGACTAGCTTCAGTTCTGTGGGTGGCGGCTGGGTATTCGCTTTCTTTCAGTGGTACCGGTGCGTTTATCGGCAACATCGATAAGTTATTTTTCCAGCAAGTTTCCATGACGGACGGAGAAGGGATTCCTGAAGGATTGTTTGCGGCTTTTCAAATGATGTTTGCACTAATCACAACAGCGATCATTACCGGATCAGTCGTAGGACGAATGCGTTTTTCAGCTATTTTCTTATTTATTGGCTGCTGGCTGTTTTTGGTTTACTTTCCGATGGCCCATATGGTTTGGGGTGGCGGCTTCTTAGATGCTATCGGTTCGATTGATTTTGCAGGAGGCAACGTTGTCCATATTAGTTCAGGAATCAGCGGTCTCGTGCTAGCATTAGTCGTGGGTAAGAGACGCGAGTTTCATCAAACGGAGTATCGTCCCCATAATATTCCATTTGTCGTACTAGGTGCAGGGTTGCTATGGTTTGGCTGGTTTGGCTTCAATGCTGGATCAGCATTAGCTGCTGACGGGATCGCCATTCAAGCGTTGTTAACGACCAATACGGCAGCCGCAGCTGCGATGCTCTCCTGGATGTTGATTGAAAAAGTTCTATTAGGGAAGCCAACCATTGTCGGAGCTTGTACCGGAGCTGTCGTGGGTCTGGTAGCAATTACTCCTGGCGCAGGTTTTGTTTCCCTTTGGTCATCCTTTGTGATCGGGGCATTAGTGAGTCCGTTTTGTTATTACTTTATTTCGGTCATCAAGCATCGCTTAGGTCTGGATGACGCTTTGGATGCTTTTGGTTGTCATGGGATTGGCGGAATCTTTGGTGGAATCATGACGGGGATTTTCGCTGATCCTGCTGTCAATCATCAAACTGGGTTGCTCTATGGTGGAACAGAATTGTTCATTGCGCAGATCATTAGTATCGTATTTACGATTCTTTTTGCGGGGGGCATATCTTTTCTATTGATCCATGTGATCAAACGCGTGCTACCGATCCGGGTCACAGAACAAGAAGAAGCTATTGGAATGGATCGCAGTGAACATGATGAAACAGCTTATCCAACGTTCATGGGGCTGGATTCATAGATGGAGGAATGCAGATGAAAAAAGTAGAAGCGATCATTCGACAAGAAAAATTAGAAGAATTAAAGGCAGCTCTTGATCAAATAGATATGGCTGGAATGACGGTGAGTCAAGTATTGGGCTGTGGTAATCAAAAAGGGGTCAAAGAATTTGTTCGGGGACAAGCAGTGATTACGACACTTTTGCCTAAAGTAAAGGCGAGTTTTGTTGTAGAAGATGAAGAGGTTGAAGCAATCATTGAACTGATTTTGTCTATCTGCCATACAGGTGAAGTAGGTGATGGTAAAATTTTTATTTACCAAATCGAAGAAGCAGTACGAATCCGAACCAATGAACGAGGCCCATCGGCGCTGTAAGTCTAGACGTTTTTAACGAATCGAACCAAATTTGAAGTCTTAAATCATAACGGGAAGCAAAAAGAATTTCTGTCTTTTTTACAGGGATTCTTTTTGTTTGCAACAATCGCCGATGCTTAGAATGAGCCTCTTGATAGGGAACTTCTGTTCGTTTATAATAGAGGAGAATGGAGTGGTGAAGATGGCTGAGTTGCGTTTTCCGTTAAAAAACGATACGTCTCGGAAAATCATCCATATCGATATGGATGCCTTTTTTGCATCAGTAGAAGAAAGAGACAATCCTGAATTGGCTAAGCATCCCTTAGTGATTGCCCGCCACCCAAGTGATACTGGGGGTAGAGGTGTCGTCACGACTGCCAATTATAAAGCACGTCAGTATGGGATCCATTCTGCAATGAGTGCGCAAAAAGCCTTTGAATTGTGTCCTCATGCCGTCTTTATACCTGGCAACCATCAGAAATACCGCGAAATTTCTCAGCAAGTCCGAGAGATCTTTGGGCGCTATACCGATGTGATTGAACCGGTTTCTATCGATGAGGCTTATCTGGATGTGACCGTCAACAAGATCAACTGTCCTTCAGCGATCAAAATTGCTCGCATGATCCAGCAAGACATTTGGCAGACGACCCAGCTTACTTGTTCAGCAGGCGTCAGCTACAATAAGTTTTTAGCCAAATTATCTTCGGATTTTCACAAACCCCGGGGGTTGACGGTAGTGATGCCGGAAGATGCCGTGGTCTTTTTAAAAAAATTACCGATTGACAAATTTCATGGTATCGGTAAGAAGACAGTGCCGAGAATGCACGAATTAGGGATTTATAAAGGATCTGACCTTTATGAATGGAGCGAAATGGCATTGATCCAAGAATTTGGAAAAATGGGCTACTCGTTATACCGGAAAGTTCGAGGAATCCATGATTCTCCGGTCAGTGTGACGAGAGAACGCAAATCAGTCGGAAAAGAACATACGTATGGCAATGCGTTAACCACAGAAGATCAAGTCATCAGTCAGCTAAGAAACCTGGCAGAAGAAGTAGAAAGATCATTGAAACGTACGCAAAAACACGGAAAGACTGTGGTGTTGAAAGTGCGTTATGCCGATTACTCCACCATCACAAAACGGGTCACGTTGCCAGAGTATATGCACAAGAAAGAAGCTATTTTTTCACAAGCTAGTTTGATTTGGGAGGAGATTCTAGGAATCGAAAAAGGGATCCGCTTATTGGGGATCACAGTTACGAATCTTGATCCATTAGCTTATGAAAATATCGTATTGCCTTTGTGGGAAACAGAATAAAATATATGGAGGCGCATAATGACGACAAACAGTCAATGGAAAGCGTTACTAGAGGAATTCATGGCACAAGAAAATCCAGCACGAAAAGTTCAAATGCGGGCGTACATGCGGAACCAATTTGACTTTTTAGGGATTCCGTCACCTGTACGCAAACAAATACAAAGACCTTATTTTGCTGCAATGAAAAAGGCCGCCATCGATTGGGCATTTGTTGAAACCTGTTGGCAACTACCTTATCGTGAAATGCAATATGTAGCTATCGACTATCTGGTAACGATGCAGTCGGTCCTCCAACCAGACGAACTGGAGAAAATAAGTGAATTAGTCCTTCAAAAGTCTTGGTGGGATACTGTTGATGGCTTGAATAAAGTTGTTGGTGGGCTGACTATGACCTACCCGGAGTTGAGCCAAAAGATGCTTGCTTGGAGCAAAGCAGAAAATTTATGGCTCCGGCGCATCGCCATTGACCACCAACTGCTTAGAAAAGAAAAAACCGATCGCGAGCTTTTAGAGACGATCCTTTTAAATAATTTAGGTAGCGATGAATTCTTTATCAATAAAGCGATTGGCTGGAGTTTGCGCGATTATGCTAAAACAAACCCTGAGTGGGTGCAGGCTTTTCTGTTAACGCACAAAGATCAGTTAGCTCCGTTAAGTATCAAAGAAGCAAGCAAACATTTGTAATGATGGTGTGTTTTATGATCAAAATAAAAGGGAATGTGCCATAAATCTCCTACAAGTAACACTATCCGAACATTAATTATTATTGCTCCTGCGGTGCAGGGACTCCTCGTCGCAAAAGTCAGAGGAATCTATCCTAGCAACAGACTATTATTCGGTTTAACTTGTTGGATGATGACTTATGTCACAGTCCCTTTTATCTTTTGTATCAGTTTGAAAACTGAAGTTTATTCAAGTCGTCAAATACTCTTTTTGATTTGTTCATAGCTTTTTTCTGCGTCTTTGCATTTGTCCCAAATCACCGCTTCGCCTAGTGCTAGGGATTTAGGAACATCAATGATTCGTTGATTGCTGCTACCGCGAAATTGCAGATTCAAATTGCGTTTGCTCAATTCGAAACGGCCATCAACTAGGATATCGATGCGAGACAGCAACTCAAGCTTATCTTCTGTTTCCAACAGTAGTTCCTCGAAGGTGTAACCAGACCAGCTCCAAATATCTTTGCCATGACCGAACTCGGAACGGACTCTGTTTACCACTTGCAGACATACTTCAGTATTCAAAAAAGGTTCGCCGCCCAATAGTGTTAGTCCCTGAACATAATCGTGCCGCAAATCTTCAATGATCTGTTCTTCGAGTTCTGCTGTGAATGGGGTGCCATAGCGGAAATTTTGGACTGCTTTATTGAAACAGCCTTCGCAAGCAAATAAACAACCACTGACATACAGGCTATTGCGGATACCTTCGCCGTCAACAAAGTTGAAGGCTTTATAATCTGCAATATGATTTTGACTATACTCTTTTGCTTGCCATTCTTTGGGGCGAGGATTTCTCATGTGCAAAACTTCTTTCTAACTATTCGATTATTCGATAAAAATGTCCTTCGCGACTGTAGCAAAAACCATTAGAAAG
This sequence comes from Enterococcus sp. ARL09-542, assembly GCF_005234805.1. NCBI lineage: Bacteria > Bacillati > Bacillota > Bacilli > Lactobacillales > Enterococcaceae > Enterococcus > Enterococcus sp. ARL09-542. The sequence continues at coordinate 90,736 of NZ_QPQX01000007.1, forward strand.
CACAAATGCGCGAGCAATTCCAGCACTCGTTTTCTGCGGACTCCTGACCAACAGTTGTCAGTTAGAAAGAAGCAGAATTTGCTTACGCTTTAGTCGCGTAGGGGACACTTGTTTCAGTCATTATGTTTCATATGTTTGACACGAGCGGAAATTTCTTTGTGACGACCGTGAACCATTGGTCGAGCTTGAGGATTTCCTAGGTAACCGCATGTTCGTTTGACGACGTCACAACTCTTTGGATCGTGATTGCCACATTGTGGACATTCGAAGCCGCGTTCAGTTGGATTGAAATCACCTTCATATCCGCATTCATAACAATGATCGATCGGAGTGTTGGTTCCTAGATAAGCGACACGATCATACGCATAATTCCAAACTGCTTCAAGAGCTTTGGGATTTTGTTGCAGAACTGGGTATTCACAATAATGAATAAAGCCGCCAGAACAATACTTTGGATAGTCTTTTTCAAAATCCAACTTTTCAAATGGCGTTGGATTTTTGCGGACATCATAGTGGAAGCTATTTGTGTAATATTCTTTATCTGTGATGTCTTCAACGATGCCGAATTTTTCTGTATCTAAACGACAAAAGCGATCGGTCAAGCTTTCGCTTGGTGTGGAATAGACGCTAAAATGATAGCCGTATTCATCGCCCCAAGCATCTGCATGGGCTTTTAACTCTTTCACGATGGCTAACGTGAATTCTTTTGCTTCAGGATCATTTTCCCACTCACCACCAAAGAAAGCAGCAGCTGCTTCATACAATCCAATATACCCTAAGGAAACAGTAGCACGTTTATTTTTGAACAACTCGTTGACACTGTCTTTGCGATCGAGGCGTTTGCCGAATGCGCCATACATGTATAGGATTGGTGCATTTGCCGGACTCGCTTCTTTGCAACGTTCTACTCGGTAAACAAGCGCATCTTTGACGATTTGCAGACGCTGCTCCAGAAGAGACCAGAATTTGTCGCGATCTCCGTTAGCTTCTAGGGCAATGCGGGGAATATTCAATGTTACGACCCCAAGGTTCATCCGTCCTACATTGACTTCTTCGCCATGTTCATCTTTCCAGCCTTGCAAGAAAGAACGGCAGCCCATCGGTACTTTGAAACTACCCGTCAATTCAATCAACTTGTCATAATTCAAGACATCTGGATACATCCGTTTCGTTGCACATTCCAGAGCCAATTCTTTGATGTCGTAGTTTGGATCTGTGGGTTTCAGATTTACGCCGCGTTTGATACTGAAAATCAACTTCGGAAAGATTGCTGTCCGTTTTTCGCTGCCAAGTCCGTTGATCCGGATCTGTAAGATTGCACGTTGGATTTCTCGCTCAAACCAGTTTGTTCCCAGACCAAAGCCTAAGGAAGTGAAAGGTGTCTGTCCATTTGAAGTAAACAAAGTATTGATCTCATATTCCAAACTTTGCATCGCATCGTAAATGTCTTTTTTTGTCTTGTTCTTCGCGTAAGCTTCTTGGCGATCCTCGCCGTCGATCCATTCACGCGCATCTTGCAAGTGTTTTTGATAGTTCAATTCAGCAAAAGGTGCAAGTAATTCATCCGTCCGGTCTGCAGAACAACCGCCATATTGACTAGATGCCACATTGGCAATGATTTGAGAGATCTGAGCTGTCGCCGTTTGAATCGATTTTGGTGATTCGACTTCTGCGTTTCCGATTTTGAAACCATTGTTCAGCATGCCTTTGAAATCGATTAGACAGCAGTTAGTCATCGGAGTATAAGGATGATAATCTAAATCATGATAATGGATATCACCTTTTTGATGGGCGTTCGCCACATGAGGGGGCAGCATTTTCAAGCCGATGGATTTCCCTACGATCCCTGCAGTCAAGTCTCTTTGAGTATTGAAGACATTGCTGTCTTTATTGGCATTTTCGTTGACCACTGCTTGATCTTTATTCATTAATTTATTGATCGTAAAGTTGATATCCGTCGCTTTGCTGCGTTCAAAATCGCGACGTGTCCGATAGTTGATATACTCTTCGGCCAATGCATATTCATTTTTTGCTAATAAAATATGCTCAACGATGTTTTGGATTTCATAAATTTTAACGTTTTTGGTAAACCGTTCGGCGATCTCATGATCGATTCCTTCTACGATTTCTAAAATCCGTTCATGATCGAGGGGAGATAGTTCTCCTTTAACTTTTCTTTGGGCTTTTACTAATGCATCGTAAATTTTTTGGTCATCGAAATCTACTAAGCGACCATCACGTTTCACGATCTTTAATTGGGTTAATTGAGGATGGCTACCCCCGCTTTGTTCAGTATTTCTCTTTAAGTCCATCATTACTATCACTCCTTATCTTCTCCAATATCATAAAACAAAATATGGTTTTCGGCAACTATATATAGTGGCTTTTATTCGCTAAATAATTCAGTATGCACAATATGTAGTGTATATTCAAAAGCGGTTTTCAATAAAAACTTGATGATAACAAGGACTTGCATGTTTCACGTTTCACAAAATGAATAAAAATTGTAAAAAATTTTTATGTGTAAAAACGAATCAGGGGCGATAGAGAAGAAAATATGCTACCATAAAGAAAATATGAAGAAAAGTAGAAATAGATCAAGGAGAATTTGCATGAAAAAAATGATCGATGTGAAGCACCTGACAAAAACCTATGGAACCCGCTTCAATCAAACCAAAGTCCTGGACAATCTTTCTTTTTCCGTTGATCAAGGGGAATTTGTGGGGATCATGGGACCAAGTGGTGCCGGAAAGACGACACTGATGAATATCCTCTCCTCCATCTTACGTCCGAGTCTAGGTTCTGTTGCAATCGGAGGACAAGAAATCACCCGCTTGTCAGAAAATGAGCTAAGCGATTTTCGCCGAAAAGAAATCGGCTTTATTTTTCAAGATTTTAATTTACTAGACACGTTGACTGCCAAAGACAACATTATCTTACCACTGGCGATCGACCGTCTTTCGGTCAATGAAGTTGACCGGCGATTGGCACATTTGGCGAACTTATTGGGAATCGCTCATTTGTTAGACCGCTACCCAGAAGAACTATCGGTCGGTCAAAAGCAACGGGTGGCCGCCGCCAGAGCAATCATCAGCCGTCCTTCCGTGTTGTTTGCAGATGAACCCACGGGATCCTTAGACTCAAAAGCGGCGACAGAGCTGTTGCGTTATTTAGCTGAAATCAATCTGCAAGAAGATATGACGATTCTCATGGTGACCCACGATCCTTTCACTGCAAGTTATTGCAATCGTATTTTGTTTATTAGAGATGGTGTCTTTTTTGCAGAGGTAGTCAAAAAAGGGTCCCGCAAAGAATTTTTCGAAAAAATCATCGATATGCAAGCGACGATTGGAGGCGGGGATCGCCATGCTCTATAAAATTGGCTGGCGCAGTTTTTTGCAGCAGTTTCGCAATTATGTCGTTTACTTTGTGTGCATGATGACGGCAGTCATGATTTTTTATTCATTTAGTGCTATGATGAATGACCGTTTGCTGACTCAACGAGTGCAGCAAGACATTCGCATCGATGGCGTATTAGGTTTTGGTAGTACGATCGTTGCTGTTGTGGTGCTTTTTTTTATGCTAAGTGCCAATCATTTCTTCTTGAATCAACGGCAAAAAGAGATCAGTGTTTATCAGCTCCTGGGTTTGCGCAGAGCAAGGTTAAGCTGGCTGCTGCTGAGAGAAACGTTCCTCCTAAATCTTTTTTCCCTTGTTGTGGGCATTTTCATGGGGATTATATTCTCGAAATTTTTCTCAATGATCTTGATTCGAGTGATGGGACTATCCATCACTAGTCATTTTTTTAATTCGCCTCGTTCGATTTTGACTACCGTGTGGGTATTTTTGCTTGCCATGGTAGTTTTGAGTGGTCAAGTGGTTTTGTTTGTCTGGCAGAATCCTTTGATCGATCTAATGAAGAACAACTATACACTGCCAGTGAGCAAAATGAAGTGTCGCCCATTTCGGATGGCAATGGGGATCATCGGTTTGCTTCTGTTAGGGATCGGCTATTACTTAGCTCTGACGCTACGAACGACACTGGAGCGCTATATTAATTATACAGAAGATTATACTGCTGTTTTATGGATTCCATTGCTGATTTTATTTTGCTGTATCACAGCGACGTATTTGTTCTTTGACTGCACATTGCCAATGTTGTTGCATGTCTTAACGCTCCCCCGCAAAAAAATCAGCAAAGGCACACGCTTGATTGCATTCAACAATATCCGGGCTTATTTGCAGCGGACATGGAAAAGTTTTTCATTACTGACGATCATTACTGCGATCGCGATTTCTTTGATTGGTGGCACGATGGGGGTGATTTCCTTGAATTATCAGGCGACCAATCGTGATTATCCCGTCGATTTTCAAGTCGCAGCAGAAAATGCGGAAGAGTTAAAGCAAGTGATTCTGGAAAATCAGAGTCAGGTCGTCGCGGAGCAGACGCTCACTTTTCGTATCGTGCCGTTAAACATCAACGCGAAATACTTGGCCAATCCGATAAATACAGGACAAGAAACCGTATTGGTCAATGCGCTTTCTTTATCCGATTACCGAGCATTTCGTCGATTGGTGCCGGATGCACCTGCGGTTTCTTTAGGAGAAAATACTGCTGTTTTGTTTGATGATGATTATGATATTGCATACAACTTGAGAACTTACCAAAAAAATATTGCGCTGGAAAATGGTAAAAAACTCCTCTTAGACAACACGTATCAAGATTATTTTGGTGATATTGCGTTGCGTTACACCTTACCCAATGTATTAGTCGTCAATGACAAGGATTTTCAGGACATGTCGGGATTTGACTATCGATTGACTTATTTCAATGTTCAAACGGAGAATCAAGAGCAATTAACTCGGACGTTAGATGATCGACTTTCAGTCGAATGGACCTATCCGTTTTATTACAAGCGAACACAGGACAAAGGCCAAGTCAAGTATCAGCTGCAAACGGAGATCTCAGAGAAGCAACAATCATCGAAGGAGTTTATTACTGGTTATCGCTTGAACTTCGCCAATCGCTATCCGAATATGCGGGCCATTAGACGGCAAGGCGGTATTATTTTGTTCGTTTCTTTATTTGTCGGGGTGATCGTTTTGATCACTACGTCTAGCAGTTTGATTGTACGGCAATTTTCTAATACAGAGCGGGAAAAAAGAAATTATCGTTTATTGCGTACACTCGGTTATAGCAAAAAAGAAATTCGTTCGATCGTCTACTGGCAGAATTTTTGGGTTTTCATGCCAGGTACATTACTCGCGATTTTACATGCCGCATTCGCAATCAACACGCTGACGCAAATCATCGTGAGTCCAGGGTATTGGGTGGCACATCTGTTTGCAGGTGTTGCAGCCGTCGTATTCTTTATTGCTTATTTGATTACAGTTAAGTTATGCTTACGGATCATTGAAGAGTAAGCTGTCAGATTTTTTTCAATTTTGAGCTGGTACAAGACACGAGGAATGGTATAATTTAAGGGATAAATGAGTAGAGGAGTAGATAGGATGGATAAAAAAGAAGAGCAATTACTGATTGATCTGACAACTGCCCGTGGTGTTCCGGGGAATGAAGAAGAAGTACGGGAAGTCTTCAAAGCATATGCGAAAGACTTTGCCGAAGATATCTTTTACGATGGGTTAGGAAGCGTGATTGCCAAACATGTAGGGGATGGCGGCGGACCTAAAGTTTTTATTTCCGGACATATGGATGAAGTTGGCTTTATGGTGACAAAGATCACCGATAAAGGTTTCATCGAGTTTCAAACATTAGGCGGCTGGTGGGGCCAAGTGATGCTGGCACAAGAAGTAGAAATCAAAACGCAAGCTGGCAAATTGGTTCATGGTGTAATCGGTTCTAAACCACCTCATGTGTTGACGCCGGAAGTTCGCAACAAGCCTTATGATATCAAAGACATGTTCATTGATATCGGTGCTTCTAGTGAGGAAGAAGCAAAAGATTGGGGCGTACGTCCTGGAGATATGATTACGCCGTATATCCAATACAAACGGATGAATGACAGTAAGTTTTTGCTAGCTAAAGCGTGGGATAATCGTATTGGAACAGCAGTTTCTTTGCGTGTGTTGGAAACGTTGGCTGCTGAAGGGCATCCAAATTGCTTGTTTGCTGGCAGTGATGTCATGGAAGAAGTAGGATTGCGTGGCGCACGAACAAGTACGCACCTAGTGAATCCAGACATCGCGATTGCTCTTGATACGGGGACAGCTGGTGATACGCCAGGAATGACTCCAAAAGAAGCAGATTCTGTCTTGGGCAAGGGGCCGCAAGTTTTGATTTTTGATGCATCGATGATCCCTCATAAGAAACTCTTGAATTTTGTGATCAATGTTGCGGAAGAATTAGAGATTCCTTTCCAATATACGGTGATCACCGGTGGGGGAACAGATGCCGGTCAAATGCATCTGACCCGTGATGGTGTACCATCGATCGCGATTACAGTTCCAGTGCGCTACTTGCATTCCCATACTTCTGTCATTCATGAAGATGACTACTTAAATACAGTAAAATTAGTAACAGAAGTTGTTCGTCGCTTAGATGACAAAACCGTGAAAGAATTACGAAGCTATTAGAAGGAGTAGAGGATGAGAAAAAATAGTGAGATCCGCTCCATGGCATCACGTGCATTAAAGGGCATGTGGGGGCGGTATATTTTAGCCTTTATTGCTACGATAGCCATTCAAAGCATGGTTAGCAGTTTGGTGCTGTCATTGACAAACCATACCTTTCAACAGACACGAGAAACAATCATTGATTATATTTTGGAATACTTTGTTTTTTTCGCATTGACGATAAGTTTAAATATCATGGCACTGTTCTTGATTCGTCAGCGGGAGATCCATGTGTCGGATATTTTTCTTGTTTATGACAAGCGTTATTACGTACCTTTTCTATTGCTGAATTTGGTGAATGCTCTCGTAAATTATCTGATTAGTTTTGTGACGTTTTTACCCCATTTAGTTGTTGGCGGAATGAATCAGTACCTTGATTTAGTCTTGAATGTCAACAGTCGGATCACTGTAGACTGGAGTCTCTTCCGTTCGTCGATTTCCTTCATCATCAGTTTTCTTATTTCTGTGGTCCTTTTCTTATTTGTCTCCCAGATCATAAGCGGATTATTTCAGTTTGCGATCTATGTACGATACGACCATCCAGAAATGACGACGCTACAAGCGATAAAAGGAGCTTGGCATTTAATGAAGAATCATATCGGTCAGTATATTTTGCTGCAGATTTCTTTATTAGGATGGATGGTTTTAGGTTTGTTTGCTTTTGTTATCGGTCTATTTTGGGCGCTGGCCTACGCAAACACTGCGAATGCCGCCTTTTATCAAGCGTTGATCGAAAAAGAAAATGATCGCGTTCTTAGCTAAAGAACACCTCTTGTAAAGATATGATTCACGGTTGTGACGTTGGGTGACTCAATGCAGCAATGAGAGAGAAAATCATCGATTTCTTTTGCTAATGAGCTCCAGCTGTCGCAGCCGTTTTTGCTGTTTATTTTTGAGTAATCCAATGCTTTTGTGATAGCATAGGGATAAGGAGGCGGAAGTATGAAACTAACAGTTTTAGGATGTTTAGGCGCATATCCCTATAAGGGTGAGGGAACTACTGGCTATTTATTAGAGTCTGAGGGATATCATTTGTTGCTGGATGCTGGCAGCACGACACTGATTCAATTGGAAAAAATCTTGGATCCGTTAGCATTGGATGCTGTGATTTTGAGTCATTACCATCACGATCATATCGCAGATCTGGGTGTCTTACAGTATTATTGGCAGCTATTTCCTAAGCAAGCAGAGCGGAACGTATTGCCCATTTATGGGCATGGAGAAGACAGTATTCATTTCAATGAGTTGACCATGGCGGGAGTTACAGAAGGGCATGATTATTTACAAACAAAACAGTTGGAATTGGGACCGTTTTCTGTTACATTTATGAAGACGATTCATCCTGTAACTTGTTATGCCATGCGCTTTGTGGAGAATAGTACAGGTAAAATATTTGTATTCACAGGCGATTCCGGCTACTTAGAAAGTTTTGTCGATTTTGCCAAAGATGCCGACTTATTTTTAGCAGATACCTACCTCTTTGCAGGGAATGAGCGCCACAAAGCTCATTTTACTTCTCAAGAGTCTGGAGAAATTGCTGCCGCAGCGAAGGTCAAAAAACTGGTTTTGACTCATCTCCCACAGCATGGTGATCTGGAGCAACTGAAAGAAGAGGCAGCAGCGGCGGCCAACGGGATACCGGTTGAATTGGCAGCAGTTCAAAAAATCTTTGAGATTTAAACCCGAGGAGGAGTAGCAGATGCTTTTTGTACCAAATGAAAACAACGACCCAAGAATCAACCTAGCCATTGAGATCTTTTTGCTGCAGGAAATGAAGGTGGATGAACCGATCCTGCTGTTTTATATCAATGAGCCGTCGATTATTATTGGACGAAATCAAAATACGATCGAAGAAATCAATAAAGACTATGTCGATGCTCATGGAATCCATGTGGTTCGCCGTTTTAGTGGCGGTGGGGCTGTCTATCATGATTTTGGAAACTTGAATTTTAGCTTTATCATGCCGGATGACGGTAATTCATTCCGTGATTTCGAAAAATTGACGAAACCAATTGTTCAGGCGCTTCATGAAATGGGCGTCGAAGGGGCACAATTAAAAGGCCGCAACGACCTAGTCATTGATGATATGAAGTTCTCTGGGAATGCAATGTACGCCACCAATGGTCGAATGTTTGCTCATGGGACCATCATGTTTGACAGTGACATTAATGAAGTGGTCAATGCGTTGAAAGTGCGCAAAGATAAAATCGAATCAAAAGGGATCAAATCGATTCGTTCTCGCGTGACGAATATCAAACCTTTCTTACCAAAAGACAAACAAGATATGACGACCGAAGCGTTTCGTGAAGAGATTCTTTTGAAGATTTTTGGTGTGGATTCAGTCGACCAAGTCAAGACCTATACATTGACTGAGGAAGATTGGGTCAAAATCAACGAAATTTCCGACAAGTATTATCGAAGCTGGGATTGGAATTACGGGAAATCTCCTGCGTTTGATATTGAACGCCGCAAACGATTTCCAATTGGATCGATCGAAGTTCGCTTTAACGTTCAAGAAGGCAAGATTACAGAAGCAAAGATTTATGGAGATTTCTTTGGATTAGGAGATATTGCTGACGTTGAACAAGCTTTTATCGGCACCCGCTATGATAAATCTGCATTGAAAGATGTGATTGATCAAATTGATGTCAAAAAATATTTTGGCAATATTACCCCTGAGGATTTGTTGGAATTAGTTTATTGATTTTCCAGCAAATCAAAAAAAGATGTGGATATAACGAAAATCTATAGAATAACTGAAATGCACTAAGAAAAAGCAGCCACAGATCCTACGATCTGTGGCTGCTTTTTCTTTTAGTGAACATGCCGTTTTTTTACGGGTTGCGCTTTTTTCTTTTTGCTCTTTGCTTAGTAAGCTCGGGCAATCCAAACGGTGTGTTTAGCAGGTTTCCCGCTGACGATGTCAACTGTTTTTTCCATAGGAGCTTCAAATGGGATATTTCTGGTAGTAAAGCCAGTTTCTTCTTTGATCTTGGCTTCAGTTTCTTCTGTCCCGTCCCAACCAATTAAGACAAAACCAGTGACTTTATCTTCTTTTTTGCAGGTTTCGATATGTGCTTTTAACTCTTCCAGTGTTTCGATATCGTAATACTCGTTCTCTTTATTTCTGTTACGAGCTGCTTCAAGCAAACGTGGTGTCATCGCAGCCAATTGCTGATCCACGAAATCAGCAAGGTCATCAAATGCTACGGTTTGTTTTTCGGCAAGATCACGGACTTTGACCATTACATGCCCATTTTCTAAATCTCTTGGACCACATTCGATTCGTAAGCAAGCGCCCTTTAATTCCCACTCGTTAAATTTGTAACCTGGCGAATTGTCAGAATCATCTAAGCGAACACGAATACCTTTGGCTTTGAAAGATGCAAACAACTCTTCCAATTTTTCTAAAATGGCAGGATTTTTCTTCCAAGGTCCGACTGGCATCAAGACGATTTGCGTAGGGGCGATCGTTGGTGGGAAAACCAATCCGTTTTCATCACCGTGAGTCATGATCAATGCGCCTAACAAACGTGTAGAAACACCCCAAGAAGTTGTATGTGCATAGGTATGTTTGTTTTCTTTCGATAAATAAGTAATATCGAAAGCTTCCGCAAATTTCGTCCCCATATAATGGCTCGTACCGGCTTGGACAGCTTTTCCATCTTTCATCATGGCTTCGATGGAGTAGGTATCCACCGCGCCAGCAAAACGTTCAGAAGGTGTTTTTTGTCCTTTGTACACTGGAATGGCTAAAAATTCTTCGCAAAGACGTGCATATTCATCCAAAATTCCTAACGTCCGCTTTCTTGCACCTGCTTCATCTTCATGGGCGGTATGTCCTTCTTGCCATAAGAATTCAGAAGTGCGGAGAAAAGGCAGTGTTTTCTTTTCCCAACGAAAAACATTGGCCCATTGATTGATTTCATATGGTAGATCACGGTAAGAATTGATCCAATCAGAAAAGGCTGAACCGATCATAGTTTCAGAAGTAGGACGCAATGCTAATGGTTCTTCTAATTTTTCATTACCGACTTCTGTCACCCAAGGCAATTCAGGAGCAAATCCTTCAATGTGATCCGCTTCTTTCGTGAAAAAACTTTGGGGGATCAGCATTGGGAAATACGCATTGCGAATGCCTTCTGCTTTTAAAAAGCGATTAAATTCTTCTTGAATATGTTCCCATAGCTCAAAGCCATCAGGACGGAAGATGATTGATCCTTTAACTGGCGAATAAGCCATCAATTCGGCTTTTTGAATGGTCTGAATGTACCATTCTGTAAAATCATTTTTTTGTGTCATTGTTTTTCCTCCTTAAAAAATAAAAAAGCATTCCGTCCTATAAAAAGGACGAAATGCTTGGATTTCGCGGTACCACCTTTGTTGACTATTGCTAGTCCAACTCATGAAGGATAAGGTCTTCACACCGACCGTTTTGCGGTCACTACCATTGGCAGGTTCTTCTTATTAGCGGGTATTGGATTTCCAGCTTGCTCCAACTCTCTTTAACCATCATAAGAATACTGATCCAAATCTTACATTCATGCTAAATCGAAACTCGGAAAAAAGCAAGCTTTTTTTGTCATTTTGTTATTCATTACTGACTAGCTCTAGGTAATCTGGCAACCCATCTGAAGAAAATGTCAGAGAAAAACGAGTGGCTTGTTCCTCATGTAAGACCGAGCAAGACCCAAAATTTTGCTGGGTCAGTTTTTCAATAATCTGAAGATCAAAATAGTTTTCTTCTTCAAAGGTTTCAATATTCGGCATGGCTTCTTTTTCCGAAGTAGCCAAAGTTGGAAACTGACAGCTGACGAACAATTGATTCTGCTGTTTGATAGCACTTAGATGAATCTTCCGCAGGGCGCGATCTTTGAGTAGATACGTTTCCCGAATTGCATAGTCCATTAAATGAGCAAATAATTGTAGAAAATCTTCTTCAGCTAGTTCTTTGATTGCGGGAATATCCACATCATAAGAGAATTCAATGCTTTTTTGCTGAGTCAATTGCTGATAACTTGTCAATAGCAGGGTTGTTAGAGAATGATCTTCACTTTTGATTGGACAGGATTCTTCTAGCGTCTGCTCGATTAGGTTGATTTGATCAAAAGCTCCCAGCAAACTGTTGTCTTCCAGCATGACTTTTGCAGTATTCAACTGTTTGCGAAAACCGAGAAAAGCTTGTTGCCATTGATTGATTTGTTGTTGAATTATCGGTTGTTGTTCTTCATACAAGCGAATCTTGAGTCCTGCGATATCCTGTTTTTTTGTTTTCCCCTCATTATAGAAAAACAAACGCAGCAAATCATAGCACCAGCAGACAATAATCAAGAGTACGAAGAAAATCGTATTCCAATTGATTTTTGATTGATCGCTGTTTAGGACATCTTGAATGTAGATAAAGCAGTGACCAATCGCGGATAAAACGATCCAGGGAGAACAAAGAACAAAAAATTGATTCTTTTTAACCGCTTCATAGATGGCAGCAAAGGATGTCACAAGAGTGCTAAAAATATTCAGTAAATGGATATAATCCATAATTTCCGGCAAGTGGAGTTGATGGGAAAAGACAGATAAAATGGCTGCTGCACCACAAATGCCATGGAAGATCACCTAAATCTTGTACTTCTGTTGAAGAACTTCCATTTTCGATAAATAAAAGCCGATCAAGAACATTGGGGTAATGATCGATAAGACATTCAACATCACTGAATTTATGGTGGGGTTAAAGAGCAACCCTCCAAGAATATCGCCAAAACCGGCTTCTAGTCCAGCTGACAGTGCAAAAGCACTGAATAATAATTTCGAAACGAGTAATTTTCGTTTCTTAACTAATTTAATCCCTACATAAATCAAATTAAGCAAGCTGATAAAACCTGTCAGAAGAAGCATGAAAATATTGGGAATCGAATGACGAAAGACATAACTGACTAAAGCGTTTGAAGAACCAAGAAAGACCTCAGCGGGATATCCTGAATAATTTTTGAAAGGACTAGATACATAGATACGTAGTGTTTGGCCTTGGTAATTTTCTGGCAAGGTGACAAAAGAGAGGGTTTTCCCAGGATTCACAAGACCATCTGCTACTTCTTTTTTATTGGTATATAAAAGTTTATCATTTAAATAAACCGTCATTTTCTGATGATCGCCCACCAACAGCAATGTCGGGTAGTAGTGCTCATTGGTGATTTTACGTTCCATTACCAAATTTTCATTGGTAGGAATATTAGGCAAAAAATTCACATAGTTACTGTCGAAAGTTGTTTCTGGTTCTGCTGCAGAATAATACAGCCAATCTTCCTGTTTTTCAATAGAAGGAAGACTGATCACTGGATTAATCAGAGCAGAAATATAGAACAAGATAATTCCCAGAGAAAAAGCAGAAATCGTTAAGAAGGGAATTGCATTCTTCAAGTTTAGTTTGTTATTTTTTTAAACATATATGAATTCTCCTGTTTTTTATCCACGTCTAGAATAAAACAAAACAATTGATTAAGTCAAATGATAATGGGTGTTATACCAGAAATAATAAAATAACTAATAAAAAAAATCATTTAAAAAAGCGGACTCATATTATTTGAAAAAATCATTAATCGTTATAATATAAACGTAATATACAAAAATATCAAAAATAGAGGAGAACTGTGATGAAAAAAATTTCTAAAACAAGTATCCTTCTTTCTTTTACAACATTAATTATTATGCTTCTGCCTTTACTCATGATTGTTATTCCAAAAATGTTAGGGTTACCCATCGCTATTGTGAAGAGTGACGCAATGGAACCAACATATTCCTCTGGAAGTTTATTATTTGTTAAAAGTGTGGATGCAGAAAATTTGATTGTCGGCGAGGCAATCACTTATTTTGTGAATCAAGGGGAACAAATATACACGCGGCGAATTGCTGCAATTGATCAAAATGAGCAAGTGATGTATACGATCGGAGACATTCAAGACCACATGGAAACGACCAAAATCAGAAAAAGTCAATTACTTGGCCAACCTTTGTTTCATTTGCCTCGAATCGGTCATCTAGTCACGAGCGAAACTGTTTCTATTGTAAAAAAGCTTTATTTGGTTTTCACCATTTATATTACAGCAACCACTTTTTTGGTGATGATTTCTCAGATCAAACAAGGGAAACGAATGGTAATGTAAGTTCCACTAATCAATAACAAATACCGCAAACAAGTTCAGCAAGTGCTGTCCTGTTTGCGGTATCTTTTTGTTTAGAATCAGATTTGTTGTTTATTCTATCCCTTTTTTTAGCTTCATACTGGAAGCAAAGTAAGGATCAATCCAGCGCCAAGAAGTCCAAGTCCAAACAACCAATCCTTAAGGGTGACTGAATAATTCACTGCATAGGTTCGAGGTGCATCACCGACAAATCCGCGAGATTCCATGGCTGCAGCTAGAAGTTCTGACCAGCGGATCGATTTGACCATCAGTGGAATCAGTGGTTTTAAGGATAGTTTGGAATAAGTGATTCCTCGAGATTTCAGACTAAACTGGATGTTGCGGTACTCTTTAGGAATCATAGGTGCCATATGAAAGGCTGCCATTAAGCCATAAGCAAAAACAGGAGGCAAGCGAAGTTGCTGTTGTAAAGAATAGATCAGCTCTGTTAGTGAGGTCGTAGCGGCAAAGACACTTCCTAATGTCCCAAAACAATAAACGCGACTGGCGAGACGAATGCCATAGGCATATGCCGCTGTCGTGCTGCCGTTTTGACCTTCTTGGAAAAATAATAGCCCGGTAAAAAAGATCCCGACTGCACTTAAAGACAAGAGAAAAAGTAACTTGAGCAATTTTTTCAGAGGCAGATAAACCAAGAGCAGCAACAAGAAAAATAAAGTCAAACTGCTATTTAGCAACAAATTATCTTGAAAAGAGACGAGCAAAGCCAGCGCGGATAAAGTCAGCAGCTTGACTGTTGGGTTTCGGTACTTCATTGGAAGACTCCTTTACAAAATGATTGAAATCGAATGTTCGGTCACAAAAATCTGACAGAAGACGCAAATCATGGCTAATGATGAAGACCAGTGTACCGCTGGCCGCTTTGTCTGCCAATAACGACATCAATTGCCAAGACTGCCGCAAATCTTGTCCATAGGTTGGCTCATCAACAAGCAAAATCGGGATCTCACGATCGATCAAACAGGCAACAGCTAATCGCCGTTGTTGTCCTTGGCTTAATAGGAAAGGAGAATCTTCCTGTTTCTCCCATAGTCCCAATTGGTTCAGCTTTTCAGAGAGATCCTCTCTTTCTTGACCATTGGCTAATTCTTGTGCCACGGAGGAAGCTAGAAACTGATCCTGCGGGTTTTGCATGACCCAGCTCATCCGATCGAAAGGACGACTGCGAGAGGTCAAGCATTGCTCTTGGTAATAGATCGTTCCATCATAG
Organism: Enterococcus sp. ARL09-542; assembly: GCF_005234805.1. Classification (NCBI taxonomy): domain Bacteria; kingdom Bacillati; phylum Bacillota; class Bacilli; order Lactobacillales; family Enterococcaceae; genus Enterococcus; species Enterococcus sp. ARL09-542. Next base: position 105,775 of record NZ_QPQX01000007.1, read on the forward strand.
GGAACTTGCTGCAACAGGGCTTTAAAAAAGGTTGATTTTCCTATCCCGCTTTTTCCTGTGATGCCTATTCGTTCTCCGGTCGAAAAGACTTCGTCTTTGATCAGCAGAGAATGTCTGCCAATTGGCAGACGAAAATTTTCAAACCGCAAGAGGGGCTGCGGCTCAATAGGAATGAGGGACGGTTTAATCATAGTTTGTCTTAGCTGCTCTTCTTGCTCTAAAAGCAACTGAGAAGGAACCGACTGAAAAGCATCTGTTAATAGGAGCCATTCCTGCACCCAGTCAGCGACCGGTGCGACTTGATGGTCGATTAAAAGAATTCCGATTTTCTTTTTTTGTTGAATTTCTGTTAATTTTTCAAGCAATGATTGGGCGGTCAGCGAATCGAGATTAGCGAAAGGTTCATCTAATAGAAGATAGCGGCTTTCTAAAACAAGACAGCATGCTAACGCTACTAGTTGTTTCTCCCCACCTGAGAGGGTTGTCAGCACTCGATCTTCTAAATGACGAATCTCGCAAAAATCGAGTGCCGTCTCAATACGACGAGTCATTTCGTTTAATGGAATGGCTCTGTTTTCCAAACAAAATAACAGCTCTTCTCGGGGAGTTCGCATACAAAACTGCGTATCGGGATTTTGAAACATCAAACTAACGGACGCAATCCGTTGTACAGGGGATAAATCAGTAAAATCTTTCTCATCGATCACATAGTGTCCAGATTCGAACCCTTGATCCGACAAACCGGCTAATAAGCGAAAAAACGTACTTTTTCCTGAACCAGAAGGACCATAGATCCCTTTGATTTCCCCAGGAGCTAATTCAAAGGTAGCGGTAAGTTTTTGCTCATCAATCGTAAAGACACAGGAGTCTAGTGCTAAACTCATTCTTTCACACGGCTTCGTTTGAAGCAAGTATGTTGAGCAATCGGATAGCTATTCAAAACCCCCATTTTTGCTAAGTGATCACAAACCACTTTAACAAGGACAGCTGAAAAAAGGAGCGCGGAAAGCAGACGGATCACGAAAATAGTCAGCAGTAATTGCCACTTTAAATCAAGAAAGCTGGAACGGATCATGCCCCAAATAAAACTGGTGACAGTCGCTCCCAAAGCTCCCAGGATCAAAGAAGACCAGCCGAATTTTCGATAGCGAAAAGCGGCAAAGCCAGCCTCTGTGCCGATTCCTTGAAGAAAGCCGCTGACAAAGATAATTGGACCATAAAAGTTACCCATGAAAACCTCCAACAAAGCGGCGATCATTTCAGTAATCGTGGCTGCACCTGGTTTTCTTAGTACGTAACCGGCAAATGCAGACGCTATAAACCAAATCCCAAAGAGAAATTCATTCGCTAGAATGGCGAGGCCAAATGGAGTTAACAAGGTGCTGAGTAAAACCCCCAAGTGAACGGCCCCTAAATAAACGACACCGAATACGAGAGAAACGATGCCTACCATGATCACATCCTTTAATTGCCACTTACTCATGCAAAGAGGCCTCCTTCAACGAGGGACTATTGACTGAAACGGTTCCTTCAAGAACATAATGAGGCAGCTTTTCGTGTGCATAGGCCAGTGCTTGTTCAAAATAGGCGAATAATTGAGCGGCTGTGCCAGATAGCAGCGTCACGTAATGGGCCGATTGCGGTTGTAAGCCCATGGCATCCGCCAACGAGACGATATGCGCAATTTCTTCCATATAATCTTCACGTCCAAAGACATAAAAAGAATATTTGCACTGAACGATGAACGTACCTTTTGCAGTAATTTGCTGATGATTTGGCCGTTCATGCTTGCCGCTGAGAAAGGCATCACCAGCCAGATCTCCTGGACAGCCTTTCGAAAAAGTGAACTCACCGACCAAATGTGTTTTTGGGTCATAGGCATTGACAAAAAGAGCTGCTGCCGCATCAATCACACTGGCAGCTTCACCACGGTAGAGTGTACTGAAAAGATCTGTCTGCTGCCAAACGGCTGTGGTATCGGTCTCTTTGATGCTTCGAAGAATGTGAGAGGCAAAATCATCTTTCATTGGATAAAGACTGATGCGGCATCCCGTGATATCGATTTGATTCATTGAACAATTTTCCATAGTATTCTTCCTTTCGAATGATTTTCTGTCTACAAAAAAAGCGTTCCTCCTTTTCTATCCACGGGTAGACAGAAAAATGGGAACGCGAAATAAGCTGCGCAACCACTTCCCTACGTTGGTATTAACCAAATCAGGTTCAAAGGGACCAGACAAACTGTCTATCTCAGCATAAAGCGCCCCTAGTGGATAATTCGATTCAATTACTTTCTGAGTGTAGCACAGACGATTTGAAAGAACAAGTCAGACAGCGCGAGCAAAAAGACAAATGAATCACTGCAGATATGAAAGAATAGACATATAAAAAACATCTTTTTAGGTGTTGACAGATTGTTTTCCCTTGTGTAAAGTAAATAATCGAAAGTAAAACGTAAGTGTTACGATTTGTGAAAATCAAATCGTAACAGGCTCTCTGGTGTTTTTTTAGGAGAAATGATCGTTTTGCTAAATCAAAAAGGGGTGCTGGTAAAGAGATGAAGAAATTTTTAAAAATAACAGGTATTTCGCTTTTAACCATAGGGTTGGCTGCTTGCAGTGTGACAAAGGAATCAGCGAATGAACAGACAGAACAATCAAGTGATCCAACGATTCAAGTCCTCGCTAGTTTTTATCCTATGTATGATTTTACTCGCAATGTGGTGGGAAATGAAGGCAATGTCGAATTGTTGATGCCGGCAGGGACAGACTCACATGACTATGAACCATCGGCTAAAGATATGGCAAAAATCCAAGAAGCGGATGCCTTTGTTTACAATAATGAGAACATGGAAATGTGGGTTCCTGCCATTGAATCTACATTGAAAGAAGGAGATGTCACCATTGTGAAAGCTACGGAGGGGATGGTGTTGCTGTCGGGTGATGAAGAGCATGACCACGATCACGAGCACGATCATGAAGAAGGGCACTCTCATGAATTAGATCCTCATGTCTGGCTAGCACCAAGCCTTGCAATCAAACAAGTAGCAAGCATTCGTGATCAGCTAAGCAGGGCTTATCCAGAAAAGAAAGCTGCTTTTGAAAGGAATGCTGCGGCCTATTTAGAAAAATTGCAGTCATTGGATGATTCTTATCAGTCAGCATTTAAGAATGCCAAGCAAACGCATTTTGTCACCCAGCATGCTGCTTTTGGCTACCTCGCTTTGGAATACGGATTGACACAAGTTCCGATTGCTGGACTGTCTCCCAATGAAGAGCCTTCAGCGGCACGTATTGCTGAGTTGAAGCATTTTGTAGAAGATACCGGGATCAAGACGATTTACTTTGAAGAAAATGCCAAAGACAGTATTGCCAAAACACTGGCAACAGAAGCTGGTGTCGATTTATCCGTTTTGAATCCGCTGGAAGGATTGACACAGGAACAAATGGATCGTGGGGAAGATTACATTTCTATCATGGAACAAAACCGAGACGCATTGATGCTGACTACTTCACAAGCCAATGAGAAAGAAGTGAAAGAAGCAGAGAAAGAAAAAACCGTTTATAATGGGTATTTCGACGACGCAGATGTTCAAGACCGCTCACTCACGGACTGGAAGGGACAGTGGCAATCGGTCTATCCTTATTTGAAAGACGGCACGCTGGATCAAGTTTTTGACTACAAAGCAAAACAGAATAAAAGCATGACGGCCGAGGAATACAAAGACTATTATACAACTGGCTACCAAACAGATGTTGCAGAAATTACGATCACAGGAGATACGATGGCATTTACCTTTGAAGATGGCACAACCAAGAAAGCAACCTATCAATATGTAGGCAAAAAGATCTTGAATTACCAAGCAGGGAATCGCGGCGTCCGTTATTTGTTTGAATCAAAAGATAACGATGCAGCCTTCAAATATATCCAATTTAGCGATCACTCGATTGCACCAACTGATTCCCATCATTTTCACCTTTATTTTGGCAATGAAAGTCAAGAAGCATTATTGTCGGAAATGGATCATTGGCCAACGTTCTATCCGACTGATCTGTCTGGATTAGAAATTGCACAGGAAATGCTTGCTCATTAAAAAAAAGATTGACAATTACTGCTCTTTTCGTCAAAGTTAAACTGATAGAAAGGAGCGGTATTTTTTGGAAAAAACATTGAAAAAATTAGCAAAAGTAATCGATCACATGATGGATCATGTCGCGTTGTTCGGTGGTCCGAGTGTTGTCAGTAATGATGATTTAGATCATTACTTAGATCCGGTTTTTTATTTGATTTTTTGTGCAGAACAAAAGACGAATAAAAGAATGCTGACAGACAAAGAGTTTATCGAATGGGTCTATACGGAAATGATGCCTCAAGAGATTCCTTATGATTTGAATTTCCTCCCCTTTGCTAAATTAGCTATTGAAGATTTTTATTATTGCATGTATAAAGAACAGCACATCACAAAAGAACAATACCAAGAGATTATCTTTGTTCTTGCAGAAAAACAGCCTGTGTTTTACTCTCGCATGTCAAAACCGCATTTCTGGTCTTCAGAGAAGAAAGCGGCAATGCTAGAGATGCTTCATGATGTCGAACCGGAAGATCATGATTTGGTTCCGATCGAACATCCCTATGAAAATCAACGATCGCCAAAAATCGTCCCTTTTCCAATAAAAAAAGTTCCTGAAGCTAGCGAAGAAAGAATCGCTGCATATCAAATCCGTATTGATTTGGAAGGTTTCAAGCCGCCGATTTGGCGAAGGATGCTCATTCCTGCAGGCATTAGTTATGAACAACTCCATAATATGATCCAAATTGCTTTTCAATGGCAGGATTCACAGCTCTACCTTTTTCTTGCCGGCAATAATTCAATCGATGTGCCGAACACGGAACCTACAAATGCATTAGTGATCGACCATGATTTCCAAACCTGCCAAACTCTGACCTACATTTATGACATGGGTGCTGACTGGACCCACAAAATAAAAATCGAGAAAATACTGACGGCTGCTGAAGCAGGTGAAACAGTCACGCCTGATTGTCTAAAAGCGGTTGGTGATGTGCCAAACGAAGAGCAACCAGAGGAACAAAGAGAATCAGTGAATGTTGAAACAATCAATGAAGAACTCCGGGATTACTGGGAATCTGATCCGTCCGACTAATTTTTTTCTCGGAATAAGTGCAATAATCGATTCATACGATGGTGTGACGAATCTGTTTAACAGTTCGTGACATCTTTTTTGATCGGTCCTTGTTTGATTAAGGTGTTGACCATTCATGAACTACATCAAGTTAGCTGATATAGAAATACTCATTTCTGTGGCGACACGCCTGGTTTGATACAGATTCTAACTTTTTAACTCTAGAGCCAATGATTCAGCAGATTGATTTTCGAGTACATTCGAGTACAATAGTTCGTAATGATACTGGACAAGCGACGATGCTCTATCTGCTGTGAGGTGCATCTTTCAATCGCTCTAGAAGATGGACTATCTGTTCTGGCGACAGCTGAGAGCAAGTGAGGGGAGTTTTTATGAAAAAACGAGAATTTATCGTTCAAGATTTGCTTAGTAAAATTTATCAGGAAGAATTTATTGAAGGAAAATTACCGAATCAAAGAGAACTTGCCAGAAATTATGGCGTTTCCCGCTTTACGATTCAACAAGCAATCAAAAATTTAGAAGAAATCGGCATCGTTCGTGTGGTCCAAGGATCGGGAATCTTTATCCATGAGAAGTGGGTCAAAAATCCCATGATCTTTAATTCCTTGACACGGACTCCTTACGATCGGATCCACTCCAAAATGATTTCTTTGAGTAAAGCACCCGCTACCCCAGATGAACAAAAAATCTTTCAGTTAGCAGACAATGAAGAAGTTTGGACTTTTGAACGGGTGCGAATCGTCAATTATAAGATTGAACAGCTAGAAACGTCGAAGCTACCGGTAGGATTATTTCCTAATGTCACTCAAGAGGTAGTAGAACATTCAATTCAGCGCTATGTTGAGAGTTGCGGATATCGGATTTCCCACTACATCAGCAGTTATACCCCGATTGCGACTTCAATGGCCCAGTCGGCAATCTTGCTGTGCAAACGGGGGACACCAGCGATGCAAATCACGAATCGGGCAATTTTGGAAGATGGGCGGGTCTATGAATTCAGCAACATCATCGCCATCGACTATGCAGTCACCTATATTCGACCTTTCGATCGAGAAATCCATCGTTCACGCATCGATTGATCGGCAGAGGAAGAGCCACAAATTTCCTAGACGATAAATCAAAAAAAACTCAGAGCTCTGATTCAACAATTTGAGTCAGGCTGCTGAGTTTTTTAGGATTATTATTTAAGGTGTGATTAGTGTACCATCCGGCGTTCTGCTTTGTGTCCACTCATGGGGGCGGTAAACGACCGGAAAATCAGCCGCAGCTTCTTCATCAAATGTAATACCGATCCCGCTTTTTTCCATTGGATAGAAGAAGCCGCCTTTGGGTTGGGGACTGCCAACAAACACGGATTGGGTATTTGCCGGCAACTCGATTGTTTCTTGGATCGCGGCATTGTGCAGATGGATATTCAAATGCGTATTGACTGCCAAGCCGACTGGACTGATATCAGAAGGCGTATGCCAGGCAATTCGAACCCCCATCGCATCGCAAAAATGAGCTAGCTTCAATGCTGGCGTAATGCCGCCAATCTGTGATACATGGGCCCGCATGAAATCGATCTGCCGATTTTTGACTAGTTCTTGCCATTCCATTGGATTATTGAACAATTCACCTGTTGCAATGGGGGTTGCTGACTGACTGCGTAATTGTGTCAGCCAGTGACTTTGGTCAGGCGGCAGAATATCTTCCAAGAAAAAGAGCTGATAAGGTTCTGCTGCTTTGGCGAACTGAATGGCTTGATTCGGATGGAGGCGTTCATGAACATCATGCAGCATTTGAAATTGGTTGCCATATTTTTCTTTGATCGCTGCGAACATCTTCAAAGTCGTTTCCATATAATCTGTCTGATCAAAGTAAGAGCCGGAGATTGGTTCTTCGGGTGTTTGCAGCTGGCTTGGATTCCCGCCATAGAACCCGAGCTGGCAACGAATATAGCGATAACCGGCTGCCAAAAAGCGATCGATTTCGTGATAGAGATCGTCTAAATTATCTGCTACCGCATGAGTATAAGCAGGGATCGCGGTTCTTGCTTTTCCCCCCAGCAGTTGATACAGAGGCATATCAGCTAACTGTCCCTTGATATCCCATAATGCCATATCAATACCAGAGATGGCATTGTTTGTGATCGGACCGTTGCGCCAATAGGAATTGACATTCATGACTTGCCAGATGTCTTCGATTTCATTCGCGTCTCTACCCATCAGAAGGGGACGTAAATATTCGTCAACGACTGTTTTGACTGCTAAAGGACGAAATTGAAACGTACTACAGCCTAGTCCGGAAATTCCTTTATTGGTTTCTACTTTAACGACAACAAGGTTATGGCGATCAGGTTTGATCGCAAAGGATTTGACGTCGGTGATGATCGTTGGTGTCATTTTATTCACTCCAATTTTTGTATCTAGTTGATATAGCCATTGAAACACGCAGAGCAACCGCTGTCAATTTGGTCCAAAAAAAGATGGCTATGGCTCATAAAACCAGTCCAATTTTAGATGGATTCTTATTTATTTGTTGATACATAGCCTTTTTGGTCTGTTTTTTTAATAAAAGGACTGGTTTTACAAGCGGGTGCAGCCATGCTACTATGTGTGTGAAAACGGACCCACTTGAAAAGGCGCCTCAAGATTCAAGTCCGTTAGCAAACAACAGGAGGAAAAAATGATGATGAAAGAAGACATCGTAAAACAGATCATAAAAGATGTTGGTGGATCCGAGAATATCAATAATGCTTGGCATTGTATGACGCGGCTTCGTTTTGATTTGAAGGATGAAAAGAAAGTTGACTATACTGCTTTAGAAAAAATACCTAAAGTGGTGGGAACGAAACATCAAAGCAATCAGCTCCAAGTGGTGATCGGTACAGATGTAGCGGATTATTATGCTCCATTAGCCAAAGAACTTGGTTTGGATGAAAAGAGTCAAGAGTCTTCAGAGAAAAAAGGCGCTGTCTCGTTGTTTATGGATACAGTCTCCGGTGTATTCGGACCAATTGTTCCAGCAATCGCTGGGGCAGGAATGATTAAAGGGTTGATGGCAGGATTGGTTGCCTTAAATGTGATTTCCAATCAAACAGATACGTATTTAGTCATTGATATGATCGCCAGCGGCGTATTTACCTTCTTGCCATTTTTTGTTGCTGCTTCTGCTGCGCGCATCTTTAAAACGAATCAATACTTGGCGATCGCCATTGCTGCAATATTACAATTTCCAACGATGACGAATGCAGTTGCTGAAGGCAATATTTCGGCCTTTCGACTGTTTGGGGTTTTACCAGTTCCCGTTTTCAATTATGCGGGTACCGTTATTCCAATCATTTTTGCTGTTTTAGCATTAAGCTACATTTATCGCTGGGTAGACAAGGTATTGCCGCAAGTTCTGCGGACCGTCTTTACACCGACGATTTCCTTGTTTGTGGCTGGACTGATTACACTAACAGTTATTGGTCCAATCAGTATTCATTTAGGCAATTTGCTTGCAGATGGTGTAGCTGGCTTGTTTACGATTTCTCCTGTATTGGCAGGAATTGTTGTAGGTGCTATTCGTCCAATTGCGATCTTTACCGGATTACACCATGCAATGACGCCAATCGCATTACAAAACTTTGCCAATCAAGGGTATGATATGTTGATGCCAATGATGTTCATGGCAAATATGGCGATCACCGGCGCAACCGCAGCGATCTACTTTAAAGTAAGATCAAAAGAAGAAAAATCAATCATTTTGTCCTCAGCTGTGTCAGGATTGCTGGGCATCACTGAGCCAGCATTGTTTGGGATTTTATCAAAATATAAAAAAGCATTTTTAGCAGCTACCATCGGTAGTTCGATTGCATCAGCGTTCATCAGCTTTTTTGGCGTAAGGATCTATGGCTATATTTTATCCAGTATCTTTAGTTTGCCGGCTTATATTGGTGAATACTTTATCTATGCGGTCCTAGGCATTGTCTTGGCGATCGGTTCCTCTTTTGCTCTGACTTATTTCCTAGTCCCTAATCAAGCAGAAACAGAAACCTTCACCAACGAACTTGATTTGCATGTTGTAACGCAAGGAGAATACATTCCATTGGAAGATGTACCCGACGAAGTGTTTTCAACAAAAATGATGGGTGAAGGGTATGCCATTCACTCTAAAGACGGCCAAATCTATTCGCCAGTCAGTGGTGAAGTCACTTCGGTTTTCCCTTCCAAACATGCGGTGGGAATCACCACATCGAATGGTGTGGAAGTTCTAGTCCATATGGGAATCGATACAGTTTCTCTTGATGGCAAAGGCTTTGAAGTATTCGTAAAAGTAGGAGAGCAAGTAACCCCACAATCGAAACTAGCAGCGATGGACTTGCCTTATATCGAACAACAAGGCAAAGAAACGATGGTCGTCGTCCTAATCACGAACATGGAACGTGTCCAACAATTTTCAGGAACGATCGGTCTTGAAGGAAATCATCAAGCCGGTGCCCTATTAGAAAAGGTAATTTTAAACGCTTAAATTCAAGAAAAAAAGAGGTTTAACAAGAGGGGAGATGCACCTGGCAAAAACAGCTGCGGCATATTCTGTCCAATTGTTCGAAAGAAAGAGCTGCGACAAGACTTTTGTTACAGCTCCTTTTTTTTACCATCAGTGACGTTGAGTAATATAGGCAGCTATAGGTTTACTATATTTCTCAAAAAGTTTTTGCTTTTCAGAAGGGTTCTGACCTTGATTAAAATATTCAGCCAGTAAATAACCGATATAGGGACCTGTGGTTAATCCAGAAGACCCCAGTCCGCTGGCGACCACTAATCCTGGCTCACTGGGAAGCAGTCCAAAAAATGGCGCAAAGTCAGAAGTATAGGCCCGTGTTCCTACGCGAACTGTCATTGGCGCAGCAAACAATTTCTCGGGGGCTGCCAAAAATGAACCGATGCCAGTCAGCAATTGTTGCTTTGCTGCTTCAGTGGGAGTCAGATCCCAACCGCCATCATTTTCGTGAGTCGCTCCTAAAAGGATCTTCCCATTCGCAAAAGGAATCAAATCGCCTTCGCCCTCTAACATCGCCACTGGCCAATCTTTTGCTGACGCTGTCGTTTCGAAGGAGAGCAGCTGTCCTTTTTGGGGACGAACATCGACGTGGTAGTTCAAGTGTTCTAACAGTTGGCCTAATCCTGGTCCGGCGGTTAAACAAACATGATCCGCTGGGATTTCTGCGTATGTAGTAGAAACGACCCAATTTTTTTCTTTATAAAGTCTAGCCTTCCCTTGGACGAAAACGACCCCATTGGTACGGGCCCGTTCTTCTAGGAACGCTAGATAAGCAGCGCCATCTAGTCGACCTCCTCCGGAAATTTTCAAAGCCGGTAGTGGTTTGAGCAAAGGTAAAGCTTGCTGCGTTTCAGCAGGAGAAAGACAGGTGATTTGACCGATTTCCGGTGCCTCTTTGCGCCGTTCCTCCGCCAGTTCCGCTAATGCTGCCAACTGATTTTCTGGGCGAATGATCAATGTACCTGAGCGTTGATAAATATCTGTGGTCAGTGAGAAATCTTGTGCCAATTTTTCGAAAAAAGCAGCCCCATCTTTAGCTAATTGATACCATCGTTTGTTTCGCCGTTTCGAAAGCCAGGGGGAAATGATCCCGGCACTCGCTTTAGTAGCTTGTCCCGTAGGGTCGTCAACCACGGTCACTTGGTACTTCGTCGTATCTAGATAATTTGCTAAGGTCATCCCAATGATGCCGCCACCGATAATTACGATTTTTTCCATAAAACTGCAAACTCCTTTTTTGTTTCAATCATTGTTCCATATTCTTCTCAAAAAATCAAAGACTGAAAGTTTCTGTCGAAAGTGATTCCCAAACTGTTCCCATTTCAAATGACTGGATTTTCTCGTATAATGGACATGGAAAAGAGGATATTATGCAATCAATCAATCAAGTTTTAAGAGATAAATTCGGTTATACCAGCTTTCGGGAAGGTCAAGAATCAATCATCAATGCCATTCTTTCTCATCAAAATGTTTTAGGCATCATGCCGACTGGCGGAGGAAAATCTGTATGTTATCAGCTCCCAGCTTTATTGTTAGACGGTCTGACATTAGTTATTTCACCATTGATTTCATTGATGAAAGATCAAGTAGATGCATTGAATGACATGGGTATCCCGGCCGCTTATATCAATAGTACCTTATCAGCTCCGGAAATCAACCAACGGTTAAGGCAAGCATCGAAAGGAGAAATCAAACTCCTGTATGTTGCTCCAGAGCGTTTGGAATCAGATCATTTTCGCGAATTGCTGCGCTATGTTCCTATATCCCTACTCGCTGTTGATGAAGCCCACTGTATTTCACAATGGGGACATGATTTTCGTCCTAGCTATTTACGCTTAGCGGAAACGATCCATAGTTTTGATCAGCGGCCAACGGTGGTGGCATTGACAGCTACAGCAACGCCAAAAGTTGCCCAAGATATTGAACGACTGTTGCTGATTCCACCAGAGAACCAAGTGAAAACGGGTTTTGCTCGCGAAAATCTATCTTTTGAAGTTATCAAAGAGCAGAAAGATACTTATTTGCTGACCTATTTAAAGATGAACAAAGGACAATCAGGGATTATTTATGCCAGCACACGCAAAGAAGTCGAACGAATCTATCGTTTATTGAAACAACAATCTATCAATGCTGGACGCTATCATGGCGGATTAACTGAAGAAGAACGTACGCAAAACCAAGAAGATTTTCTTTTTGATCGTCTTCAAGTGATGGTAGCAACCAATGCTTTTGGTATGGGAATCAACAAAAGCAATGTGCGCTTTGTGATCCACGCCCAAATCCCCGGTAATTTAGAATCTTATTATCAAGAAGCCGGACGTGCCGGACGAGATGGTGAACCTAGCGAAGCCATTTTATTATACGCTCCGCAGGATTTGCAGATTCAGCAGTTTTTTATCGATCAATCTGAGTCCGATATTCAGTATCGTCAAAATGAATACCTCAAGTTGAGAGAAATGAGTCAATATGGGCATACACAAATGTGTCTTCAACGTTACATATTGCGGTATTTTGGGGAAGACGGTCCCGATTGTGGCCGCTGCAGCAATTGCTTAGATGAACGAGAACAGGTAGATATCACCGTTGAGACGCAAAAAGTGTTGTCCTGTGTGAAACGAATGGGTGAACGTTTTGGCAAAGCGTTAGTGGGGAAAGTGTTGACCGGATCAGCAGATCAGAAAGTCACCCAATGGGGATTTGAAAAATTGCCAACCTATGGTTTGTTGAAAGATTGGTCACAAAAAGAAGTCAATCAACTCATTGACTACTTAACCGCATCAGGCTATTTAGTCCCTTCGGAAGGACAATACCCCCTGCTCAGTGTGTCAGCTGCCGGTGTAGAGGTTCTTTTAGGCAAGGCAAAGGTTTACCGGAAACAAGCCAAAGTACGTCAATTGGTCGTCGATGACGAATTGTTTGACCAATTACGTTCCCTGCGATTGACGCTCGCACAAGAACAAAACTTGCCGCCGTATGTCGTCTTTTCGGACAAGACATTGCGGGAACTTGCGGAGCAGCAGCCTAAAACTCCTATCGAATTTCTACAGATCAAAGGTGTTGGTCAAAACAAGTTAGATAAATACGGTGATGCGTTTCTGGCTGTGTTGAAAGAATACCGAGAAACAACAGAAAAATAGTGCTGCTTTACGATTCAGGAAAAAACAAGGAGAAACCAAGATGCTGAAGATTCGTTATGCGCAAAAAAGGGATATGACATTCTGGTTAGAACTAGATAATCATTTGTCAAAAGCAGGATTAGCAAAAAAGTTCCAAGATCAACAGGCGTTGATCTTGACCGATGAGGAAGAACCTGTGGGGATTCTTCGCTACCAATTGTTTTGGGATACCATTCCCTTTTGTACCATGCTGGTGGTCAACGAATCCCAGCAGAGAAAAGGGAGAGGAAGGCACTTCCTCCGCCTTTGGGAAGCAGAAATGCGGAAACAAAGGTATGGGATGTGTATGGCCTCTACTCAGTCTGATGAGAGCAGTCAGCATTTCTATCGAAAATGTGGCTACAAAGATGCCGGTGGGTTGCTTATGGACGTACCAGGTTTTGAACAGCCGTTGGAATTGTTTTTTGTGAAGCCGTTGTCGATACAGCCTCAGTCTGTAGAATCAGAAGAATGAAAAAATAGGAGCGATAGGCATGTCTTTTTTTGGAAAAATAGATTTCAATGATTTATCAGAGACGGATCGAGCAATTTATCATTATATGTCCAGTCAAAGTGACAAGATTCCTTATATGCGGGTGAGAGAAATCGCCATCGAATCCCATACATCGGCCTCTTCTGTGATGCGCTTTATTCGTAAATTAGGCTATGAAAGTTTTACGGAGTTTCGGTCGCATGCTAAGATGCCTCAGGTTGAAAATGCTGATATACTTAGCGGAAGCACGTTATTAAGCGCTGATCATTTTCCTAAAAACATTGAGAGTAAATTGAGACGAGTGGCTGAGAAACTGATTGAGTGTGAGAATATTATTTTTTATGGTATTGGTGCTTCTGCATCAATGTGCGAGTATGCTGCGCGTCGATTTTCAACTTTAGGCTGTAATAGTTTTGCATTAGTCGATCATACATATCCGATTTTTGCAAAACTAAAAAATACATCTGATAATATGGTATTTGCGTTATCTATTACAGGAGGGACAACTGAAATCATAGAGTTGTTTAACGGATTTAAAAACAACCCGGACTTTACAACGGTCGTAATCACAAGCGATTCTGAAAGCACACTGGGTAGAATGAGCGATTTTGTATTAGATTATTCGGTTGATGTGAAGAGAATTAATAAGCACGAGGATTTAACAAGTCAAATTCCCTGTATGTTTTTGATTGAAGCCTTATCAGAGGCTGTGCGCCAACTCATTACATTTGATAGAGATTGAAATTATTCATGACCTTGGTACTTCGTGTACCAAGGTGCTTTTTTTTCTAATTTGCTTCTCGTGTACCGATTTATTAGTAAATGCACGATGAATATCGGACTTTTTGTATACTCAAGGAGAATAAAGAGAGGATGAAGAATCATGAATACATTTCCAGAAAATTTTTTATGGGGTGGAGCTGTTGCCGCACATCAGGTTGAAGTTGTGTGGAATGTTGAGGGTAAAGGTGTAAGTATTGCAGATGTGATGACCGCATGAGGAAATGGTATTTCCAGAGAAATTACAGATGGTGTTATAGAAAATAGGTATTATCCAAATCATGAAGCTATTGATTTTTATCATCTTTACAAAGAGGATATTCAATTGTTTAAGGAATTGGGTCTTAAAGTATTGCGCACATCTATCAATTGGACAAGAATTTTTCCAACTGGCGATGACAAAGAACCAAACGAAAAAGGGCTTAAATTCTAAGATGATCTATTTGATGAATTACTTGCAAATGGTATTGAGCCAGTCATCACCTTATCGCATTTCGAAATTTCCTTTCACCTATATAAAGCTTATGGTGGATTTAAGAATAAACAATTAATTCCTTTTTTTACTCGTTATGCGGAAAGTGTTATGACGAGATACAAAAACAAAGTCAAATATTGGATGACTTTCAATGAAATCAATAACCAAGCTGATGGATAACATAATTTACACACCTGGACTAATTCTGCTTTTTTATTTGATCAAAATAAGACCCAAGCGAATAAGGAAGAGATAATTTATCAAGGTGCTATAAATGAATTGATTGCGAGTGCACAAGTTGTTAAGTTAGGACACAAAATTAACCCCAAATTTCAAATTGGATGTATGGTGGCAAACGTTCCAGTGTATCCATATTCTAGTAAACCTGAAGATCAGATGTCGGCACAGAAAGAAATGAATAGACGTTTTTTTTATAGTGATGTCCATGCTAGAGGAGAGATACCCCAATATGTCCTAAAGAAATGGGATCGGAAAAACTATTCTATTGATATCTCAGATGAAGAAAAGAAGATATTAAAAGAAGGTAAAGTTGATTATATCGGCTTTAGTTATTATATGTCAGGCACTGCCACTACTCTGGATGAGAATGGCGAGTTGATCAATGATTTTTCAAAAGCCAAATGGTTAAGCAATCCACATGTGAAAGCAAGTGATTGGGGTTGGCAAATTGATCCTGTTGGGATGAGATACACTTTGAATATCCTTGACCAACGGTATCAGATACCTTTGTTTAGTGTTGAAAATGGGTTTGGGGCCTGTGATACAGTCGAAAATGATGAAATTCATGATCAATATCGTATTGATTATATCCATGCACATATAGCAGAAATGAAAAAAGCTGTCTTAGAGGATGGAGTTAATTTGTTAGGTTACACACCTTGGGGAATCATAGATATAGTGAGTTTTGGTTCAGGTGAAATGGAGAAGCGTTATGGCATGATTTATGTAGATAAAAACAATGACGGAAAAGGTACACTAAAGCGGTTAAAAAAAGATTCATTTAAATGGTACCAAAATTTATCGCATCAAATGGAGCAGACATCTGATGATTGGTACAAGGGGTTTCATTAAGGTACAGAAGCCATTAAGCTGGTACAGCAACCAACCTTGATGAAACACATTGAATGTGAAAACGTTTTTATTTATAGTTTGTTTATAATGTTGATAAAAAAAAAACGTTTTTATGTGGTGATGATAATGAATACACGAACAACAATCCGAGACGTTGCAAAAGAAGCAAATGTGTCAATCGCAACAGTTTCAAAAGCGTTAAATGGCGTTGATGTTGTTAAAGCATCGACGAAAGCAAAGGTCATAGCAGCTGCGAAGAACCTTCATTATGTGCCTAATCTTATGGGAAAGGAATTAAAGAAAAGTAGGACGAAAAGAATCGGATTTTATACCACAAGTATCACTGGTCCGTATTTTAGTGTTCTGATTGAATCCATAGCAAGAGAAGTTGAAAAACATGGTTACGCTTTAAATGTGTTTATTTCAATGGAAAAAGAAGTTGTCTTGACGAGTATTCTGGGAGGTGCTGTAGATGGATTTATTGGATTTGAAGATATGCTTGATGAAGAAGATCTTGAGATAATCAGAAATGAATCCGTCAATGCCGTTTTTATTGATCGTAATATTCAAGATCATACATTTGGTAGTATTGTTTTCAATTCCAATGAAAGCGCTGAATATGCAACATCTTATCTGATAGCGAAAGGCCATCGTAATATTGCATTCGTCAAAGGCTTTGATGGTGTTTATGATAGCGATGAACGATTCAAGGGATATCAGCAAGCACTAAGAAAAGCACACATTCCTCTAAAGCCGCATTATCTAATAGAAGGAAGATTTGAAGAAAATTTCGCATATCAATCGACAGAAAAATTTTTGCAAAAGCAAAAAGATTTACCGACAGCATTTCTAGCGGGAAATGATCTTAGTGTTGTTGGGTTTGATGGAATCGAGCTGTTGAAATATTTTCGACCGTTTTTAACAACAATTGTGAACCCAATCAAAGAACAAGGGGAGCTTGCAACGCAACATTTAGTAAAGCTGATCAATGGGGATGTTTCAGGAAAATCCTTTGTATTAAATGGAAGATTGGTTGAGGGCGAATCAGTATATCAGTTTAATAGAAATGAGTGATATAAATGTATTTGGGAATAGATATTGGTGGAACTACAATCAAATATGGATTTATTGATGATAAAGGACAAGTTTATTGTAAGCAGAGTATCAAAACGATCGATAATAGACATCAATTCTTGGTAAACCTACAAACAATTATTGAAGAGAGTCAGAGGCAAGAACCAATTGAAGGGATTGGAATCAGCGCACCAGGAATTATTGATCAACACGGCACAATGATTACAGCAGGAGCAATCAAGTCCATCTATGGTGTTCGTCTAAAGCAAGAATTACAGAAGATAACGAAAGTACCAATTGTTATCGAAAATGATGCCAATGCTGCTGCTATCGCAGAACAATGGATTGGCCATGCTCAAGGGATTCCCAATTACATATGTATGGTTCTAGGAACAGGCATAGGTGGCGGTATTATTTATCAAAATGAATTGATCAAAGGTGCCCATGGCATGGCAGGCGAATTTGGCTGGATGGTTATTAAGGAAATTAATGAAAGCGTTGACATAGAGGCGATGTCTTTGAATCAGCGTGCAGCAGTGATTGGTGGTTTATGTTCTCGTTATAATGAAATAATGTTAAAGAAAGATTCAAAGTTCGAACCAATTTGGGATGCAAAAGAAATTTTTGCTAAAGAAGAGGATGACGATATTGCCCACGACCTCATTCATAGTTTTTATGAAGATCTATCTGTCGGCATATTGAACTTGATCAGTTGTTTTGATCCCGAATTGGTATTGATTGGTGGTGGCATAAGTGCAAACACGTTATTTTTAGAGCGATTGAGCTCCACCATTTCAAAAATGACAGAAAGACATCAAAGTATTCATTATTTAGTGGGAAAAACGATCGCACCTATAAAAGCAGCTAAATTGATGAATGATGCTGGCATGGTTGGAGCAGTATATCAAGTAAAGAAACTGATTCTAAATGAGGCAACAATAAACTGAAAGTGAGGGGAACAGATGGAAACTTCCGTGCAAAATGCAAAACGCTCTACTAATAAGATAAAAAAGTGGTTCTCTGTTTTTTTTGAACAATGGGAATTGCAAAGTATGGTCTGGCCAGGAATTATCTTTATGATCATTTTTAACTTTATTCCTATCTATGGGCTGATCATTGCCTTCAAAAGATATACAGTCATCGACACACTTGAAACAGCACCTTGGGTCGGCTTTGAAAATTTTCAGATCATATTAAATGATAAATTTTTTTGGGGATCAGTTGTAAACACGCTTGGTATCAGCTTCTTGAAGCTACTGATAGGTTTTGTTTTACCGATTATCTTAGCAATCTTGATTTTTGAACTCAGACAAGGTGTATTTAAAAAATTGGTCCAAACAATCTCTTACATGCCTTATTTTCTATCATGGATTGTTCTAGGCGGTATGTTGATTAATTGGCTGTCAACAAATGGATTACTCAATACAATATTGAGTGGACTTGGTTTTTCAATCAAACATGAAAACTATCTTTTATCAACGAATAAATACTGGTGGATTGCGGTATTGTCAGATATATGGAAAAACACTGGTTGGGGTACGATTTTATACTTAGCTACGTTATCTAAAATTGATCCCTCATATTACGAAGCAGCAAAAATAGATGGGGCAACTAGGTTTCAACAAATTATGAAAATTACATTACCAATGCTAAAAGGAATCATTAGCTTAAATTTGATTCTGACTATAAGTGGATTACTGGGATCCAACTTAGATCAGACAATGGTTTTGATGAATAATCAAAATCAAGCGAAGGCGGAAGTGATTAATTCATATGTATTTAGAATGGGGATAGCGCAAGGCGATTTTTCTTATGCTACTGCAGTTGGATTAGGTGTGTCAATTGTATCAGTAATTTTATTGGTATGTTCAAATCAAATGACCAAACGACTAAATGACAATACGTCCGTATTGTAGAAAGGAGCGTTGTATGGAAAAAAAAGTGATGAAAAAGGATGTAGATAGTCGTTTATTCGACATTTTCAATATTTTGATCTTAACCATTTTCACCTTGATTATCGTTATTCCTTTATGGAATGTGGTGGTATCATCATTCGCCTCTGGAAGTGTTCTTGCTAAAGGTGACTTTGTATTCTGGCCTTCTGAACTGTCACTAGAGAATTATCGAGCAGTATTCAGAGATGGGAGTATGTTGCAAGCTTTCTTTATTTCAGTTTCTAAAACAATCTTTGGTGTTTTAACACATGTATTTTTCTGTGCCATGATGGCTTATGCTATGAGCAAAGCAAATCTGAAAGGCAGAAAATTATATTCTGCGATGGGTATCACTACGATGTTTTTTTCAGGTGGAATGATTCCTACGTACTTATTGTTTAGACAAATAGGTTTGTTAAATAGCTTCTGGGTTTATATTATACCAGCGCTGTTAAGTTATTATGACGTCATTATATTAATGAATTTTTTTAGAAATGGACCCGATTCATTAGAGGAATCGGCAATGATTGATGGTGCAGGTCATTGGCGCATTTTTTTGCAAATATTTTTACCTCTGTCCAAACCAGCTCTAGCAACAATTGCCTTGTTTAATGGGGTAAACCAATGGAATGACTTTATGACAGCTAGAATTTTTATTACTGATAAGGCTCTTTACCCATTACAAATGAAACTATATGAGATCATTGTTCAATCACAGACACAAGGGATGCAAAACATCGGAACGGCTGTGGCAGAAAGTACAACCAAAGGTGTCCAACTTGCTACAATCGTGGTCACAACGATTCCAATTCTGATTATTTATCCATTACTCCAAAAACATTTCATTGCTGGAATGATGGTCGGAGCTGTTAAAGAATAGAAAAGGGGAAAACAAAAAATGAAAAACTTGAGAAATTTAGTTTTGCTGTTTAGTTCGGTGTTGTTGCTAGGTGCATGTGGAGGGGGAGAAGATAACGCAAGTCAAGAAGCAAAGGATGTAGATATTAGTGAGCGTTATAATCTAGATAAAAATACGCCAGCATGGCAATTGGATAATAAGGAAGAAGTCACAGAACTGACATGGTATGTTAATGCTGATTGGTGGAATGATGAATGGGGAAATGATGTCGTTACAAAAAAAATGGAAGAAGATTTGAACATCAAAGTCAAATTTATCAAAGGTGATGATACTAACTTAAATACAATGTTTTCAAGCAATGATATGGCAGATATCGTCACAATTTTTGATTCAAACTCACAAGTTGCGCAAAAAGCTGATAGTTGGGCCTATTCATTAGATGAACTTGCAGATAAATATGATCCTTATTGGCAAACTGTAGCTGCAAAAGACACATTAAATTGGTTTCAATTAGATGATGGAAAAACGTATGGATATCCCAATTATTCTAATACAGCAGAAGATTATGATAGCGGTTTAATTCCTGCTAACACAAACTTTTTGATTCGAAAAGATGTATATAAGGCAATTGGTGAGAATAATTTTGAAACTGCGGATGATTTCATAGCGGGAATGAAATCTATCAAAGAGAAATATCCAGAACTTGTTCCCTTTGGTTTCAATGCGTTGGGTGATGGGGCTGGATCTTTAGGTGATGTTTTCCAAGACTATTTGGGTGTTGATCTAGAAACAAAAGAGGGTAATTTTTATAACCGTAATCTAGATCAAGAGTATTTAAACTGGTTAAAAGTGTTGCGTCAAATTCATGAGGATGGAAATTTGTCGGATGATAGTTTTTCTGATGATGGTACAGCTTTTGAAGAAAAAGTGAAATCCGGTCAATACGCCACAATTATGGCTAGTGGTACAGCACAAATGAGTGGTTTTTTACAAAGCTGGTTAGCTGAAAATCCTAATGGTGAGTACATTGCAATCAATGGACCACAAAATAGTGAAGGGAAAGAGCCTAAATTAAATCAAAGTGGTATTACTGGTTGGATGATCAATTATATTAGTAAAAGTGCTAAAGATCCAGCTAAGGCCATGCAAATCTTCACTTATTTACAAAGTGAATACGGCGGCATTCTAACTACTTTTGGTATTGAAGGAGAGACTTTCCAATATGACAATGATGGTAAAATTGAATTACTGCCAGAAGTGCAAGAGATGAAAGATAATGATTCAGATCGATTCAAAAAAGAGTATCGACTAAGTGAGTTTATTTTCTTTGGTCATGATAAATATCAATCAATGGCTAGTGAAAGTACTCAGACACCTGCCTTGATACAGCCAAGAGAATGGGGAGAAGGAAAATTATACCCTCATTTTATTCTAGAAAATATTGATCCTAGTTCAGGGACTCAAGAAGCACGTAATCTCTCTGCAATCAATACAAATTGGTATACAACATTAGTCTGTTTGATTCGCTCTTCTTCAGAAGAAGAATTTGATCAAGTAATCTCTTCATATTCAACATTTTTAGATCAAAATGGTTGGTCAGATATTGAGGCAATTAGAAACGAGAAAATTGCTGAGAATAAAGAGAAATTAGGCATCGAATAAAAAGGTGGTAGTCAGTAATGAAACAAATATTTAATATTGATGGTGAAGTATACAGTTTCCTACAAAAAATATATCAAATGATGCTATTAAATCTATTAATCATCTTTTCTAGTTTGCCAATCATCACAGTGCCTTGTGCATTGATTACTGGCTACCAGCTTTTAAAAGAATACAATCAGCAAGAAGTTACCCTAACAAAATACTTCATGCTGTTTAGAAAAAATCTGATTCTTTCATTCAGGTTAATCATCGCTTTCTGGGTGATCTTTTTCTTACTGTTTCTTTTACTAGCATTCACTAGAAGAACTATATTTCAATTTTTGATATTACTTTTTATTGCATTTTTTATTGTGTTTCTTTCGAATGTATTCATTGTTTGTACCAGCCAAATGTCCATTCGGTCCATAGTGGAGTTTTCATTAGGGATAACGTTAAAATACGTAGGTTGTAATATTATTGGCTTAGCGATAATGCTTAGTAGTTTTTTTTTACCTGTGTTTTTACCTAGATTAGCATTAGTATGGGCGTTATTTGGAATAAGTATTCCTATGGTTTTTCAAGTTATGATCCATAAGCAAATTATGAAGCATGTAACTACAAATCAAATAGAACAGGAGTGATCCATTGAGTTTTGAATATTACACGACAACAGATGAAATGAATATGTTTCAGCTTGAACAATCTCCGTTTACACAAAATAAAAATGAGTTTGAAATCAATGTCAATAGCCATCAAACTTTTCAGAAAATTGATGGATGGGGAACTTCTTTGACAGATTCTTCTGCATATTTAGTTGATAAATGCTTATCTGAAGAGCAACAAATCGCAGTCATGGAAGCGTTATTTGATTCAAAAAAAGGAATCGGTTTTTCAATTCTACGAAACCCAATGGGTGCATCTGACTATGCGAGGCATATTTATAGTTATGATGATATGGAAAAAGATCAAACAGATGAGAATCTGATTCATTTTTCTATCGCACAAGATGAAGAAAGTATCATTCCCCTAACAAAATATGCTAAGAAAATGAATCCTGAACTAAAATTATTTATGTCTCCTTGGAGTGCTCCTGGATGGATGAAAGATTCTCAACAAATGATTGGTGGAAAATTGTTGTTGAAGTATTATGATACATATGCTCATTACTTCAAAAAAGTGATTGACAGTTATCATATGCATGGATTAGATATATATGCGATTACACCACAAAATGAACCGTTGTTTGTGCCACCGAATTACCCAGGAATGGAGATGCTGGCGGATGAACAAGCAACTTTTGTTGCTAAATACTTAAAACCTTTGTTTAATGATAATAACATTCGGACAAAAATATTAGGCTATGATCATAACTGGGATAGAATTGATTATCCATTAGAAATTTTGGATAAGGCAGAAGCGGCCTTTGATGGCATAGCTTGGCACTGGTATGGTGGTAATGTAATTAATCAATCAAGAGTTGCTCTATTTTATCCAGATAAAGAAATCCATTTTACTGAGGGATCTGGAGGAGATTGGATACCAGCCTTTGAACCAGCTTTCAGTAATCTAATGAGAACAGGGATCAACATTTTTAGAAATGGTGCAAAATCTATGACGCTTTGGAATTTAGCGCTAGACGAAAATAATGGACCTACTGTTCCGGGATTTGGAAAAAGTACTTGTCGCGGCCTTGTAAAAGTGGATCAACAAACGAAAAACTATGAATTGACACTTGATTATTTTGGTCTGGCTCATTTCAGTAAATTTGTCCGCCCTGAATCTGTTCGAATTGAAAGCTCGAATGATCGGCATATCCAAAGTGTTGCCTTTCAGAATAATAATAAATCCATTGTTGTTATTTTGTTTAACGATAGTGAAAAGGATGCATCTGTTAAGATAACGATAGATACTTATTCAATGGATACAATCTATTTGTCAGCGAAAACTGCGATGACGATTAGAGAAATATCTAATAACGAGGAGTAGGCGGAAAATGATCTGTTTGAATCGTTATGTTTCTAAAAATCATGATGCGGAAAATGGGAAAATCGTCTTTGCTGGTTCTTCTTTAATGGAAGAATTTCCTTTGGAACAATTGTTTCTCGATAAAGAAATAATTGTTTATAACCGCGGAATTAGTGGAGCAACTTCTAAAGACTATCTTGAAATTTTTGATCGATTGATACTCTCTATACAACCTGTACATCTATTGATCAATATTGGGTCAAATGATCTAGCAGACGAGTGTTTTGAGGATAGTCACTTATTAGATAGCTACCGCCAAATTTTCAGTAAATTGAAGAAAAGTCTACCACAATGTGCAGTTACTTTTATTAAGTTTTATCCAGTAAATACCGGAATAATGCAAGACGTTTCAAAAAAACAAGGCGAGCAATGGCTACTGCAGGCTTCAAAGTATAGAATCAATAGCCGTGTGATTGAAGCAAGTGAGAAAATCAGCAAGCTTGCCGATTCAAATGGATATGAGACGATTGAAGTCAATAATTTGCTTATAGATGAAACTAAACAGCTTGATGCTTTGAATACCAAAGATGGCATACATTTAACAGAAGCTGCATATAGAAAAATTTTCCCTTTGATATATCAACATGTGGATTTAGTACGAAAGGTGAATAAAGAAGCATCGGATGGTAAGAAATGACCATTCGATGCTTCTTTTTATGAAACACGTTCCAATCTATGTAACAGGTTGATTTGAAAGCGATTTCTATAGGAATGTCCTTCAAACTTACCTATAATAAACCTACCGATAAAAAAGCAAAGGAGTATCATCAATGAAAGAAAAAATGATGGATGCGATGCAGAAGTTTTCAAAAGCCATGTTTGTACCGGTTCTGATTTTGCCAATTGCTGGGATCTTGATTGCCATTGGCAATGTTTTTACCAATGTTCGTTTGATCGAACGTTTTCCATTTTTGGATAACCCAATCACCACAGGTTTTGGCAGCATTCTCTCTGCCTCACTTTTACCGATCTTAACGAATCTCGGCATCATATTTTGTGTAGGGATCGCTCTTGGTCTGGCCAAAAAGAAAAAGGCGGAAGCGGCGTTTACTGCATTACTAGGCTATCTGGTGTTTTTATATGCCATGAACAAATTTATGGAACTTCGAGGGATGCTTGTAGCCGCCGATGCACTCCAAGGATCAGGACAAGCACTGGTTTTAGGGGTTCAAGTCTTAGATATGGGGGTATTTTTAGGGATCATCTTAGGGATCATCGTTGCATTGATCCACAACCGTTTCATCGACACTACCTTCAATAATGCTTTTCAAGTCTATGGCGGGGCTCGCTTTGTCTTCATTGTTTTGATTCCAGTTGTTGTATTGTTCGCCATCCTTTCTTCGATCGTATGGCCGGTGATTCAAACGGGGATTGATGGATTAGGCGGCATTATTCAAGAAACAGGAAACTTCGGTATCTTCTTATACGGGACGCTAGAAAGATTATTGATTCCAACTGGACTCCATCATTTGATCTATACACCATTTCTATATACTTCCCTTGGAGGCGTCGCTGAAGTTGGGGGCCAAGTCTTCGAAGGGGCTCGGAACATTTACTTTGCAGAAATTGCGGATCCGGCAGTAAAGGTTCTCTCGCAAAGTGTCATCTGGGATGCACGAGGAATTTCAAAAATGTTTGGCTTACTTGGTGCCTGTCTAGCTATGTATCAGACCGCAAAACCAGAGAATAGAGTCAAGGTCAAAGCTATTTTGATCCCAGAAGTGGTGACTTCCTTTATTGCTGGGGTAACGGAACCGATCGAATTTTCGTTTATGTTCGTTGCACCAGTTTTGTTCGTGATCCATTCCGCATTAAGTGGACTGAGTATGGTTGCATTGAATATTTTTGGCTCAAGAGCGATTGGTCCGAATGGCTTTATTGATTTCCTTTTGTATAACTTGCCGTTAGGGATTGAAAAGACTCGCTGGCCCATCTATATCGCCGTTGGCATAGTATTTTTCTTTCTCTATTATGCTCTTTTCCGCTTTTTGATTACCAAAATGAATTTGAAAACAGTCGGTCGGGAAGATGAAGGGAATGAAACAAAATTGTATTCAAAAAAAGAGTACAAAGAGAAACGGTTAGCAGGAGCTGGTGTTGGAGTGACGGCAGAAGTAATCCCTTCATCTGTACCAACGGACTCGATTTCAGCATTGATCACGAAAGGTTTAGGTGGAGACAGTAATATTAAAACGATTGACAACTGTTACACACGATTGCGTTTGAAACTAAAAAATCCAGAACTAGTGGATGAGACATTGCTAAAAGAAGAAACCCAAGCCAAAGGCGTTATCAAGAATGGTGAGAATGTCCATGTTGTTTATGGATTGACTGTACCAAAAGTACGAGAAGAATTAGAAAAGTTTCTTGGACGAGAAGGAGAGATTGAATGATGAAGAATTTTTCAGTAGTGATTGCCGGTGGAGGAAGTACCTTCACACCAGGGATCGTGATGATGCTGTTAGATAATCAAAACCGCTTCCCATTGAGAAAGCTGACACTTTATGATAATGATGAAGCGCGACAAAGAACTTTAGGTGAAGCATTGACGATCTTATTAAAAGAACAGGCACCACAGATCGAATTTTCTTATACGACGGATCCGCAAGCAGCTTTTACTGGTGCTGATTTTTGTATGGCTCATATTCGAGTAGGCAAATATGACATGCGGGAAAAAGACGAGAAGGTTCCTCTACGCCATGGTGTGTTCGGTCAAGAGACTTGCGGACCTGGCGGTATCGCTTATGGTATGCGCAGTATCACCGGAATGTTGGAAATCATTGATTATATGGAAACGTATTCGCCAGATTGCTGGATGTTAAATTATTCGAATCCGGCAGCGATTGTAGCAGAAGCCTGTCGTGTGTTGCGACCTGACGCAAAAGTGTTGAATATTTGCGATATGCCAGTGGGCACCTTGCGACGGATGTCGCAAATTATTGATAAAAATCCAGCAGACTTAGAAGTTCGTTATTTTGGCTTGAATCATTTTGGCTGGTGGACCAGCATCAAGGACAAAGAAGGCAACGAATACATCCAACAAATCAGGGAATATGTTGCACAGAATGGCTATCTCACTCAAGTTGAAGTGGACACCCAACATACAGATCCTAGTTGGCAAGAAACCCACAAAAAAGCCAAAGATCTTTTGGCTCTGACACCAGAGTATTTGCCAAATACGTATTTAAAATATTACTTATACCCAGATTACGTTTATGATCATATGAAAGAGCATCCCGAATATACGCGTTCGAATGAGGTCATGGAAGGGAGAGAAAAGCGAGTCTTCGACCATGCGAAAAAAATCATCGAACAAGGATCGGCAGAGGGTATCGCATTTGAAATCGATGCTCATGCAACCTTTATTGTGGATCTGGCACGAGCAATTGCGTTCAATACGCATGAACGAATGGTCATGATTGTTGAGAATAACGGGGCAATCGCTAACTTTCCTGATGATGCCATGGTGGAAGTTCCTTGTATTGTTGGCTCTGATGGACCAGAAGCTTTGGCACAAGGCAAGATACCATCTTTCCAACAAGCCTTGATGTTCCAACAAGTCACTGTGGAAAAATTAGTGGTGGAGGCATATGTGGAAAAGAGTTACCAAAAAATGTGGCAGGCGTTAACCCTTTCCAAAACCATTCCTAGCGCAAAAGTAGCCAAAGATCTCTTAGATGATCTGGTCTCAGAAAATGGTGATTATTGGCCGGGACTCCACTAAAATGTTTCACATGCTGAGAAACATTTCTGATCAAAAGATGTCACTTTGAAAAACCTTACAACAATTAGTGCTCATTAAAAAGTCTGAGGATGACAGAGGAGATAGAGGATCTGAATGATAAACGAGGGGAAGTGCATCTGTGGTGCAGTAGTTGATGGCTGCAAGCTGGATGTTTGCCAACCCTCTTGTCAATCATTCGGATTTTTTTGCTGGAATCACTGACATTCTAAATGTTTGTCAAGAATTCAAAGGGAGATGAGCAATGGTCTTTTTGTGGGGATCTTTTTTAAGTATGCTAAAATAGAAATGAATTAGCAGAGATAAGGGAGCGAGAGGAATGTTTTTAGGGATTGATATTGGAACGACGGCAATAAAAATCGGTTTGTTGGAAGAACGGAAAATCATTTATCAACGTTCTTTTCCTATTTATACCAAAACAGAAAAAGGTCGCACACAGTCTGCGTCAGAAATTATAGCTGTACTTTTGAAAGGGATCACGGCGATTCCCTCCTCTTTACGAGAGCAAATAACAGTGATTGGGTTCAGTACAGCGATGCATAGTCTAATGCCAGTGATAAATGAGAAATTTGAAGAAATCTATATTTGGTCAGATAATCAGGCTAGCCAAGTGATTGCAGAGTTTCGTCAATCCTCATTGTCAGAATCGTTTTATCGGCAGACTGGGACACCGATCCATGCGATGTCGCCATTTGCTAAGTTGCTTCACTTCAAATCCGCTGGCGGTTTTGATGGCAAGACGAAATGGTATGGGCTGAAAGAATTGGTGATGCTTTTATTTACCGGAGCTCCTTGGATTGACCGAAGTACTGCATCGGCAACAGGCCTCTACTCTCTTGAAGAAAAAAATTGGAGTCAAGAGATTCTTCACTATTTGGACCTTTCCATTGAACAGTTTGCGCCAATCTGTGACACGACCGATCGGTTTCCTATTGCTGCGTCCGCTGCCGCTCGCTATGGATTGAATGAAACAGTAGAGATCATGTGCGGCGCCAGTGATGGCTGTTTGGCGGCTTATGCAGGGTATGTATCGACTGGAATCAAAAATAGTTTGACGATCGGCACTAGTGCTGCTGTTCGAAAGGTGACGGATCAACCGGTGTTCGATCAGCGGCAAAATTTTTGTTATTACCTTAAAGAGGGTCAATATGTCATTGGTGCTCCGTCGAATAATGGGGGGTGCGTCCTTGCTTGGATCAAAGAAACATTGGCACAAGATCCTGACACTTTCTATGAGAGTCTCCCAAGAATCATTGAAGAAACCACAATCGGTAGCCATGGTCTGCGCTTTTTTCCGTTTATCAATGGGGAACGGGCTCCTTATTGGACATCTGATATCAAGGCGTCTTATCATGGTTTGACGATTCAACATACTCGGGCAGATATGATTCGTGGAGCAATTGAGGGGATGTTGTTGAATATTGGTGTTTTAAAAGAAATGGCAGCAATTACTGATGAAGTGACGATCAGCGGTGGCGTTTTCCAATCGAAAGCCATTGCACAATTAACAGCTGATATCTTGGGCGTGACATGTTATTTGTCACCGGCAAACGAACCAATTTTTGGTCTTTATGATCTTTATTTTGGTCATCGTTTGGCAGCAAGAGACCACTTGCAGACCATTACGCCGAATCAAAAAACGAGCGCAGCCTACGCGTCGCTCGCTGAACATTATTTTGACTAGCAGAAAAGGTTGCGGCTGAAGTATCAGCGAGATTGAACAACAAGATTGAACAACAAGATTGAACAACAAGATTGAACGACCTGAAAGCAACTGAATGGCTTCATTTATCGAGTAGATGCGAAGCGGGAAAGCCAGATAGCAGGGGTGATCCTAGAGTTTTTTGGCTATTCCATATGTTGAAGCCCTGGACTCTTTTAGTTGATTTCGGCAGTAAATGCCTCTACGAGGTACTCCATTAGCAGTAAAAGCTTTCCGTAAAAACTCGTATATTGGATGTTCTGCGTATCATATGGTCGTTCATCAGTGACACCAAAAGAAAAATTTGCTAGTTGATGGGCTCGGTGTTCACCATTGCCGCAAAAAAGGACAGTGGGGATTTGATGGTCATTCGCTAGTTGCATTTTTTCTAGCACTTTCTGTGTCTCCCCCGATTTAGAAATCGTAATCAGCATACTGATGTTGTCGATATTATTACTAATGATACCGCCGGAATCAGAAGCACTCACCAGTAAAGTTTTAATACCATTAACCAACATTTTTTTATGAAGGTATTCTGCTATGATACCAGAAAAGCCAGTGGCATAAATGGTAATGAATTTATCATTGTTTTGAGCATAAATTTCTTTGATCGCATCAATAGAGGCTGCAATGCCTTCTGTGTTGATCTGATAGTCAATGGCTGCTTCAGTGGTCATTTGACGATTCAGCCGATTTTTTAAGAAATAAAGTAATTCCAAATAGCCGGAAAAACCTAATTTTTGTGCTAATCGCACCAGTGTTGCTGGATAAGTATAAAGCTCTTGCGCGATTTTTCGCAAAGGGACGCCTTCGATTTTGTCCGTATGAGACACCAAATAAGTGAGGATGTGCTGCTCGCTTTCGGAAATTTTTTTTCCTTTGGTCAATACATTTAAGTCCATGCTATTGCTCCTTTTCGTGGTAATATCATCATACAATGAAGAGAAACAGAAAGTAAAACTTTTTTCTTTATCCTTTTTTTAAACAACCTTCTTATACCGTCTTCGCAAGAGAAGATGGATAAGTTTGGTTGTTTATTTCATTATAAGAGATTATAATTTCTTATATAGAAAAAACAAAGGTGGAATACAAATGACGAAACCCTATGGGACTGTTTTGATTAAAGCCGCGAAAATCATGGATTATCTTGCGGAAGAACCCAACAAATCGTTGCAAGAGATTGCAGCTGCTACAGACTTAACCAATTCAACCGCGTTAAAGATTCTCGAAACATTACAGCTGATCGGCTATGTTGCAAAGGACAAGCAAAAAGAATACCGCTTAGGATCTAAACTCGTCAAATATGCCAATAAAAATATTCAAGAACTTGACTTGGTAGAGATCAGTCTGCCATTTTTGGAAGAATTGCAGGAAAAAGCCGATGAGACCATCCATTTGGGGGTTTTGACAGCGAATGAAATCTTGTATGTCAATAAACTGGAACCTCAAAATCAAACTATTCGCATGTCGTCGAAGGTGGGAATTTCAAGACCTTTATATAGCTCAGCGATGGGGAAAGCTGTATTGGCAGAATTCGATGAGACAAGCTATGAAGCTTATTTAGATGAAACACCTTTACAACCTTATACTGAGAACACCATCACGAATGTTCTTAAATTAAATCAAGAGTTAAGAGAAGTGCGTCAGCTGAAGATCGCTTTTGATGATGAAGAAATGGAGAAAGAGATTTTTTGTATCGGCGCGGCTCTTTTGAAAGATGAGGAAATTGTCGGTGCTTTCTCAGTCAGTCTGCCAAAATACCGATTGACCGAGAGCTATAAACAAACATTGCTTCAAGAAATACGTGCCACAAAAGATAAAATCGAAGCAGCTATTTGAAATACTTTTGGAAACCCCTTGCAAAAGAAAAAAGACCAGGTATAATAAAGATAAGATTTCTTTATAATAAAACTTAATTTCCAAATAGGAAATTAAGAACGGAGGGGTTTATGAAAAAAGTAGAGCGATTATCAAAGTTAAAAGCCTGTGGAATCGTTGCAGTCGTTCGAGGCACTACAAGGCAAGAAGCGCTGGAAGCTAGTCGTGCCATCGTCCGAGGCGGTATTAAAGGAATTGAATTGACCTTCACGGTTCCGCAAGCTGCTGAAGTGATTGCAGAGTTAGTCAATGACTATCAAGAGGACCAAGAAGTGATCATAGGAGCTGGCACGGTACTTGACGCAGTGACTGCCCGCTTAGCGATTATGGCTGGCGCAGAGTATATCGTCAGTCCGACATTTGATCGCGATACAGCTGAGATTTGTAATTTGTATCAAGTACCTTATTTGCCAGGCTGTATGACGATCACTGAAATGAAAGAAGCCTTGAAATCAGGCGCAGACATCATCAAGCTGTTTCCAGGAAGTGCCTATGGTCCTAGTATCATTTCCGCTTTCAAAGCACCATTGCCCCAATTGAATATTATGCCTACTGGCGGAGTCAGCTTGGAAAATATGTCTGAGTGGTTCAATGCCGGAGTGGTCGCTGTTGGTGTCGGTGGTAATTTGTTAGCGCCAGCTGCTAGTGGTGATTTCGAGAAAGTGACAGCGGTTGCTTCACAATATGTGGCCAAGTTAAATGACATTCGAGGTAACTGAGATGACTAGAATTATTACCTTAGGCGAGATTATGTTGCGCTTATCGACTAGTTCTGGTGTACGCTTGGAGCAAAGCGGACATTTTGCTGCACACTATGGCGGTGGTGAAGCAAATGTTGCTATCTCTTTAGCTAACTATGGGCACGACGTCTCTTTTGCAAGTAAAGTCCCGGCAAATGATCTCGGAAAAGCTGTTACCCATCATTTACGCAATTACGGAGTGGATTGCAGTCTGCTTCTAAGCGGTGGTCCCCGGCTGGGTACTTACTATATGGAATCTGGTGTAGGAGAACGTGCAGCAAAAGTCATTTATGACCGTGCAGGGTCAAGTTTTGCGGAAATCAAGACCAATGAATGGTCAGAAGCGATCTTTAAAGATGTCGCACTTTTCCATGTATCCGGCATTACACCAGCGTTATCCGAGACGTGGCGGGATTTGACCCTTTCACTTGTTAAGCGTGCGAAAAAAGCAGGTTGCAAAATCAGTTTCGATATCAATTATCGTGGCAAACTGTGGACGACAAATGAAGCCGCCGCCTTTCTAAAGGAAATCCTTCCTTTGGTCGATTATTGTTCGGCGGGCAAGTTGGATGCACAAGTTTTTATGGAGATTCCAGCCTATACAGGGCAAGGAAATGAGTTGCTGTATTATTACCAACAAATGAACCAGCGTTATCCGAATATTGAACTGTTTTATTCGACAAAACGAGAAGTGCTTTCCGCCAGTGCTAATACATTGATGGGTACTCTTTGGCATAACGGCCAATATGCAGCTTCTCAAGAACACCGCATCGATCCTATTGTTGATCGAGTAGGCGGAGGGGATGCTTTTTGTGCAGGCGTCCTGCATGGCATTCTAAGTGGGTATTCCTCTCAGGAAACCATTGACTTTGCTACCGCAGCATCTGCATTAAAGCACACGATTCATGGAGATTGTAATCAATTTACAGAAGCGGAAGTAGCTGAATTTTTAGCAGCCGGATCTGGAAAAATCATTCGCTAGGAGGAACCAGCATGCAAGAAATGGAAACCCGTTATACACACAGCCCAGCAGATATTCGACACTATAGTACCGAACAATTACGCAATGAATTTTTGGTAGAGAAAATTTTTGTACCCGGAACGATCCAGTTGACTTATACCCATAATGATCGCATGATCTTTGGCGGAGTAACGCCTACGGATCAACCATTAGAGATTCAATTGAGCAAAGAGTTAGGCGTAGAATACTTTTTGGAACGCCGTGAACTAGGTGTGATCAATATTGGCGGTGCAGGAACCATTGAAATTGACGGCACCAAAGAAGACATGAAAAAGCAAGACGGATACTATATCGGAAAAGAAACGAAACATGTAGTCTTTTCTTCAAAAGATCCAAATGATCCGGCGAAATTCTATGTATCCAGTGTACCGGCACATCATAAATACCCGAATGTAAAAATCAGTATCGATCAGGTCAAACCAATGGAAACAGGTGAAGGCTTGACGCTGAATGAACGGAAGATTTATCAGTATATTCATCCGAATGTGTGTGAAAGTTGCCAGCTGCAAATGGGGTATACGATTTTAGAACCAGGTAGCGCTTGGAATACGATGCCTTGTCATACCCATGAACGCCGTATGGAAGCCTATGTTTATTTTGATTTTGCCAATGAGGACACAAAAGTTTTCCATATGATGGGTAAACCAGATGAAACCAAACATTTAGTAGTCGCAGAAGAGCAAGCAGTCATTTCCCCAAGTTGGTCGATCCATTCTGGAGTCGGAACAAGCAACTATTCCTTTATTTGGGCAATGTGCGGGGAGAACATCACATACACAGATATGGACATGGTTCCCATGGATGAGTTGAAATAATAAAAGAAAGAAGGATGAAGATGGATTTTTCAATGGATCACTTTCGTTTAGATGGCAAGATTGCATTAGTTACCGGCGCAGTTTATGGGATTGGCTTTACGATCGCCCAATCTTTGGCAGCAGCTGGTGCAACGATCGTCTTTAATAATTTAACACAAGAATCAGTCGATGAAGGCATAAAAAATTATCAAGCAGCCGGCATCAAAGCCCATGGCTATGTCTGTGATGTCACCGATGAAGCAGCAGTCAATGAAATGGTCAAAACCATAGAGGAAGAAGTAGGTGTCATTGATATCTTAGTCAACAATGCAGGGATCATCAAACGGATCCCAATGTTGGAGATGTCAGCCGCTAATTTCCGTCAGGTAGTTGATGTTGATTTGAATGCGCCATTCATCGTTTCTAAAGCCGTTTTGCCTTCCATGATCAAAAAAGGACATGGCAAAATTATCAATATTTGTTCTATGATGAGTGAACTTGGCCGCGAAACCGTTGCTGGTTATGCAGCTGCTAAAGGTGGGCTTAAAATGCTAACCAAAAACATTTGTTCTGAGTTTGGTGAAGCAAACATTCAGTGTAACGGCATTGGCCCTGGTTATATCGCGACACCGCAAACTGCACCATTAAGAGAGATCCAACCAGATGGATCTCGTCATCCCTTTGATCAGTTCATTGTGGCGAAAACGCCAGCAGCGCGTTGGGGAGAGCCCGTAGACTTAGCCGGTCCTGCTGTCTTCTTGGCTTCTGACGCTTCCAATTTTGTCAACGGACATGTTCTCTATGTGGACGGTGGTATTTTGGCTTATATTGGCAAACAGCCTGAGTAATCCTCCTAAGTTTCTGATTTCTAAAACAGGCGAACTTAGCAATCAAAAAAGCTCCTATTCTTCGCACATCCTCAATGGATTTTGCAAAGAGTAGGGGTTTTCTTTGTCGAATTTTCCGATAAAAAAATGAATGGGAGAACCTCTTCTCTGAGAAGGCGGATCGTGGTTCTAGCCAAGTTCGATCAAGAAGAAGGGGGGGAGCCGCTTACTAAAGAACCAACAGTTAGTTTTCTTGCAGCTTTGCTCTAGTTTTTTTCTTTATTTGATAAATTTTTTAGACTATTCAATTGTCAGTGGATATGAGTAAATAGATTAGGGGTTCTATCGATTTTCCACTAAATCAATTGATAGAAAGAACAAATTAAATTAGGAGGATTAAGATGAAAAAATGGTTTCTAGTAGCAATGCTATTTATTTGTAGTGTCTTTGTTAGTACGCAAAAGGCAGCTGCCCAAACGGAGGGCTCGATCACAGATTCCTCTTATTATCGCAACGCTTTAACCGAGAAGATTCCTGCAGATCATGCTTTTATTATGAGAAATGGTGAATCAACCACGATAGAAAAAGTGTCTGGAGTCGTGAATAGTGAAAGAATAGTTACTGGGATTAATTCTGTAAAAGAGAGCGCTGCTCTGATAAGAAATGTTGGGTATTATCAAGGGCAACCGGTCAATGTCAAGGTGACTGTCAAGATGTTGGAACCTTCAGGTGCGGATATGCTTATCACGAAAAACGAATTTCTAAGATTGAAAATATGGGCAAATGGTACATCAGAAATCACCTATGAATTTTTAGACGATAAGATGCAGCCAATTCAACTAAAGACGACTTTTAATGAAATGGGTTTGAACAAATGGAAAGACATACGAATTCCTCAGGCTGCTACTGCCATAGAACATATCTTTGCTGCTCCCGATTCCACGATCCAATACAGCGAAGACGAGCAAGGCACTTTGACGTTAAAAGGACAAGGAAACGCAGATAATTGGTCAGATGATGCTTGTAAACTGGCAATCACAACAAAATCTATCTCGAAGTTTCAGTTTATTGTCAAAAATAATGACACAAGATCTTCTATCGCTGGGATATCTGAATTAAAGTATTTATCCGTTTTTTTCCCAGCAGTTGAATTTCCTTATGCCTATCCACAAACACTAGCCACTCAGAACATCGAAAACAATGAAGTGATCACTCGTTTCCAACAAACAGTTCCTTACACTGAAACAAACAATTCTCGAACAACTTTATCTTACAGAATCGAAAATCCAGATCAAAATCAGTTTCAATTAAAAGGAGTCGAGATCAAAGATTTTTCTGGAACGGATCGAACAAATTGGTTTGACCAGACCATCGATGATGAGGGGAATTTGCTTGTTCATGCAAAAGCTTCTACACTAAAAAACCGGGCCTTTTATGACAATAGTTATCAGTTTATCATTCACCACACCTTCACTGGAAGTGCAGAACAGCCGGTCGATCCTGCACTGATCGAGAATGACTGTTTTCAACTTCAACCAATTCTTTATGAAGATATTGGTGATGGTGAACGGTTAATCGGAAAACTTTCTGCGTCCATTTACTACTATAACGAAGTGAAGATCAAATTTGTTGATGAAAAAAATCAACCGCTCTTAGATTCGGGGGAAATCAGAGGGCTGATCACCCATTCTGTTGATTTATCTTCGTTCTATCCCACCATTACTGGGTACTATCCGATCCGAGAAGAAAAAGACCACATCATTGTCATGCCAGGTTCTCAAGAAGTTTTCCATCGTTACAAAAAAGGTGTCCCACTACTCTTTACATTAAAAGACCGACAACAAAGAATCGTGATTCCACGCTTTTCTAAAGAAGTCAAGTTATCTTATGACCTTTCCCATGACAGCCATCAAAGCGTCCAAGTTGTTGCCCAATATGGGGAGAAAAAACAGGTGCTAAGAAACTATGATGTGGGAAATACACAAACGGAAGACTCGGTCGTTTTCGAAGTACCAGAAGAATGGCTTAATAAAGAGGTAAAATTATATCTAGAGAATAAAGAGGGGGATCAATCAGCAGCAGAAACTCGCGTGTTTGTTCCTGAGTCAGGACCAAGGCTGCAAGTGCCGGCAGTCTTATCTTTTGGAACACACCCTATTCCAGCTTTTAATCAGTATCTTTTTGCTGAAAGTCAACCAATCAAAGTGGAAGATAACAGTCGCTTAGAAAAAAGCAAATGGACAGTGAAAGTAAAAATCGATACGCCGCTTAAAAACAGTCAGCAACATGAGCTGCGAGATGCGCTGATTTTTGTTGATAAAACAGGGGATATTCTCTTGTCGGACAAAGCACAGCCGGTCTGGGAAGGCAGTGGATCCGCCACATTAGCTGAGAATCGATTGAAGCTGTTATTGCGACCAACGGATCATGTCGGGGAGTATCACGGCTCGCTGGTTTGGATGTTTGAAGATGCGCCTCAGTAAAAAAATTTTCTATCCGTAAAGTTCAACCTTTTTTCATAATAAAACAAAGTAAGAAACAAGCCCTTAATTCACTAAGGCTGCGACATTCACATAGCTGAAATAAACAAGCAACGTGTTTTTCTCACTTTGGAAACACGTTGCTTGTTGTTGATTGGTAAACAAAGAATTCTAACCGAATTACAGCAATATCTCACTGCTGAGAGAAAGATTCGCTTCTTTGATTGCTTGACAAATCAAGCGAGCAACGATTAAAGCTCCTTGATCATTCAAGTGAGTATTGTCACTGATACCTTCGGGATAATTCGGATATTCGTTTTTTGAAAGATGCAAAAAATACTGGCGAGCTTGCCTAGTTGCAAATGTGGAAAAATAGTTTTGCGTCATCGTGAATATATCCAGACAAGGAATCTCAAAGGCAGCAGCAAAATCTCTCATAGCTTCTGGATAAGGTCCCATGGCTAGGTGATTCAAGTCATTATGCTGATGGAACTTCAAGCGAGTGATAGAAGTCAGTAAAACTGGATTTGCTTGCTTTTTTGTGCAACAGCAATAAACTGTGCTAAATTTTCTTGATGTTCTTTTGGCGTCGTTACTCGTTCAGGATCTGTTTTCTGGTCGTTGTGGCCAAACCGAATCAAGAAATAGTCTCCGGGAGCAAGTAGTTGCTCTGCGTGCAAGAGGCGTTTTTCTTGAATGAAGCTTTTGGTTGAACGTCCATTCATAGCTAAATTAATGACCGTAACCTCTGGGGAGAGGAAGGTTGGTATTTTTCACCCCAGCCAGTTTCCGGACGCTTGTCAGTCATTTTAGTTGCAGCAGTTGAATCACCGGCAATAATTAGTTTAACCATCATCCACCTCTAAAAATCAAAATAATCCGCTGCATTTTGGTAACAGATACCTTCAACAAATTCTTTTAACTGTCTGGTATCACTTGGTGCTTCGCCGCGAAGAATGAGTTCTCCCAACCATTCACAAAAAACTCTTCGGAAATATTCATGTCTGGTATACGAAAGAAAACTACGGGAATCAGTCAGCATACCAACAAAATTTGCTAACACGCTACCATCTGCAAACTTCGTCAATTGCCGACGCATGCCGGCACGGGTATCGTTGTACCACCAGCCAGAACCGAGTTGAAGTTTGTTGTTGCCTTCTTTTTGATAACAGCCCATCAGCGCTACCAGCACATCATAATCATTTGGATTCAATGAATACAAAATCGTTTGCGGAAGAGCCTCTTTCCTCTCCGCAGCATCCAGTAATGCTTGAAGTGGGCCAGTGATCGGCTGATCGTTGATGCCGTCATAACCTGTGTCAGGTCCCAATTGATTGAGCATATTCGTGTTGCAGTTTCTATAAGCATGAAGATGCAGTTGCATTGTCCAGCCATGGTTGTGATATTGTTCAAATAAATGAAGCAAGAGGGCAGAGCGATAGACTGCTGCTTCTGCTTCTGTAATGATTTCCTGATTTCTCGCTTTTTCAAAGATAGCTTGAGGAGTCACGCTGTTTTCTAGGAAATGGAAGTGATCCAATGCGTGATCGGATAAGCGACAATTCATTTGGTGAAAAAAAGTAATTCGGCAGTCAAGTGCTGTTAACAAGTCTTCATAGCTATCGATCCTGTGGCCAACAACTGTTGCTAATTGATCGATATAGTGGTTAAACCCACTTTGTTGGATATTTAAGGCTTTATCAGGACGAAAGGTTGGTAATACCCGAAAGCGGCTTTCTTCATTAGCCAATTTGCGATGAAATGCTAGTGAATCTGTCGGATCATCGGTAGTACAAATGAGTTGCACATTGCTGTTGGCGATGATTTCTCTTCTGCTAAAGGTCTTTGATTGCAATTTTTGGTTGACGATTTGCCAGATTTCTGGCGCGTTTTCTTCATTAATCATAAGATCGACACCAAAGAAACGTTTTAACTCCAAGTGGGTCCAGACGTAAAGGGGGTTGCCGATAATTTTAGGAACTGTCTGGCACCAAGCAATAAATTTGTCATAATCCGCTGCTTCGCCAGTAATCAACGATTCATCTACTCCACATGCCCGCATCAACCGCCATTTGTAGTGGTCACCGGCCAACCAAGCTTCGGTGATATTTCGGAAAGGATGATCATCATAAATCTCTTGGGGATCTAAATGGCAGTGGTAGTCAATGATCGGCATTTTCTTGGCGTATTGATGATACAAATCTTTGGCAAAGTCATTCGTTAGTAAAAAATCATCATTTAAAAACATTGGCTTCCTCTTTTCTTCGTTTATAAAGTGACACCATTCTTGAAGATGGCGATTTCTCGAACATTGTTTGCTTCATTACGGGTTTTGGTCCCACTAGCGACCGCAATGATCGCTTGAATAAAATCAGCGAGAACGTCTTCCATTGGTTCATATAATAACCGACCTGCATTGAAATCCATCCAATGGGGTTTCTTCTCGAATAATTCTTGGTTGGTGGCAACTTTCATCGTAGGGACAAAGGCACCAAAGGGGGTTCCTCGTCCTGTCGTAAATAAGACCAACTGACAATCAGCCGAAGCGAGAGCAGAAGCAGCCACTAGGTCATTACCAGGTCCTTCAAGAAGACTGAGACCGCTTTCGCGGATTTTATCTCCGTATTTCAAGACGTCGACGACCGCAGAGGTGCCGGATTTTTGCGTGCAGCCTAAAGACTTATCTTCCAATGTGGTGATTCCACCCGCTTTATTGCCTGGAGAAGGATTCTCATAAACAGGTTCGCCATACGAAAGAAAATAATCTTTAAAGTCATTGATCAGATGAAGAATCTTTTCAAAAGTTGCTTGGTCTTTGGCACGAGACATCAATACTTGCTCGGCACCAAACATTTCCGGTACTTCCGTCAACACAGTGCTGCCACCTTGAGAAACCAAGAAATCTGAAAATGCTCCTAATAACGGGTTGGCAGTGATACCAGAAAATCCATCTGAGCCGCCGCATTTTAAGCCAACTTTTAATTCACTTAAAGGCACATCTTCCCGCCGGTCGTCTTTGGTAGCTTGCAGCAATTCGTGCAATAATGCTTCACCCGCTTCGATTTCATCTTGGATTTTTTGAGCGACTAAGAATTTGACACGATCTGTGTCATAATCACCTAGCTTTTCTTTAAATTCAGCGACCGTATTGTTCTCACATCCGAGTCCGAAAACGAGCACCCCACCAGCATTTGGGTGTTGCACAGCATCAATCAAAATTTTCCGGGTGTTTTGGTGATCTTGCCCTAATTGAGAACACCCATAAGGATGTTTGAGAATCGTGACCGAGTCAAAGGTTCCTAAGTTGGGATGACTTTGTTTGAAATTTTCGACGATGATCTCAGCGATTCCATTGATACAGCCCACTGTGGGTATGACATACAAATCATTACGAATCCCGACTTTGCCATTTTTTCTCCGGTAGCCTTTAAAAGTCAATTGGCTTTTTGGATACA
This sequence comes from Enterococcus sp. ARL09-542, assembly GCF_005234805.1. Classification (NCBI taxonomy): domain Bacteria; kingdom Bacillati; phylum Bacillota; class Bacilli; order Lactobacillales; family Enterococcaceae; genus Enterococcus; species Enterococcus sp. ARL09-542. Next base: position 145,631 of record NZ_QPQX01000007.1, read on the forward strand.
CTACTGGTTGTAGGTTCGACTCATAGGTATAAGCCAGCGTTCCTGAAAGATTGGTCTTGACATTGTGGGTATGTAGCCACTGTCCAGCTTTTACATCGGACAAAAGATGACCAATAGGGTAACCATACTTGATGACGTGATCGCCTTTATTCAAATCAATAAGTGCGATCTTGTGACCTTGAGGAATCTCCTCTGTAAAACTATAGGATCGCCCTTCAAATGTAAGCTGTGTCTCTTTCGTGATTGCATGCAGAGCAACCGCAACATTGTCTTTTAGATGCAATTTGAGAAAATCGCTTTTGTTTTTTATTTCTGTCATAATCATTCCGCCTTTTTTTGAGTCGGCTCATTTTTTAATGAGTCAACGAGGTGTCGAGAACCCTTGTTTGAAAGTAGCACTACCATTTGTGAAACTTCTTTGTTGAACACGCTCAAGTCCACTCCCCATAACTTTTCTTGTCCTAGAATAAAACTGACTTGTTCAGAAGAGTCGAGGGCCCGTGCCTTTTCAAAGAGAGCTAGCACAGCTTCATCGTCTTGACAATCGGTCGTTAAATACAAGTAAATCAGTCCGGCTAATGATGCAATGATTCTTGGCGGCAGTAACTGTTGCTGATGATGACGGAGCAACAACGGCAAGAGACGTGCTTTAAATTTTGAGACGCTATTCAAGGCGATCGACTGCAGTTGATGATGAACATAAGGATTTTTAAACCGTTCTTTGATCTGTTCCGCATACTGGATCAATTCTTCTTGCGGCAGGTCTAGCATAGGAATCAGTTCTTCATTGAATAGCTCATCAATGAAGCATGTAAAATCAGGATCAAGCATCACCTCTTCAACCGTTGCCAAACCAGCTAGAAGGGCCAGAGGGACCATGGCTGTATGAGGGCCATTCAAAAGATGCACCTTCCGTTCACGATAGGGGGTCAGGTCTTCAGTAAAGATTACATTCAAACTCGCAGCTGGCAATGGAAGTTTCTGAGATACAGTATGCGATGGGTTTTCGATCACCCACAACATGAATGGTTCGGCAGTGACCATCAAACGGTCCTCATACCCGTGTAATTGATTCAACTCCTCTGCTTTTGATTGGGGGTAGCCAGGAACGATTCGGTCGACTAAACTACAGCAGAAAGTGTTTTCATTTTCTAACCAAGTATGAAAGCTGTCCTCTAGTTGCCACAGTGAGCAATATTGTTGGATACACGCTTTTAATTTTTCTCCATTTCGATCGATCAACTCACAGGGAATGATCGTGTAACCTGATTTATTCGCTTGGTACCGTTGATAGAGCAGCACAGTTAACTTAGCCGGAAAACTTTTTGGCGGCATATCTGTCCGTTTGTCTTGAGGATCAAAGGCAATTCCTGCTTCAGTTGTATTGGAAACAATGATGTCCAAGTCATCAATTTCAGCTAGAGCTAAATAATCCTGCCATTGTTCATAGGGATTCAATACGCGGCTAATCGTCGTGATGATCTCAGAGGTTTGGACAGGACGGCCGTCTGCTAATCCTTCTAAAATTACCGTATACAAATGATTCTGCTGCGCCAATAGAGATCCTAGACCTTGTTGAATTGGTTGGACTACTACAGCGCTACCATTGAAGAGACCTTGCTTATTCATCTGCTGTAGCTGCCAGTTAAAAAAGCCTCGCATAAAGTTTCCTTCGCCGAATTGAATCACTTTTTCCGACTTGCGAGTAGGATGAGTCATTTCAGTTATTTTTTTCATTGTAACCTCCAATATTCATTGATTTATAATGAACGTCTGCCGTTTTGCACACGTTAACATTTTTGGCAACAGCCAAAAGCATTCAAGAAGCGAATGCTAGAGGGAATCTCTGATTGTTAGTTCTGTATCTAAAAGGTATTGTTTTTGTGAAACAGAGCCGTTGATTGAATCTAGAAGCAGTTGTGCCCCAAGCTGACTCATTTCAAAAACGGGCTTGCTAATGGTTGTCAACGGGGGATTCGTATATTTTGAAAACGGGACATTGTCAAATCCAATAATGGCGATATCGGCAGGGATTGCAAGGCCATATTCAAGACAAGTGTTGATTGCGCCAATGGCCATGTCATCGTTGGAACAGAAAATCACTTCTGGCGGCTCTGCAAGTTCCAGTAATTGTTTGGCACATTTTCGACCGCTCTCGATAGAATAGTCTCCAGTGACAGCGTATTCTGTTGGAAACGCTAGCCCGTGCTCAGTAAGAGCCCGCATGAAACCTGTCTTACGCTCTATACTGGAACGAAAAGTTGGCTTGCCTTCAATGATCGCAACTTTCTTATAGCCTAACTGAATCGCGTAGTCAATGGCTTGATAAACGCCTTGCGCATCATTGCTTGTGACATTTAAAAATGATGGTCTATCCATTTGTCGATTGAGAACGACCACTGGCAAATCTAAGTGACTGATTTCTTCGATGAAAGTGTCATCTTGATCACTTTGACTCATAACGATGATGCCATCCATCCTTGGCAAGTCCTCAACTGGACTGGTAAGGGTCGTCATATCGTGGACCGCTAAGCGATACTCTGGCGGTAGGGTGGTATTGATTCCCTTGATCACTTCAACCAAAAAGCGATCCGATGTACCTGCCGACAAATTAGAAAAGTAAAGGCCAATAATATACGACTTCTGATTGACTAGACTTTTGGCATTGACATTCGGCGTATAATTTAAAGAACGCGCAATGTCACCAATTTTCTTTTTTGTGGCTGGCTTGATTAGTGGACTGTCATTTAACGCTCTTGAAACCGTGGTATGGGAGACGCCTGCGATTTTTGCAATATCTTTGATAGTGACCATATGTATCCCTCGACTTTCTCATTGGTTTTAGCATATATCCTAAAGAGAGGAATGTCAATATATCAATAATGCACACGTTAACTTTTTTCTTTGAACCTGTATTCACAAGAAATTTTTTATGCTAGAATGGACATATCTTAAGAAATGATTCTGTCAGTAATTACAGGAGAAATCTCATGAAAAGGGTAGGGCTAATCAGAAACATTCAACCTTTTTTTATAACATTTTCCTTCCAGTTTCTATAATTAGAAGCGTTTTAATAATAGCGTTTGGAAGTTTCATTTATCATCGCACGTATAAGGATATTCAGAAAACATTGGTCCAAAATCAGCAAAATTTCGTTCAGCAAGTCAAAGGAAATCTCGATCAAAAAATTCAGATCGCTTTAAAGGATTTGCACAGCTGTGCAAACCAGCCTTTTAATAGAACCTTTAAAGAAGGAAGGGGAAAAGAATGGAATTAGTATTGACATCAACGATTATTTAAATGAAAAGTCAGTGACAGCAACAATCCAAGGGTATATCGATCAGCTTCATCAGGCAGGAGGAGGGAGGCTGATGTTTGCCTCGGGGGTGTATCCAACAGGTTCACTGATGTTAAAAAGTAATGTTGAACTCCATCTACAACCGGGAGCTGTTCTTCGATTCTCGGATGATCCCAAAGAGTATCCAGTGGTGGTTTCGCGTTGGGAAGGGGTGAAACGGGAAGTCTATGCTTCTTGTATCTATGCCGACGGTGCCGAAAATATTGCAATCACAGGTTTTGGCACGATAGATGGTCAAGGTCAGAAATGGTGGGATGTCTTTCGCAATCATCCAGAGCAGTTAGAATATCCGCGACCAAAACTTATCAGTTTTGATTCCTGTCAGCAAATCACATTGCGAGATGTTAGTTTGGTTAATTCTCCTAGCTGGACAGTCAATCCAATCTTATGCCAAGACATCACTGTGGATAATATTAAGATCAAAAATCCTGCAGACTCGCCAAATACTGATGGCATTGATCCGGAGTCTTGCAAAAATGTTCGTATCAGCAATTGTTTGATCGATGTAGGGGATGATTGTATTGCCATTAAATCAGGAACAGAAGAGACAAAAGAACGCGTTTCCTGTGAAAATATCACGATCAGCAACTGTCAAATGCTCCATGGTCATGGTGGGGTCGTTTTAGGAAGCGAAATGAGCGGAGATATTCGCAATGTGACCATCTCAAATTGTATATTCCAAGACACCGATCGCGGCATTCGTTTGAAATCTCGTAGAGGACGCGGCGGGGTTATTGAGGATATTCGAGTGAACAACCTAATTATGGACAATGTGATTTGCCCATTTACGCTGAATTTGTATTATTTTTGTGGTCCCAAAGGAAAAGAAAAGTATGTTTGGGATAAAAATCCTTACCCAATCTCTGAGGAGACTCCTCAGTTTAGGAGAATTCATTTTGTCAATATCTCCGCGCGAAATGTTCATGCTGCTGCTGGTTTTATTTATGGTTTATCTGAACAATTCATTTCAGATATCTCGTTTCATGAAGTAGCAATTTCCATGGCAAAAGAGCCCATACCCGGAAAACCAGCTATGATGACTGGAATGGAAGAGATGACCAGTCAAGGATTCTATATTGGCTGTGCTAAAAATATTCATTTTGACCGTTTAGAATTAGTCGATGTTGAACATGCCTTCCATATCGAGAATAGCCAGGGGATTGAAGTTGACCGTTCCCAAGAAAATGGTAAGCCTCTCGTGCTTCATGGTGATTTTTCGTGAAACAGCGGCAAACGTTGCAAAGGTTTGGATCATTTCATAGAAAGGAACCAATAGTTCTTGTAAGAAAGTTCTTTTATGAGAAAACGATTGTCTCGAAAAGTTTTTGTTAGAACTCAATTAACAAGAACCAGTGTCGGCTTATTTTTGCCTATCCTTATGAGAAAAAGCTAGTGCTGTTTGTTCTTTTCAACCACTCTCATGGAGGCAGTTTTTCTATTGGCAAAGAAGAATTACGCAGTAGCAGTCACTATTTGCAGCCAGAAAGTTTTCTAGAAACATTGATCGCTGAGGGCTATGCAGGTGGAGCAATCGATATTTGGGAATTTGGTGAGAGAAAACATGGTGAAAGTACGGTGTTTTAAAATTTTCGTTCATAGGACAAACCACTCTGGACCACCATACTCAATAACAATCAACAGTTCTGAATCTACAATAATGCGTATTGATGGATCAGAAAGTAAATCAGATATAAAAACGGCTGGCAGCCTAGAGGGGCTTGCCAGCCGTTTTATATCGTCTGTGCTTTATAAGAACTTATTATATTAGAGAAGCCAACTACGCCAAAAGGGTTTCCGAAAAAACAATTATCAAGCCGAAAGTGGTAAAATAATGCGAATGCTGCTTAATTTCAATAAGGAAGGATTTTTGAAATGGAAATTAAATTTTTGCAAAAAGATCAACCAAACTGGTTGGCTTATGCGGGTCAAATTGCCAGCGTCGATTGGAAAGCTGCTGCATTTGTAGCAAATAAGATGCGTCAGAGAAGCTATAACGACTGGGAAGGCGTTTTTGTGGCTGTTGCCCACAATCAATTAGCTGGATTTTGTACGATCGTCAAAGAGGATATTGTCCCTCTTCAAGTCGCCCCTTTTATTGCGACCGTGTATGTTGCTCCCAGCTATCGCGGCAATCATCTTAGTCAGCAATTGGTATCTGCTGCAGAACGGCGCTTGCATCAGATCGGTTTTGATACGATCTATATTGTCACTCAGCTGTCAGGTTTGTATGAAAAATTGGGCTATCAACAAATTGAGACAGCCACCGATCGCTTTGGGAGAAGGATGCGTGTTTTGGCAAAAAATGAAGAATTCTGCTAGTCAAGCAAATCTCTTTACTTACTTTAAGTTAGTGTTATTATTAAAGTAACAAGTCATCCATTCGAGATGAGAAAAGGAGCAGAAACAATGACGGTGATTATTCCAGAATTTCAACTTCATGAACAGACTCAAATTGGGAAAGTTGTCTTAAAAGTAGCCAACTTAGAAAAAATGATTGCTTTTTATACTCAAGTGATCGGACTATCATTGATCGAAAAAAATCAGCAGACAGCTCGCTTAGGTACGGCAGAGAAAATACTGCTTGAATTGATCAAAGTCGAAAATCCATTGCCTCTCACAAGGAAAACAGGACTGTTTCATGTCGCTTTCCTTTTGCCGACTCGCAAAGATTTAGGCAATACATTGATCCATTATTTGCAAAGCAATGCACCGATCGATGGCGCCAGTGATCATGGCTACAGCGAAGCATTGTACTTAACAGATCCCGAGGGGAATGGGATTGAAGTGTATCGTGATAAACCAAAATCTGAATGGGATATTCGAGAAGATGGCGAAATTGTTGGAATTACAAAAGAAATGGATGCAGAGGGGGTTGTCGCAGCAGCAGACAGCCAACAATCAAGTTTCCCCACAGGTACTATTGTGGGACATGTTCATTTAAAAGTTGCTGATTTAGCCCAGACAGAAACTTTTTATACCCAAGTCGTAGGACTGAGCTTAAAAAATAATTTTGGGAACCAAGCAAAATTTTTTGCGGCAGGAGATTATCATCACCATATTGGCTCGAATACTTGGATGGGCAAAGGTGTGACTCCTATGGCAGACAATGACCTAGGATTGGCTTATTATACCTTTGTGCTCCCAGACAAAGAAGCCTTTGAGTCATTGCTCACGCATCTTGAGAAGGAAAATGTATCCCTTACTCTTGAATCAAGTAGGCGTTTGGCTTTATTGGATCCAAATGGCATCCAAGTCAAAATGGAATACTAGGTAAAAATGATAGCTTTTGATGTTTTTGAATCCTTGATAGCAGTTTCAGTCTAAAGACGGATGGGGAAAGATCGGCTTTATGAGATACTTGGCATATCAAAAAAGGAGTGCAGGAACATGAAATGGTGGCATCTGATGAATACGCTATGGGTTTCATTGATTTTAACTAGTTTGTTGGTACTATTTGTTCAAGACCCATTTATGACTAATTATGGCATCGATCCAATGGCGAAATTTGCTTACTTGGCATTGATTGGTATTCTTGCGATTGGATTATATGGCGTCCAATCCGTCTGGAAACATCAATTAATGAAAGTATCAATGACAAAAAAATAAGCGGGGACCCGTCAGTGGGTCCTTTTTTGTTTTTGAAAGTCAGTAGCGGATGTGAAGCAAAAAATACCTTTTAGATGATAGTTTGCCGGGCAGCAAGTTTTGTGCACATTGATGAGGGGTGACTGGCGGGTTTGACAAAATAGATGCCAGTAAAAAGTATCAGGGCTGTGCGGATTGATTCCAGCACAACCCCATGAAAATCAGGAGATATCTATGATCTGATAAGAAAAGCCATTGACCGTTAAAAAGTTGAATACATCCTTGGTAGCAAGGAAGATCGTCTTGGTATTTGTATTAGGATGGAAACTCATTCGTGGTTCTTTAGTGATTTCGCGCTCAAAGAAAATCTGAATATCTCGCTCCGAATTGCTTAAGAGCCCAAATATGGAGACAACGCCAGGTGGCAAGTGCATTTTTTTCCTCAAAAGATCAGGAGAAGCTAATTTGACTCGTGATTCACCAGTGATTTCTTTGAGCAGATTTAGATCAAGCCGTTTTTGATCGTCCATTATTAGGAGATAATAGGCGGTCTTTTTTTATTGGTTAAAAACATCGATTTTGTTCGAACCCCATCAATTCCAGCAATAAAGCTATCTGCTTCCGCAGTTGTACTTGCAGGCGGGTGTTCGATCACTTCAAAGGAAATGTTCAAGTCGGTCAGTCTTGCAGCAACAGATTCAAAAGGATCCAATATGATCAACCCCTAGTCTCTTTTTTATTACTATATCATAGGTATAAGTTTTAAAATGCCTATTCAATCGCATGAAAGATAGAGAGAGTAACAAAAAAGCAGCTTAGCTGCTAGTGTAGGTCGTTAACTTTAGTGATCGAAATCTGAAAACAGATCTGAAAAACTTTCTCATAAAGAATTGAGGAGCAAAGAGATTTCGTCATGCGCATGGATCGAGCGTCTGTCAGTGAGCAGAAGCTGCTTTTTACAGGCTGATTCTGCCATTAGTTGTCAAAATAACCCCATTTGCTTGATAAAGAGCAAGTAAGCGTCTCGTTACCAAATTATTTTTCCAAAGATTCATAAGCAGAAAGTTACTGAGATTCTTCGGCTGCAAGTTTGAGACCAAATTTAGAGATCACCCACAGTAGAACAGCAGCAATCAGGGTACCAACAAATCCAAAAAACATGTCTAGGGGATCGGGGGTATTCATAACGCCTAATACCGTTTCGCTTAATAAATTGGCAATCAGCAAGAAAATAGTCAATCCGAGAGTATAGGTGAATTTGACGCCCATCAATAACCAAAAATACCCTAGCAGACCAATGATCAAGCTAATAGAGAAATTGGAAATGTGTAAATAAAAGTCGGGGTAAATCGCTGTAAAAAAGGTTATATCTAGATATTTTGATAAATAGGCAAATAGTGCCAAAAAAATCAGTAGTAAATAGAGTAAAGATGCCCAAACTTTTGGGTAATAATGTAGCTTTATTTGATTTTTCAATATGAACTCCTGTAATCGATTGATTGGCTCAAAGCCGTAGCTATTGTACTGGGATAGTTAGGGATTGTTAATAAAAAACGCAGCTAGTGTGTTTTTTATTTGTTTATAGTCTTTTGTAACAAAATAGTTGGCTGGGACATTGATGATCGGCAGATCATTTTCGTTGTCAAACGGGACAAATGGATCAGGTACAACCAAATAATCCACTTGGTCTTTATCGCGGAAATAATTGATTGAGACATCATAATCATTGGCGAAATAATTCTTAAGCTCAGAATAATCTGCAAAAAAGAACGCTGGTGACAATGTGGTATAACTGAGCCCATTACTTGCAGTCAAAACGAAACAGATTTTTTTCATCTTATTTCTCCTTTTTTATGATTTTATTCGTACGTATATGTTAAGGGGGTGATCGATGAGAATGGTGTAAAAATACTAAAGGATCAAGAAAGTGTCCTGCACGTATTTACCAAACAATGTTTAAACCAAAACAGCTCGGTTGTCTGTGTCTTTTTATAGACAAGTTCATTCTTTTTTACTGGTCAATCGAGTGCTGTTAATTAGTGAGACCTGACTAACGACGGTCTAAATGAAAAGCAATTATTTGCTGACTCTAGTTTCTTTTTTTTGGTTTCTTTTATCATAGAGAAGTTTGAGCAACTCATAGAGAGCCGTGAGTACTGCAATGCAAAAAAGTAAAGTCGTATATCTGATAAGAAAAATTAGATTGAACCATAATCCGTAGACCATCGGCATAACCACGATCAAGCAAAGATACAATTCGATTTTTCGGCGTCTCCTCAATTGCAGCCATCGTTCATCAGACATGTTCTCGCTCCTTTGATCAAGATAGAATTTCCATGCAATCTTCTATGTGTTTGACTCAACGTATAGACAAATAGAAGAAATACTTAGAAACAGTATAACCGAAAATGACAAAACCACATAACTAGGACGGCAATTTCGTCCTAGTTGTGTCTTTGTCATAGATTTATAAATAACAATTGCATAAAACTAATTGAACTGGAAATACAAAAAAAGCAAATTACCGAAGTAATTTGCCGGTACGATGCAGACGATGGGATTTGAACCCACACGAGCTAAGCTCACACGCCCCTCAAGCGTGCGTGTCTGCCGTTCCACCACGTCTGCTTATTGTTTTTGTATACTGACAGCTGATTGCAGCCATCACGTCTAAAAAACATGTTACCGATTATCTTCACGTTTGTCAATGCTATTTTAGGGATTTATAAAAGGACATTTTTCTTGCTTTTTGTTGAAAAAAAATATTTAAGTGGCAGAATCTGGTATAATGAGAAAATAACTTTGGAGCTTTAAGGAGATTGATAAATGAACTACTTTAAAAATCTGCTGGCTAAATCGATTCGGCAGCGCCTTTTTTTGTTTACGATGATAGCAGCGTTCTTGATTGGTGTGGGGCTCGCTTTTTATCTTACATTCATGGAACCAGTGAATGTACAGGCAGAAATCACTATGCAAAAAGCGCAAGCATTACGGCTTGTAGACAATTATCAGAATTATCCAAATGAATCTCAGGACAAGCAAGAAACCTATCAACTGCTGCTGGCAAACAACACATTATCTAATCGGCAAGCCTCGAATCTAATCATGGAAGAATTTCCTCGTTTCAATCGGACCAGTGAAGAGATTGCAAAAATTCAGCTGCAATTATGGGAAACCGCTTTACCAGATAAAGCCTTTTTACCATCTATCTGGCAATTGCAGCAAAATAAAGTGGTAGCAGCGCAATTAGAAGAACAGGAAAAAGCTCCTTTTCTTACTGTTGACAATGCGCAGACTGCTGTTGCGTTGACTATTCAAGTGTTATTGGGATTTGGCTTTTTATTCCTGGCATTTTTTGCTAGCGATAATTTGCTGGAAGAAAAGCGCCATTTTTCTCTGATCCATTCCTATCCACAAGTCTTCCCTATAAGGATGATCAGTAAAGTCGGGGTAAAGATGATTGGTCATCTGGCAACGATCAGCCTGTTGCTTCTAGGAATCACTGCGGCCATGTCGGTGATCGGACGATGGGGGGATTGGCACTATCCAACGGCTATCTATTATCATCATACTTGGCATGCCGTACCTTTCTGGCAATACTTTCTATTGGTACTCGTGCTTTTGACAAGTTTGATTATTGTGACAGAATTACTGGGCTTTGTGGCCAATGTTTTGATTCCAAATCGCTATGTTTCTTTTTTTCTCCTTTGTCTTTGCTATGGTCTCGGTACAATAGCTAGTACACCATTCAGTAAATATTCCCCTTTTGCTGTTTTTGATTTGCAAAAGATCCTCACAGGTGAGTTTGCAGTCAGATCGCAATCGACAGTCGGGTTAGGGACAGCTTTCATCCTTCTTTTCTTATGGGGGGTGGGAGCGGTCACCTTCTTGCTGATCGCAGATAAGAAAAACTGGCTAGCGAAAGGAGTCATATAATGAAAAATTATTTTCTCTTTGAACTACAGCAATTAATCAAAAGTAAAAAAACGATCGGGCTATGGTGCTTGTTAGTAATCGTTGCTGGCGTATACAGTTTTTGTGATCGCACCTATCGGCCAATTGAGCGAATAGACAAAAATGAAATTGAACAGCGGTATTTGACTAGACAATCCTTTTTGGATGAACAAGCAGAAAATCCCTCAGATCATTGGTCCGCCGCCATGGCAGTAGCGATGTTCGAGCCATGGAATCAAGCAGATAGCTTACGATTAACTTCCCTAGCTGCCAATGATTGGCAAAAGTATGCCAAAGCAACGAGCCAATGGTATCAGCTGAGTCTCCAATATACCGATGATGAAACAATTTTCTTCACGCCTGACTATTATACTTATCAGAACTATTATGCGGCTTATGATGGGAAATACGGCTATGCCTCCACTGCAAAATGGATGGAAAGTACCAGCCAATTACCAAACAAAAAGCTTTCCAAGTATGTGTTGGAACAAAAAACGGGTATCCAATCTGTTCAGCGGGCATTTACGAATTACTTGCCGTTTCTCTTTCTTGGCGTGACGATCTTTTTGGCAATCGATAGTCTGACCAAAGATCGTCGACACAAAAGCTTATTCTTATCTTTGCCGGTGACGGTAGATGAGATTCTTTGGGCGAAGACAGCGGCACTGTTTATTGTGTCAACACTGATGATGATCAGTACACTCGTTTTGATTTGGATCGGTGTCGGCTGCCAATTCGGCTTTGGCTCATTGGACCTACCCGTCAGTATCTTGTCTTCATCCTTTGATGCCCGTTATCCTATTTCTTCTGCCGATGTTTTTTATACACGCCCTGTTGGAGTTTTCTTACTTCAGTGTATGGGGGTAGGAATCGTGCTGCAATTGATCTATATCCGAGGCATTCTTTTGCTGAGCACACTTTGGCGTTCAGAATTAGCCAATCTCTTTCTTGCTGGTTTTGGCTTGATTAGTCCACTTATTTTTCAGAGACGCTGGTTTAGTACATTCTTGGATAAATCAAATGATGCCTATTTGTATCAAAATTATGGTCAGATCCTTTCAGGATTCAGCCGTTTTTATTTTGGGTCCTCTGAGTTTGTCCTTGCGAAAGGACTGCTGCTCTTTGGTGTAGTGTGGCTGCTGATCGAGATCGGTCTTTTTGTTCGTGTACAGCAGAAGCAATTTAAGCTTGTTTAGGAGGTTTGGAAATGTTAGCAATGAAAAACGTAACTGTGACATTTAAACGAAATGTTTTGGATGATTTAACGTTGGCCTTTCATCCTGGAGAAATCGTCGGCTTAGTGGCGCCGAACGGTACTGGAAAATCAACACTACTCAATGTATTGATGAATTTTGTTCAGCCGACTAGTGGGGAGATCTTTCTCGATCAAACACAGCTTTACACGTCCAAGAAGTCAGAAATGGCAGCTCACCAGAAAATCTCTTTTTTCCCTGATCAGAACGATCTATATAATGATCTCAGCGGATTAGAACATTTAAAACTTTATCAACGAATGTGGCGATCAGAGGAAGCGCTGATTGATCAAACCGTGAATCAATTAAGAATGACTGACTATATCAAGCGGCCGGTTGGAACCTATTCGTTGGGGATGCGTCAAAGACTGTGTTTTGCGATGCAGATCGTGACAGACACGCCCTATATGTTGATGGACGAAGTCATGAATGGGTTGGATCCGACCAATGTGGAATTGATTTCTAACGTTTTAAAAGGGTTGCGGGAGAAAAAGAAATCGATCCTGATTGCTTCCCATATTTTGACCAATTTGGATAGTTATGCAGATCGCGTTTTGTTTTTGAAAGATGGCAAGATTATCCATGAATACCTGGGAAAGAATTCTTTAGTAGATGAACCAATTTATTTAAAAGCAAAAGATCCAGAGTTTTTGGTTTCATTTCCCGAATTAACAACATTGACAATCGATCTTCAAGAACAGGTCTATTTAATCGAAATCAGTGATCCTCAGCTGCCGCAACGCTTTATTGAAGCTGGTTTTACAGAATTTTCAATTGGCCATCTCGCATTAGCTGAACGCTATTTAAAATTCTTTCCAGAGAATGACTGAACAAAAACGAATGAACGCCTAGGCAATAAAAGAGCGTTCATTCGTTTCTTTTAGAAAAAAATTTATTTAAAAGTCGTAAAGTTCTGTCAATTTGACCGTTTTTTTTCTAAACTTTTTGCTATAATAAATGCAATCTTTTAAAAAAGAATATCACTAGAACCAAGGTAATTTGCATTGATTCTACTGTCAAAGGAGAATTCGAATGAGAAAATTTGAAAAGTCATCAAAACTAGAAGGCGTAAGTTATGATGTCCGGGGACCAGTCCTAGAAGAAGCAGAACGGATGCAAGAAGAAGGCATCAGCATCTTGAAATTGAATACAGGTAATCCGGCACCATTTGGTTTTGAAGCGCCAAATGAGATCGTCCGTGACTTGATTATGAATGTGCGGGAGTCTGAAGGCTACTCTGATTCTAAAGGAATTTTTTCAGCCCGCAAAGCCATCGAGCAATATTATCAATTACAAAAGTTTCCAAATGTGACGATCAATGATATTTATACCGGAAATGGTGTATCAGAACTGATCACCATGTGTATGCAAGGGCTATGTAATAATGGCGATGAAGTGTTGGTGCCGATGCCTGATTATCCTTTATGGACGGCATCGATCTCTTTAGCTGGTGGAAAACCTGTACACTACATTTGCGATGAACAATCTGACTGGAACCCAGATATTGAAGATATTCGTTCAAAAATCACAAGTAAAACGAAAGCCATCGTGATCATCAACCCTAATAATCCTACAGGTGCTGTCTATCCAAAAGAAGTATTGCAGCAAATTGTTGATGTGGCTCGCGACCATGACTTGATTATTTTTTCTGACGAAATTTATGATCGGTTAGTGATGGATGATTATGTTCACGTCCCAATCGCTACATTAGCTCCGGATCGCTTTGTTGTGACTCTTGGTGGATTGTCTAAATCACATCGTGTAGCCGGATTCCGGGTTGGCTGGATGGTCCTTAGCGGGGATAAGAGAAACGTTAAAGATTATATTGAGGGCTTGAATATGCTTTCCTCTATGAGGCTTTGTTCAAATGTTCTTTCTCAGCAGATCATTCAGACGGCGTTAGGTGGCTATCAAAGTTCGGATGAACTGCTGCTTCCAGGAGGAAGGATCTATGAGCAAAGAGAGTATATTTATCAAGCATTGAATGACATTCCTGGTTTATCAGCTGTTAAACCTAAAGCGGCATTTTATATTTTCCCTAAGATCGATGTCAAACGCTTCAATATTAAGAATGATGAACAGTTTGTGTTGGATTTTCTGCATGAGCACCATGTGCTATTAGTGCACGGGGGCGGATTTAATTGGCAAGAACCAGATCATTTCCGAATCGTTTATTTACCGAATATGGATGATTTGAAAGCAACGACCGAAAAGATGCGGGAGTTTTTAGCCACTTATCAGCAAAAATAAGTAAGCAATAGTAGGAATGAACAATAGTAAAAAAAACGAACAGTTGGCTCCTTATCCTGTACCTTGTAGCAAGGCATCGGACCAGATCCAACTGCTCGTTTTTTTGATTGATCGAATATCTTAAAATCATAGCGCTTATTGCATATGCTTAGTCAGCAGTCTGCTGACATTTTTTTTTACTGATGATCATTCGATCATTGAATTTTTCCAGCATTTCTTCGCTAGGGTCTGTCACTTGGACAAGAACCGAATTTTCATATTCTCTTTCGACTTTTCCTGCATAGACCTTGCCTTCCCAAGTGAAGGTAATGGTGCTGTTAATCGTCATAGAAACACCTCGTTTTAAATTGTTAAAAAATACCAAGATATTGTTGGAATTGCTTTCCTTTTTGCTATTATGTGCTAAAATGAAGAAAATTAAAAATGCGAATTCGCATTTTTTTAATGTTGAAAAAGTTGGAGGAGAGTCATGGCAAATTCACAAGAATCCTTTGGCCAAATCATTCGCACGTTCCGCAAAAAGCGCAAGATGACACAAAAGATGTTGGCAGAAGATATCTGTTCACAAAGTGTTTTGAGCCGGATCGAAAATAATGAAGAATTACCGAATGTATTGGTCATGCATCAAATCTGTCAACGATTAGGCGTTACCTTAGATCAAGTAATGATGCTCCATGCTGAAGAGATCAATCGAACGAATCAAGTGTTCGCTCAAATGGAAAGCCATTTTGTTCATAAAGAGTACCAAGAGTTATTGACCAAACTGCAGGATAAAACGATCATGGACTATCTATATTTGGACGCAGACATGCAAATGTACTATTACTTTTTAGGGAGTTGCGAATATTTCTTGTTCCAAGATTATGAAGCAGCGATTGAAAGCCTTAAAAAAGGCTTATCCTACTCTTATCAGCAAGATAAAATCAATATCTCTGTGATGGAGATTCGGCTCTTAAGTTGTATGGGGCGAGTGTATAATGATATGCAGCAATTAGAAGAAGCACGTTTTCATCTAGAAAAAAGTTACCATGGGGTGCAAGTGCTGCCGGCAGAACGGATGACCACAACCTTGACCAAAGTATTCTACAACTATGCAGTTTTTTTAGCGAAACAAGAAGAATTCACCACTGCTTTACAAATTCTAGAAGAAGGTATCGATCTTGCCAGAGAAAAGAACAGTTTCTATTTTTTAGAAGAATTATTTGAACTGAAAGGCCATGTCTTTGTCGCTCTTGACAATCAGCAAGCAGCCGATGAAAGTTTTGCTCTTTATCAAGCGGTCGTCGATATTCGAAATTCATCGAGAAATGGTGTAGACCTTTCTTGACTTCTTACTCAAATAAGAGTAATTTTAAGGAAGAAAAGAAATAAGGAGCGATCAAGATGAAAACATATATTTATGCGGACAAATTCTTTTTGAAGTCAGCTGTTCATGGGGCAGGTTATCTGGAGATCATTGACGGCAAATTTGGCGATATCGTCAATGAAGTACCGGAAGATGCGGAAGTAACTGATTATTCTGGGCAATGGATAGCTCCAGGACTCGTAGATACCCATATCCATGGGTTCATGAACCACGATGTCATGGACAACGATGCAGAAGGGATCAAAGCTATGTCAGAAGGCTTATTGTCTTGTGGTGTAACTTCTTTCTTGCCGACGACATTGACTTCCAGCAAAGAACGTCTAAGAGATGTAGCAGAAACTATCGGACAAGTGAAAGATTCTGTTACCGGTGCGAAAATCCAAGGGATTTATTTTGAAGGACCTTTCTTTACTGAAGAACACAAAGGCGCTCAAAATCCAATCTATTTTGGTGATCCAGACATCGATACATTCCACGAATGGCAGGAAGCTTCTGGTGGGATTATCAAAAAAATTGCCTTAGCTCCTGAACGTAAAGGCGTTACCGATTTTGTGTCTCAAGTGACAGAAGAAGGTGTTGTGGTTGCCTTAGGTCATAGTAATGGGACTTTACAGGAAGCTGAAGCTGCTGTTGAAGCAGGAGCCAGTGTTTTTGTTCATGCCTATAACGGAATGAGAGGACTAAATCACCGAGAACCAGGGATGGTAGGAGCATTGCTATCATTAAAAGAAGTATTCTCTGAATTGATCTGTGATGGACATCATGTTCATCCGCAAGCAGCTGAGATCTTGATGGAAAAAGCCGGGCATGACCATGTTGCTTTGATCACCGACTGTATGATGGCAGGAGGTATGCCGGATGGAGATTATATTCTTGGAGAATTCCCTGTTGTCGTAAAAGATGGAACAGCTCGTCTAAAAGAAGGAAATTTGGCCGGAAGTATTTTGAAATTAAAAGAAGCCATCAAAAATGTTGTTGAGTGGGAGATTGCTACCCCGCAAGAAGCAATCATGATGGCAAGTCTAGTGCCAGCAATCAGTTGTAAAATCGATGACAAATGCGGCATGATCAAGAAAGGTCGAGCAGCTGACTTTATCGTGTTGGACCCTCAAATGAATCTGCAAGCGACATTTTTAGATGGTGTTTGCCGGTACGAAGCTTAAGCAGAAAAAAGACACAGATCGCCAATTGGTGATCTGTGCTTTTTTGTAAAAACGTTTAATTGTTTTATCGATTTTCATCAATAGCTGGAAGGTAGATCAAATTTTTCTTGCCAAACAAAAGAAAACAGCAAAAACGCCTTCCTCACAAGCTGTCTTGATACGTAAAAAGCTAAGTAGTGAGAGGGCGTTTATTTTTGTTCTTGCTGCTTGGAGATTTCTTCTTGAACATCTTCCAGCATAGTTTTCAATTCCGTTTCTCTTTCCTTCAATACAACCAAGTCTTCTTTGATTTCTGCTTGTTTTTCTTTTTCGGGAGGCCTCAAGACAAAATTGATGAAGATCGCAATCAGCGTACCAATAAAAGTGTCTAACACGCGATCTAATGCAAAAATAAAAGACTCTCCTTGTGGAACACTAAGAGTGATCAATAACATCGTAGCAATCCCAGAAATAATACCGGAATTATTATTGATCCCATCCGAAAGAACGATAATGAAGGCCACTAAAGCAGGGAGCACCAATAACTCGATCAAAAAATCATTGTGGAAATATTGTTTCATGAAGAAGTAGATGATGGCAGTAGCCCCACCAATCGAATTTCCTAAAACTCGTGATTTCCCAAAAGAAAGGGTCGTTGTTAAATCTTGACGTAGTGAGAAGACAGCGGAAAGGGCAGCGATCAAAGGCTGTCCGCGATTCAAAAATCGAAACAGCAAGATACACAACATGACAGCAATTGCGGTTTTTATCGTTCGCATCCCTAGACGAAAGCGGCCAAATTGCATGATCGATTTCCTCCTTTTCTTTAATCATAACCAAAATAACCGATAAATTCTAGTGAAATCCTTTTTTGTTTAGTATACTTTGAAAGGAGGTGCAGAATGAAAATTGGAATGAGAACAGTCAAGACAGCGATTGCTTCGGGTTTATCGATGGCAGTGGCTCAAGCAATTGGGTTATTATATGCGCCAGCCGCAGGGATCATTGCGATTTTGAGCGTAGGCAACACAAAGAAAACATCGCTTTATACGGGCATTGGACGCTTGATCTCACTGGCACTGGCGACAATTCTGGCATTTTGCAGTTTTTCGCTTCTCGGATATAATCCATTAGGGTTTGTGCTCTTTTTGTTTTTGTTCATCCCAATGGCTGTCCGTTTTTCATTGACAGATGGCATCGTGGTCAATTCAGTCTTAGTAACGCACTATTTACTGGAAGAATCCTTTGCTTGGCGCTTGATCGTCAATGAATTCTTGCTCATGATTCTCGGAGTTGGCTTTGCATTAGTATTTAATCTTTATATGCCAGATGGAGAAAAAGAACTGAAAGAATTGCAGCAAGAAACAGAAAAGACGTTTAAAAGACTTTTAAAAGATATGTCTGAACACTTAAATCAACCTTCTCGATTGACCTTGCAAGGGCAATGTCAATCATTATTGGCAAAGATTCGACAAGGACAAGAAAAAGCACAGGTCCATCAAGAAAACCAATGGAGCCAAAAGAATAGTTACTATGAAGCGTATTTTGCGATGCGGCGTGCGCAAGTTCGTTTGTTGACAGAAATGATTGGTCTCTTGCGATCCATTTGGGTAGAAGAAGTTTATACAGAGAAATTTCGTGCCTTGCTGCTGTATACCGCAGAAACATTTGATGAAGCTAACGACGGCGAAGACCTTTTGCTAAGGATCGAAGAGTTGTATCAAGATTATCGACAAAAACCGCTGCCTAGAAATCGCGAGGAGTTTGAAAATCGCGCGCAATTGTTTCAATTTTTGCAGTCGTTTAAACGTTTTATTGAAATCAAAGCCGAATTTGCTGAACGGGATCATTAAGAAAAGGAAAGAATACGACTGCCCAGCGAATCAAATCGCTGGGCAGTCAATTGTTTTATTTTGTTTGCTTCCAAAATTGTTGCATCTGGTCTAAGACGGCAATGACGTCACTTGTTAGATGGATCGATCCTTTAGAAGTCCCTTCAATAGTTTTAATCATATTGGCGATTTCGTAATTTAGTGCTTGGGTCGTATCGCCTGTTTCAATAAACTCATTGGAGCCATCAAGATAGTGAATGGTTGCTTTATCAGCCCGCGGATATTCTTCGACTGTGATATAGCCTTCTTCAAAAGCAACGATTCCTGTTTTTGGCATTTTAGCTTGGAAAGTTAGGATCACACTGGCCATTTCATCAGCTGGGTTACGCAAAATCGTCACGGATTGTTCGTCAACGCCGGTTTCAAAAGGCTTCATGCTGCTGAATTCTACCTTTGGTGACTCACTCATGAAAAAGCGGGCAAAAGAGACGGCATAAGTACCAATGTCAAGCAGTGCACCGCCGCCTAAATCAGGATTGAAAAAACGATTTTGAGGATCAGGATCCTTGTAACTGCCAAAAGGTGCTTGAATCATTTTTAATTTTCCTAGTTTGCCAGAGGCTACGATTTCTTTTAGACGGTGATAAAGCGGCATGTTGTAGATGGTCATCGCCTCTTCTAAAACCAATCCTTTTTCTTTGGCTAAGGCCAGTTCTTCAGCAAGTTCATCGCCACTTGTAGTGATCGCTTTTTCGCAAAGAACGTGTTTCCCTGCTGCCAGTGCTGCCATGATGTAGTGATGGTGGATATCATTTGGTACCGCAATATAGACGATATCGATCGATGGATCAGCCAACATTGCTTCAGCAGATTCATAAGCCTGAGGAATCGAGAAACGTTCCGCAAATGCTTGGACTTTTGAGTAACGGCGGGCACAGACACCGTACAAATCGCTAGCATCGCTTGCAAATCCAGCGGCAAATTGTGTGGCGATGTCTCCAAGGCCAATTATGCCCCAACGATATTTTTTCATTTTCTATCAGCTCCTTCGTTTTTAGTATAACAAAACTTAGTGAATCTTAAAAATATTGCAAAGCCAAAGTTAAAAGTTCCATTTATGTCCAGCTTTCAGTAAAATAGATACAGGAGGGATGTATGATGCATAACGTGTCTATTGCAATTATTTTAAGTACAGTTATTGAACAATATTCTACGGAAGCTCGTTTCTATGAAACGCAGCTTGGAATCGATCGAGAACAATGGGAGGCCTGGAAAAATGGGACAGCGAGTTTGACACCTGCTGAAAATCAGAAAATCAAATTGCTGTTCTCTGATTATGAATGGATGCTGATTCAAAAAATTGTTCGTCAAACGGTGATCTATCCCGAAAAGAGAACAAGTGCGGTAGCTGAATTCAAGAAAATGAAGACACAGATTGCACGCACGTGGCTTTCAAATGATTTGGCAAAAGTGGAATTATTAACACAATCTGAAGAAAGTACTCAATACCTTGATTTAAGAGTCAGTATTACGTATGATGAATGGGGCTATGACGACATTTTGAACTTCCGTCTGCCTGCTTTTGTCCAACAACAAATCAAGAATGAGAAAATTGAGTTGTTGGCATGGGTCAAAGAGAATTTAGAAGAGACATATAATTAAAGGTAGGGTTTTTTTGAAAAAATATTTAGGTATCTTAGCTGCTGCTGGCTTTCTATTAATTAGTTTGGTAGCTAGTCTGCAGCAGGAACATTCAGCGAGCAGCGAAACAATCGCAAGTAGTCAGACAGTGGCGTCTAGCAGTGAAAAAGAACAAACAAGAGTCTCTCAGAAGAGTAAAGATTTTCCTAAAGTATCTTTAAATGATTGGGCGCTTGTTTTAGTGGGCCCCCTGAATAAAGGAACTGAAATCGATACGGGGGGATTAGCAAAATTAACCAATGGCTATCTCGTGGACAAACGAATCGTTTCTGACTATGAAAAATTAAAAGCTGCCGCAGAAAAAGCTGGTCATCCTTTAGTGATGATCTCCGCCTTTCGCTCCATCGCCTCGCAAAAGGCTGTTTTTGATCAGAATGTCACGATGCTGATGAGTCAAGGACAAAACAAAGAGAAGGCAATCGAAACAACCAAACGAACGATGACAGAACCAGGTTACAGTGAACACCATACGGGTTTAGCCGTAGACGTAGTTGATCGACAATGGTATGATTCTTATCCAGAAACCGTATTGGACCACCGATTTGGTGAGACAGATGGCGGCAAGTGGCTGCAAGAGCATGCCCGGGAATACGGCTTTATCATTCGGTACCCAGAAGGAAAGCAGGCCATTACTCAGATCGATTATGAACCTTGGCATTTACGCTATGTTGGTGTAGAAACTGCTACATATATTGAAAAACATCAACTGACTCTGGAAGAATTTCTAGAGCAAGTAAAAGAAAAGGAGGAAGAAAATGAGTAAACGACGCAAAACAACGAAGACTCGACTGCCGTTTGTCTTTTTAGGTATCCTCCTGATTGGGCTTGCTTTTATTTTTTCAATGAACAGTTTAGCCGATCCCTTGCCGAAACAAGAGGATAGTGAAGAAATGACTCAGCAAGAATTTATTGATCGCATTGCACCTCATGCACAGGAATTGCAAAAGGGGTACGGTATTTTACCGAGCATTATTTTAGGGCAAGCCATCTTGGAGTCTGATTGGGGCAAAAGTACACTAGCTAGTGAATACAATAATCTTTTTGGAATCAAAGCATTTGGACATAGTAAAAAAGTGACATTAGATACCCAAGAGTTTTATAATGAGCAGTGGGTAACGATCCAAGGCGATTTTCGAGTCTATGATTCGTGGGAAGAGTCCATGGATGACCACACGATGCTCTTTGTCAATGGCGTAGACTGGAATCCAGCGCTCTATGTAAATGTTTTGTCGGCAACAGACTACAAAACAGCTGCCAAAGCATTGCAAGAAGCTGGTTATGCCACAGATCCGGATTATGCAGAGAAAATCATTCGTGTAATTGAAACCTATCATTTAAATCAATACGACCAATAGACGGAAAGAAGTGGGTGCCCATGGAAGAAAAATACATGCCAAAGATCACAACGGAACTGCGAAAAGATATCGTGAAAGTTCCTAAAGTTATCAGACAAGCAAGCGGGATTCAAATTTTTGGCAAACAGATCCGCTCGATCATTTTTACTACAGATATTGCAATCATCCGCAATACCAATGCAGATGCGGTGATTGCCGTCTATCCCTTTACCCCGCACCCTGCGATTACCAAAGCGATTATCGAGGCAGCTGATATTCCCGTATTTTCGGGGGTCGGAGGAGGTTTGACTCAAGGATTTCGTTCTTCTTATATGAGCATGTTTGCAGAAGCGCAAGGTTCCATTGGTGTGGTGCTAAATGGTCCGACACCACTGAAAACTGTGGAGCAGGTCTGTAAGGTCATTGATATTCCTGTGATCAGTACCGTAACTAGTAAATATACCAAAATTGATGAAAAATTGAAGTTAGGTGTCAAAGTGATCAATATCAGTGCTGGAAAAAAAACCGCTGAGACTGTTCGTTATTTTCGCGAGCGGTATCCTGAATTGCCAATCATCGCTACTGGAGGCCCTACAGATGAAAGTATTTTAGAAACGATCGAAGCAGGCGCCAATGCAATCACCTATACACCACCTTCCAATGGAGAGTTATTCAGCAAAAAAATGCAGCACTATCGGGAAATGGAAAAACCTGATTAGTGAGCGTTGAGAAATAAAATGAGAACATTCTTATTTTGGAAGAGTTTTCTAAACTTGCCTTTTTAATCAATCTTCGGCATAATCGAACCTATTATTCATAAAATTTAACTTGTATATCGTCGTAATAAGGTCGACAGTCTCTACCCGATACCGTAAATATCGGACTATAAGTAAAAAAAGTGCCATTGATGCACCTTTTTTGCTTTAGCAAAAAAGGTGTTTTTTTGTTGATAGGCCTAAATGGAAAGGAAAGAGGTATAGGATGAAAAAGTTGATCGAACGGATCGAAAAAGACGGAAATGTTTTAGGTGATGGCGTTCTGAAAGTTGATAGTTTTTTAACGCACCAAGTGGATCCGGAATTAATGCAGGAAATCGGCACGACATTTGCCAAACGATTTCAAGCAGAGCAGATTACTAAAGTAGTGACTATCGAAGCTTCAGGGATTGCACCAGCTTTATTTACGGCACAAACATTAGGTGTGCCAATGATTTTTGCCCGTAAAGCCAAAAGTCTGACAATGGACGAAGAATTATTGACAGCCTCGGTTTATTCCTTTACCAAGCAAGTCACGAGTCAAGTATCGATTTCTCGGAAATTTTTGTCTGCGGAAGACAATGTATTGATCATCGATGACTTTTTAGCAAATGGCCAAGCAGCAAAAGGATTGATCGAATTGTGCCAGCAAGCCGGTGCAACGGTTGCTGGTATCGGAATCGTCATTGAAAAATCCTTCCAATCTGGACGAGCATTGCTTGAAGAAATGTCGATTCCTGTTGTTTCTCTCGCGCGGATCGCTTCCTTATCCGAGGGTAAAGCAACTTTCTTGGAGGGTGACGCTTAATGAACGAACAAAATGGACGCTCTGCTGTCTTAGGGTTGCAGCACTTGCTCGCGATGTATGCGGGTGCTGTCGCAGTACCACTATTGATTGGAACCGGGTTAGGATTTAATGAAGCCCAAATGACTTATTTGATTTCCATTGATATTTTTATGTGCGGGGTAGCAACATTGCTGCAATTGACCGTCACCCGTTTCTTCGGGATCGGATTGCCGGTTGTCTTGGGCTGTGCCATCCAAGCTGTTTCACCATTGATTTTGATCGGAACTAAGTCAGGGATCGGTGCCATTTATGGAGCCATTATTGCTTCTGGTATTTTTGTTGTTTTGATCTCCGGTGTCTTCTCAAAAATCAAAGTCTTGTTTCCGCCATTGGTTACGGGAACTGTCATTACAGTGATTGGTTTGACGTTGATCCCCGTTGCCATTACCAAAATCGGTGGTGGGGATGCTGCCGCAGCTTCCTTTGGCGCACCAGACAATTTACTCTTAGGTTTTGTCACGATTGCATTAATTATTGGTATTCAGATTTTTGCCAAAGGATTTCTTCGTTCGATTGCTGTTTTGATCGGTTTGATCGGCGGAACTTTGCTAGCAGCTGTCTTAGGGTTAGTTGATTTATCCGCGATTTCTCACGCGCCTGTCTTTCATTTGCCGCAGCCGTTTTACTTTGGGTTACCAACGTTTGATATTTGGTCGATTTTATTGATGATCATTATTTCAATCGTTAGTATGGTGGAGTCTACGGGGGTCTATTTTGCACTGGGAGATATTACAGGACAACCTGTTTCATCAGAATCATTGAAAAAAGGTTATCGGGCTGAAGGGTTAGCAGTGATTCTGGGCGGAATCTTCAACACATTCCCTTATACGGGCTTCTCACAAAATGTAGGGCTCGTACAGTTATCTGGTATCAAAACCCGTAAACCGATTTATTTCTCTGCGGTCTTTTTGATTATATTAGGTTTGTTTCCGAAAGTTGGTGCTTTGGCGCAAATCATTCCTGAAGCTGTATTGGGTGGCGGGATGTTAGTCATGTTCGGCATGGTGGCTGTCCAAGGGATGAGAATGTTGTCGAAAGTCGACTATTCAAATGACAAAAATTTGCTGATTATCGCTGTTTCACTGGGATTCGGCTTAGGGTTCAACATTATGCCAACTTTATTTAGCCGCTTACCTGAAACCTTGCAAATGTTTACTGGTAACGGAATTGTTATGAGCAGCATGACTGCGATTATCTTGAATCTTTTATTCAATGGCTTACCAAAAAAAGAAGCGGTCGAATCAGGAGAATTTAACGAAGTTTGATTTACGAAAGCATTCTGGTCAACAGGATGCTTTTTTTGTTTTAGAGAGAAGAAATAATCTTTTGTTAAAAGACGAACAATATATCTCGTATTTTTTCTATAGTTCGATTTTCTTTTGACTTTATGGATGTCACTTGCTAGTATTTAAGTGAATAATCGAAGGGAGTTGTCTTATGGAACAAGTAGCAGTCATTATGGGCAGTACGTCGGATTGGGAGACGATGAAACACAGTTGTGAGATTTTAGAGGAGCTTGGGATTCCCTATATCAAAAAGGTTGTTTCGGCTCATCGGACACCGGACTTGATGTTTTCCTTTGCCGAAAATGCAAGAGAAAAAGGGCTGAAAGTAATCATTGCTGGTGCTGGCGGTGCCGCTCATCTGCCAGGTATGGTCGCTGCAAAAACAACGTTACCCGTGATTGGCGTACCCGTTCAATCACGAACATTAAATGGATTGGATTCGTTACTTTCCATCGTACAGATGCCGAGAGGCGTTCCTGTGGCAACGACAGCGATTGGAAAAGCTGGTGCAATCAATGCGGGACTACTTGCAGCTCAGATGCTTTCCATGTATGATTTAGGAATAGCGGAAAAGTTGGATCAACGAAGAAAGACGTTGAAAGAAAAAGTAGTGGAAAGTAGTGATCAACTTGATTAAACCTTTGATGCCCAATGCGACGATCGGAATCGTTGGCGGCGGACAATTGGGGCGTATGATGGCAATGAGTGCCAAAAAAATGGGTTTCCGTGTCGGCGTGCTGGATCCAACAGCCAATTGTCCGACAGCACAAGTAGCTGACTGGCATATTGTTGCTGCTTATGACGATGTCTTTGCACTGGAAGAAATGGCGAGGCGTTCTGATGTGATTACTTATGAATTTGAGAATGTCAGCGTAGAGGCTTTGAATTCGATTTTGCCCTATGCAAATATTCCTCAGGGAACTGATCTATTGGCAATCACCCAAGATCGCTTGTTAGAAAAATCTTTTTTAGAAGCCAATAATATTGTTATTGCACCTTATGCGACAATCATCAGTCCTACCGATATTCAAGATGCCATCGAGAGTATCGGCTATCCTTGTGTATTGAAAACGACTCGAGGAGGCTATGATGGCAAAGGGCAATATGTTTTATACAGCACAGCTGATTTAGCGCCTTCGATGAATCTTTTGCGAGAAGGAACTTGTGAATTAGAAGCATGGATCCCTTACGAAAAAGAACTCTCGATCATGGTGGCAGGGAATGGTCGTGAAATCACCACTTTCCCAGTGGTTGAAAATATCCACCGCAACAATATCTTGCATCAAACGATTGCACCTGCTCGAATCGATTCTGAGGTAGCGGAGGAAGCAGAACGGATCGCGCGTGTGATTGCGCAAGCCCTTGATTTACGCGGTGTTTTAGCGATCGAGCTGTTCTTAACGAAAAGCGGCGGACTATATGTGAATGAGTTGGCACCACGCCCACATAATTCAGGTCATTACTCGATTGAAGCTTGTTCTATGAGCCAGTTTGATGCCCATGTACGTGGGATCTGCGGTTGGCCGCTTGCAGAGGTTAAACTGTTGAGTGATGCGGTCATGGTGAACATCTTAGGTGATGAACTCATTGAAACATATGACCTGATTGCTCATAAGCCAGATTGGCAATTCCATTATTATGGCAAAGAAGAAGCAAAGAGCGGTCGGAAAATGGGACACATTACGTTGTTGACCGAAGACATTACTGCTTCATTGGAAGAAATCTATCAGACGAATATTTGGGATTAAAGGAGAGTAACGCATGTTAGAACGTTATACAAGACCTGAGATGGGCAAAATTTGGACAGATCAAAATCGATACCAAGCATGGCTAGAAGTCGAAATCTTAGCTGATGAGGCGTGGGCCGAGCTTGGTGAGATTCCCAAAGAAGATGTGGAAAAAATTAGAGAGAAGGCAACTTTCGATATCGACCGTATCTTAGAGATCGAAGCACAGACGCGTCATGATGTGGTCGCATTCACCCGGGCTGTCTCTGAATCGCTTGGTGACGAAAGTAAGTGGGTCCACTATGGGCTGACTTCTACTGATGTGGTAGATACGGCTTATGGTTACTTGATGAAGCAAGCGAATGACTTAATCCGTAAAGATCTAGAAACATTCACAGCTATCATTGGTGAAAAAGCAAAAGAACACAAATATACTGTCATGATGGGACGGACCCATGGGGTGCATGCCGAACCGACGACATTTGGGTTGAAGCTTGCCTTGTGGTATTCTGAAATGAAACGCAATATTGAACGTTTCGAACGAGCGGCGGCTGGAGTTGAAGCTGGGAAAATCAGCGGCGCAGTAGGAACATTTGCCAACATTCCGCCATTTGTTGAAGAATATGTATGTAACAAGTTGGGGATTCGTCCTCAAGAAATCTCTACGCAAGTGTTGCCGCGAGATCTCCATGCAGAATATTTTGCTTCCATGGCACTGATTGCAACAAGCATTGAAAAATTTGCGACAGAAATCCGTGGATTGCAAAAATCAGAAACAAGAGAAGTTGAAGAGTTTTTTGCTAAAGGGCAAAAAGGGTCTTCCGCAATGCCGCACAAACGCAATCCTATTGGTTCAGAAAATATGGCGGGATTAGCACGAGTGATCCGCGGTCATATGGTGACGGCGTATGAAAATGTTTCTCTTTGGCATGAACGTGATATCTCTCACTCTTCTGCAGAACGGATTATTATCCCGGATACAACGATTTTGATTGATTATATGCTCAATCGTTTTGGAACGATCGTCAAAAATCTGACTGTTTTCCCAGAAAATATGAAACGTAATATGAATGCGACTTTTGGCTTGATCTATAGTCAACGTGTTATGTTGAAATTGATCGATCATGGCATGACTCGAGAACAGGCATATGATCTTGTTCAGCCGAAGACGGCACAAGCTTGGGACGAACAACGGGATTTTCGACCATTGTTAGAAGCTGACCAAACCATTATGTCTACGTTAAGTGAAAAAGACTTGGATGATGCATTTGATTATCATCATCATTTAAAGCAAGTGGATACGATTTTTGCGCGCGTAGGTTTAGGTGAATAGGGAATAAACCCAAAAAAAACAAAAGGCACGCTGCTTACTGAAGCAGCGTGCCTTTTGGGGTAGTTTTATTATTTAGTTATAGTTTTCGGAAAGATAAGACAAAAGTTCTGGGGCTAATGCTGTAGCAGAAGAGTTTTCTTGTCGATCTTCTAGCATGGACACCATCAAATACTTTTGATTCTGGGCATCGAAAGCAAATAAGAAGCTATTTTCCTGTCCTTTCTCATCTTGTTTCTCCTTGATCTCAGCTGTTCCAGTTTTGGCAGCAAGAGGTAAACCGAGAGCTGCTAGGGAATGGGCTGTCCCATTCTCATCGGTAACGACAGCTTTCAAATCCTCATTGATCAGTGAAATCGTCTCTGGTGAAATCAACTCTTTTTTCGTCTTTGTTTCTGCACCCATCACTAATCGTGGATAAACCAGAGATCCTTGATTGGCGAAAACAGAGTACATCGCTGCTTGTTGAATTGGATTGATCAACAATTCTCCCTGGCCATAGCCAGTGTCTGCCAGCAAAATCTCAGAATTGAAGGATTTGTCATTGCTGATTTGTGCAGGGTTCATGGCAATCGGCAAGTCCAATTCTTCACCGAAAATAAATTTCTCCAAACCAGCACGGAATTTGTCTTCACCCATCGCCAATGTTTGTTGAGCCATATAGATATTATCCGAATAGACGAGAGCGTTACGCAAGTTAACGGATGCGACATCGCTGACCCGAGTCACGAAGTAATCTCCCCAAGAGCTATCTTTTTGCCATTTCAATCCGTTGATTGAAAGGACGGTTTCTGGATTGATCGTTCCATTGTCTAAACCGATGGCTGCTGTGATTGTTTTAAAGGTTGAACCGGGAGCATAACCAGTTGCAAAGCGGCTGATAAATGGTAGATCTTTGTTGTTATGGTAAGCATCATAGTCCTCTTGTGAAATTCCGTTGGTCATTTTATTGGGATCAAAACTTGGAGAACTAGCTAGAACGAGCAGATCCCCTGTGGTTGGTTCAGTGACCACGGTAGAACCAGCCTGATCCTTAAGGGAATCAAAAGCGATTTTCTGTGCTTTGGCATCGATCGTGAGTTGAATCGTTTTGCCGTCAGTTTTTTTCGTTTCGATCAATGCTTTTCGCTCTGTGCCTTTTTCATCGGTGATCGCTATCTTACCACCGTTTTTTCCTCGAAGTTCTTTGTCAAAAGCTGCCTCGAGACCAGAGCGGCCAATTTTTCCATTGCTGGCTAATGTATCATCTTTTTCAACATCTTCAGCCGTAATGTCTCCTACATAACCAATCAATTGTGCAGCGGCTTCACCTAATGGATAGGTTCTGCCCGCGGTTTCTTGAATGCTTGCACCGGTTGGGAGATCAGCTGTGGGTTCCACGATTTTCAAAGGAACAAAGTAATCGTCTTGCACCCAAGATTGATCCAATGCTTGCTGGATCGCTTTCTCAGTCAGGTCAAACTGCTTAGCGATCGCTTTGATTCTTGACTCTTTGTCCTCTCCATCTCCTAATTGTCCGGGAATCACCCCAAGCTGGTACAAGGTGCCATTAGCAGCCAGTGGTGATTTGTTGCGATCCACTATTTCACCTCGAACAGCCTCATCAACAGAAATACTTACTTTATCTTGTCCAGCCATGTCAGGGAAAATCAGGTTTGGAGCCCAATCGATTTTTGGCTGTTCTTTTTCAAATTTGATGGTTCCGGAATAATTCAGATCTTTGATTTCCCCCAAGCTAGTAGTGAGAGATAACTGATACGTAAACTGATAATCTGCATTTTTGACATCGTCGCTTAAAGTGATTTTGGAACCCTTGATGTTGGCAGCATCAATTCCGCTGAAAATTGTTTGATATTTTTCTGCTACTTGATCATTGGTATAACCATTTCTTTCTGCGCTATCAGAAAGAATCAAGGATGGTAATTTGTCGAATTTGTTTTTTGAAAGGTTCTCAATGAATGAGTGGACGACTTTCTCTGCCTGATTTTGTCGTTGCTGTTTGTCATAATAGCGATAGCCGAAAAAGCCACCTACTACAAGCAATAAGAGCAGAGGAAGAACAATCAGTAAAGTCTTCCGTTTTTTTGGTGGTTGATTTTGAGAGCGGCGATTTTGTCGTTCCATTTTTCTTAATTCCCTTCTTGGTTAAGTATCGGTAACTCTTCGCGATTCCGATAAAGCGGCAGCAGCAAGCGATAATCTGCTAACAGTTGCTCCATAGTGAGCGTAGAAATCTGATCTTTGAGATAGACTTTGCCAATCTGTAATTCGCTTTTTTTTACAGTAGTCAGCCGCTCTAGAGCAGCGGGCCATTCTCGGATCGGCTGATAGCCATATTGCGTATGATCCAGAGAGAGGACAAAATCTTGAGGTAGAGTTTCAAACAGTGCCGGTTTCTCTGACCAGCAGCGAGCGATTTGCTGTTGGTTTTTCGGCTGATCAATCACACTTAACCAGACAAAAGCATACTCACGAGTAATACCGATCTGGAAGTGGGCATCCATCTTATAACCTCGCTTGTTTGGTCCAAAAGCTGCCCAAGTTTCTTCTGGAGGATAGACACTTCGCCGTCGGTGCTGTGCGATATGCAGATAAAAAGGAGTGTCTAGCTTTTCTGTGAAAAAAGGGCAGACTTTTTCACCAATTTGCTGAAAAATCGGTTGGATCTCTTTACGAATTTCCTGCATTCGTTCTTCCAAGCTCGAAGCTTGGAAGACGTGAAAGCTTTTATTAGTAAATAACATAGAGTAGAATTCCTTTCTTGTATTCTAAGAGATAGTATAGCAAAAAAAGGTTCTGTTGCAAAGTTTTAAATAAAGAATAAAATCCCTTACGGTATCTATGATTTAAGCTGGGATTCCCAATAATACCTTGATTTCAGTACAGACCGAAAACCCGAAGAGAG